>NZ_JAFCMC010000006.1:0-310135 GCF_018130085.1 Bradyrhizobium sp. AUGA SZCCT0169 | reverse complement strand
GGCGCAGCCGCCGGGGGCGGCGCGGGAGGAGGTGTCGGCCGCGGCGGCGGCGCGGCAGCGGGTGGTGCCGGCGGCGGTGCGGGACGCGGCGGAGGCGCCGCAGCAGGTGGGGGAGCCGGCGGAGGTGCCGGGCGCGGAGGCGGAGCCGCAGCTGGTGGCGGCGCGGGCGGAGTCGGTGGCTTCGCAGCTGGCGGCGGCGCGGCCTTTGGCGGCGCCTTGGGCTTTCCGTCGGGACCGAGTTCTTCCCTGGCCTGTGCGACGACCAGCGGCGCATTTTGCGCATGCGACGCGGATGTCGCGATCTGCGTCACCGTCAGAGCGGTCGTGGCAAGCAGCACGATGCGAAGGTTTGTCATGATGTTCTTGGTCCCTGGAAAGGTTCTGGCAGCAGAGGAATCGTTTGGCGGGTCGATCAACGGCTAATCGTTAGGCCGGATTGTGGCGGGCTGGAAAGCGCGAATGCCTTTTATTTCGAGGGCGCAACGGGTTGCATGCGCAATTGTTCATTGCGTATTCAGGCGGCGCTTTCAGATCAAAGTCAAATTCCTCCCTGTGGCCGATCTGTGGCCGGATTGGGCGTCGAGGGCCCGTTCGGCCCGCGCACAGGCAGTTCATCCGGCGTCTTGCCCGGCAACTCCTGCGGCGGCGGCGGCGCGCCGGGCTCGCGCATCGGTGGCGGCACCTCCGGACGGGGATTGCCCGGAGGATCTTCGCGCGGTGGCTCGGTTGGTTTTCCCGGCGTAGGCGGCGGGATTTCGGGAGGTTCGATCGGCATCCTCGATAACGGAACGGACGCCGTGAGGTTCCCGAAGGGAGCCTGACGGAACCGATCATCCCGGTGCGTCAGTCACCCCGGTGCGTCACACCCCGGTGCGTCAGTCACCCGCCGTGTGGCAGACCGCCTCGATGTTGTGGCCGTCGGGGTCGAGCACGAAGGCGCCGTAATAGTTCGGGTGATAATGCGCGCGAATTCCAGGCGCGCCGTTGTCGCGCCCGCCGGCAGCAATGGCGGCCGTGTAGAAAGCATCGACGGTGGCGCGGTCCTTGGCGAGGATCGCGACATGCAGCGGCTTGTTCAAGCCGCCTTCGCCGCCGATCCAGAAATCCGGCTTGCCGCCAACGCCGAAGCCGGCGGCGGGATCATGGCCGGTCTGCTCCTGTGTTACTTCCATGACCAGCACATAGTCGAGCGGCGCCAGCGCCTTCACATAGAACGCCTTGGCGCGCTCATAATCCGAAACCGGAAAACCGATATGGTCGATCATCGAACTCTCCCTTGGTTAGAAGATGGTCGGTTCAGCCGCGCACCAGCAGCGTATTGCTGCGGGTCTTGCCGGTTTCGGCATAGCCACGCGCGCGCATGTCGGCGATACAGTCATTCTGCCATTCATTCGATGACAAATGTTCGATCACCACCGCGCGCGGCCATAGCGATTGCGGCGCGTCCCTGAAGAAGCCGGTCAATACGCGGTCTTCAAAGCCTTCAACGTCGATCTTCAGCGCATCGGCATGCGAGACGCCGGCTTCATCGAGGATGCGTTGCAGCCGCAGCGACGGCACCTTGATCGCCTTGGCTGAGGCCTGCCCCGACACGATATGGCTGGCGCCGAGATTGTCGCCATCGGTCTCGATCATCAGGTCGCCATCGGCGGGACCGGCGGCGGCGGCGACCAGTCTGGTTTGGGTAAAACCCGAGGCGGCGTTGTTGAAGGCGAGCCTTGCATGCGTGACCGGATGCGGCTCGATCGCGACCACCTTGCCGCTGGCGCCGACATGGCGCGCCAGCGCAAGCGCATAGGTGCCGACATTGGCGCCAACATCGACGAACACGCCGCCAACAGGCGTATGCGCGCGCAAGAAATCCAGCTCCTCGATGTTGTAGTCCGGATTGAACAGCGCGCCGCGCTCGGTGGCGCTGGCCTGATGATAGAAACGAAACGATGCGCCCTGATAGCGCACGTCCACCGGCCCCGCGCGAAAAAGATTGGCCAGTCGCGACAGCATCGGCCGGAACGCGCCGCGCTTCAGCCGCGAGCGGTGCGCCAGCGCAATGATCGCGGCCTGCGCAGCATTCGGTGCGAACGCGCCGAACGGCGCGGGCGTGGGGTCGTTGTCGGGCTTCAAACGGATATCCTCGGTGGAAAGCGGCGCATGCATAGCCGGTTTTGCTGGCAAGGCCAACGACGCTTCTCTTCCCCTCTCCCCTTGTGGGAGAGGGTGGCTTCGCGCAGCGAAGACGGGTGAGGGGTTCTCTCCTCACGGTAAGATTTCGATGTGAGGATAGAGACCCCTCATCCGGCGCTACGCGCCACCTTCTCCCACAAGGGGAGAAGGGAAGAAATATCACGCCGCCTTTTTCGGCGGCTTGCGTTGGCGCAGGAAGCGGCCGAGCAGGCGGCGTTTGCCCTTGCGCGGGATCAGGTCGACGTCGCTGACGAGCTTGGCGCCGCCCTTGCGCCGCTCCAGCACGATCTTGCGGCTATGAAATGCTTCCAGCTCGGCGCGATGGGCGACGCTGACGATGGTTGCTTTCGGCAGCTCCTTGATGACGATCTCCATCATCTTGTCCTGGCTCTTTTCGTCCAGCGCCGAGGTCGCCTCGTCCAGCACCACGATGTCGGGGTTGTGCAGCAACAGCCGCGCGAACGCCAGCCGCTGCTTTTCACCGCCCGACAATGTCTGGTCCCACGGCGCCTCTTCCTCGATCTTCTCCTTCAGATGGTCGAGGCCGACCTTGTGCAGGGCTTCGCAGAACTGTTCGGATCTCCAGTCCTCGGCGGCGCCGGGATAGGCGATCGCGCGGCGCAGCGTGCCGGTGGGAATGTACGGCCTCTGCGGCAGCATGAAGAGCCGGCGGTCGGGATGGAAGTTGACGCTGCCGCCGCCCCATGGCCACAAGCCTGCAATCGCGCGTACCAGCGTGCTCTTGCCGGTGCCGGATTCGCCGGCCACCAGCAGGCGCTCGCCGGGCTCGATCACGACTTCGGTCTCGCCGACAACAGCGGTGCCGTCGTCTAACGTCACCGAGAAATCGTTGAGGCTGAGCATGGCCTCGCCCTCGGTCTCGCCGCGCTTGATGCGGCCGAATCCGTCGCCGCGTTCGGCCCGCTCCAGCCCGTCGAGCGACATCATCAGCGAGGCGATCCGGCGCGCGCAGGCGTTCCAGTCGGCAAGGCGCGGATAATTGTCGACCAGCCAGCCGAACGCGGTCTGCACGATGGTGAAGGCGGAGGCCGCCTGCATCACCTGTCCGAGCGTCATGCTGCCGTCGAGGTATTTCGGCGCGCACAGCAACAGCGGCACCACGGGCGCAATCAGTCCCGACCCCTGCGACACCAGGGTAGTGCGCATGTGCTGGCGGGCTAGCTGCGACCATTGCCGCAGCACGTTGGAGAAGTTCTTGTCGAGGCCGTCGCGCTCTTCCTCCTCGCCGCCGAGCAGCGCGATGCTCTCGCCGTTCTCGCGCACCCGGGTCAGCGTGTAGCGGAATTCGGCCTCGGCCTGGTTCTTGTCTTCGGACACCTGCACGAAGCGGCGGCCGATGGCCATGATCGAGCCGGAGGCGATCGCGGCGTAGACCACCGCCGCAATGACGAGAAAGCCGGGTATCGTCACCGTTGATCCACCGAGCGTCACCGTCAGCGCGCCGCCGATGGTCCAGAGCACCACGATGAAGGTCGCGGCGGATAAAAACGCCGAGGTGACGCCGGCGACGAAATCCACCGGCGAGTCGGTCGAGATCCGAAGATCCTCGGCGATGCGGTGTTCCGGATTCTTGTGGTCGCCGCCGACGAGGTTGAGCTGGTAATAGCGGCCGCTGGTCAGCCAGCGCGTCATGACAGAGCTGGTCAGCCAACCCCGCCAGCGCCGCTGGATACCCATCCGCGCGAACACCTGCGCGACGCCGAGCAGCACGCTGCCGATCGCAAGCGGGAAGAACACCGCGGAGAGATAGAAGACGGTGGCGGATTCGCGCTTCTCGATGGCGTCGAAGATCGCCCGGTTCCAGACATTGATGCCGTATTGGAATCCGACATTGACGACGATCAGGATCAAGAGCCCGATCGAAAAAAACCACGCCAGCCGGTCGCCGCTTTTGCCCCAATAGCCGCGCGCGCTGATCCAGAAGCGCGTCAGCAGATAATCTTTACGCGCCTGCTCGGCCTCCTCCGGCGACAATTCCGGGTCGGGCTCGACCACCTCCGGCGGCGGCGGGTCGACGCGATCGCCGTCCTCGGCGACGACATCGATAATTTCGGCCTTTTCGGCCGCTGACTCTTCGGCAGCGGCTTGTTTCGCGGCAGCGGATTTCTTCGAGGAATCGGATTTCTTCGAGGAAGGCTCGGACTTTACGGCGGGCTTCGCATCGGACTTACTATCAGTCTTGGCCATGGCCCGGTAACGCGAAGAAAATCAGAAGGTTCCCTGACGGTGCTTCCCCACGTCATGGCCGGGCTTAGCCGTCCTTCAGACGGCTATGCCCGGGGCATGACGAAGAGTGAAATCGCATTTCCTAAGGCACGGACCTTGCTCAGGACGCCCGCGTCGTGGTGGCGCGTTTCATCATGCGCCAGCGGGCGACCGCGTGCAGCACGCGCGAAAGCTGCTCGATCGAGTAGGGCTTTTGCAGCAGCTCCAGACCGTCGCTGCCGCTTTCGGACAGGCCGTGGCTGTAGCCGCTGGTCAGCACGACCGGCAGATCGGCATGGTAACGGCGAATTTCCTGCGCCAGCTCGATGCCGGTCATGCCCGGCATCACGACGTCGGTGAACACCACGTCGTAGCGGTCGGCGCCAGTAGCCAGTTCTTCCAGCGCGTGCGTGGCGTTGTCGACCAGGGTTGTGCCGTAGCCGAGTTCGGCCAGCGCGTCGGTGGCGAATTTCCCGACCTCGATATTGTCTTCGACCACGAGCACCGACATACCCCTGCCGTCGAGCGGCGGAGCATCTTCCACTGTCATCTGCTGCGGCTTGCCGTCACCGGTGGCGCGCGGCAGGTACAGCGTGAAAATGCTGCCCTTTCCCACTTCGCTGGCCACCACTACTTCGCCGCCGGATTGCCTGGCGAAACCGAACACCTGGGACAGGCCGAGCCCGGTGCCCTGGCCGACCTCCTTGGTGGTGAAGAACGGTTCGAAGATGCGACCGTACTGCTCCTGGGGAATGCCGACGCCGGTATCCTCGACGGAGACGGCGACATAGCCGGTGGGTTTTTGGTCGGCGCGGTTCTGGCCGATGGAATCCTGCTTGCGGGGATTTGGCGAACCTATGGCGGCGCTGGGCAATTCAGTTGCCGTGTGCACCGTGATGGTCAGCCTGCCGCGGCTGTCCATGGCGTCGCGGGCGTTGACCGCCATGTTGATCATCGCGGTTTCGAACTGCCCGGCATCGGCATTGACGACGCACGGTTCGGCCGGCCCATGGATCTCGATCTCGACCCGCGATCCGATCAGCGTCTTGATCATCTCGCTCAGCATCTGAACGTTCTGGCCGACGTCGAACAGTTCCGGTTTGAGTGTCTGACGGCGCGCGAACGCCAGAAGCTGGGTCGTCAGTCGTGCCGCGCGCGTGACCGTGTCCGAGATCGCGTCGATGTAGCGCAGCCGGCGTGGCTCCGGCAGGTCCGGCCGCCGCAACAGATCGACGGAGGCGCGGATCACGGTGAGCAGATTGTTGAAGTCATGCGCGACGCCGCCGGTGAGTTGCCCCAGCGCCTCGAGCCGCTGGCCATGCTTCAGCGCTTCCTCGGCCTCCTGCCGCTTGGCAGCCTCGGCATAAAGATGCCGCGTTCGACGCAGGGCGAAAGCGAGCAGGAAAAACAACAGGGCGGTGGCCGGCGCGCCGAAGATGAGGTGCTGGCTGATGGTGGAGAACCAGCGCGCCCGGATTGCCGACGTCTCAAGGCCGGCGCTGATATAGATCGGATATTCGGCGAGCCGCTGGTAGCCGAGGCGGCGCTCGATGCCGTCGGTCGGCGACGTCACGGTGATGAGGCCGGCCTTGGGGTTCGCCGCGATCTGCTGTCCGACCGGTCCTGAGAGGTCGAGCCGCGCTTCCTGATCGACGGTCGGAAAGCGCGCCAGCACCGCGCCGTTGGTCAGGGCGAGCGCAAAGAAGCTGCCGGGCTCACGGCCGATCCGGGCGTAGAATTTCTCGAAATATTCCGGCAGTACCGACGCCTGGATCACACCGGCAAAGCTGCCGTCCTCGGTTTGCCGCCGCCGGCTGAAGCCGAAAAACGGCGCGCCCTGATAGGGCGGCCGCGGCGTCAGCGCCTCGCCAATATAGGTTCCGATGTCGCCGGCGACATGCGCGTTGAAATAATCCCGGTCCGAGAAGTCGATCTCGGGCGGGGGCATCACGAGGCTGTTGACGAGCGCGCGGCCCCTGGCGTCGAAGATCCAGGTCGATTTCACCTGCGGCAGCGACCCGACAAGCTGCTTCAGCCGCTGATGCAGCGCTTCCTCGCGGGAAGTAATGCCGGCGTCCGGAATGCCGCGGATCACCTCGGCGATTTCAGAGATGCTGCGGTCGATGGTCTCGAACACTTTCAGCGCGTGCTCGTGCACGACATCGAGCGAGCGTTCGATTTCCCGGTCGGCCGTCTCGTTGATCGAGATCCAGGAAATCGCGGATGCAAAGATGAACAGCGCCAGCGGGAGGGCCAGCGAGGCCGCCATCATCCATTGCAGCAATCTCAGCGAATTGCGTTGTGCGGTCTGCACGGGCGCTCCTGCTCCGGAGCGAATGTTACGTCAAACCTGTAACGGAACAAAGCGGCGCAGAAGCTGAAACTTTGCCCGGTGCCGACCCGGCCGTTTACCGGGATACTCGGCACAAATTAGCTAAATTTGCCGCTCGACCAGCTTCAGCTTGAGCTCGGCGATGGCTTCCGACGGGTTGAGACCTTTCGGGCAGGCCTTGGCGCAGTTCATGATGGTGTGGCAGCGGTAGAGCCGGAACGGGTCTTCGAGATTGTCGAGCCGCTCGCCGGTGGCTTCATCGCGGGAATCGGTAACCCAGCGCGTCGCCTGCAGCAGCGCGGCGGGGCCCAGGAATCGGTCGCTGTTCCACCAGTAGCTCGGGCACGAGGTCGAGCAGCAGGCGCACAGGATGCATTCGTAGAGGCCGTCGAGCTTTTCGCGGTCCTCGTGGCTCTGCTTCCATTCCTTCTGCGGCGTCGGCGTGGTGGTCTTCAGCCACGGCTCGATCGAGGCATATTGCGCATAGAAATTGGTCAGGTCAGGCACCAGGTCCTTGACGACAGGCTGGTGCGGCAGCGGGTTGACCTTGACCGCGCCGTCTTTGACGTCGTGCATCGACTTGGTGCAGGCCAGCGTGTTCTGGCCGTCGATGTTCATGGCGCAGGAACCGCAGACGCCTTCGCGGCAGGAGCGGCGGAAGGTCAGCGTCGGATCGATGTGGTTCTTGATCCAGATCAGGCCGTCGAGCACCATCGGACCGCATTCGCTGGTGTCGATATGATAGGTGTCGACGCTCGGATTCTTGCCGTCGTCAGGATTCCAGCGATACACCCGAAACTCGCGCGTCTCGGTCGCGCCCGCCGGCTTCGGCCAGGTCTTGCCGCCGGTGATCTTGGAGTTCTTCGGAAGCGCGAATTCAACCATTCCTCTAACCTTTCGTCATTCCGGGGCGATGCGTCAGCATCGAACCCGGAATCTCGAGATTCCAGGTCTGGTCCTTCGGACCATCCCGGAATGACGGCTGCTTTTGTTCTGATCAATACACCCGCGCCTTCGGCGGGATGTACTGCACGTCGTTGGTCATCGTGTAGTCGTGCACCGGGCGGTAATCGATCGTGGTCTTGCCACGCCCGTCGATCCACGCCAGCGTGTGCTTCATCCAGTTCTTGTCGTCGCGTTCGGCGAAATCCTCGCGGGCGTGGGCGCCGCGGCTCTCGGTGCGGTTGGCCGCCGAGTCCATCGTCACCACCGCCTGCACGATCAGATTGTCGAATTCGAGGGTTTCGACCAGGTCGGAGTTCCAGACCAGCGAGCGGTCCGTGGTCGCGACGTCGCCGATGCCGCCATGCACCTTGTGGATCAGGTTCTGGCCTTCGCTCAGGACTTCGCCGGTCCGGAACACGGCGCAATTGCTCTGCATCACATGCTGCATGCTGTCGCGCAGTTTTGCGGTCGGCGTGCCGCCGGAGGCGTAGCGATAATGATCGAGCCGGCCGAGCGCCAGTTCGGCGGAGTCCGCCGGCAGCTCCGGCTGCTTGCCGTTCGCGGTCAGTTTCTCGGCGCAACGCAGCGCCGCGGAGCGGCCGAACACGACGAGGTCGATCAGCGAGTTGGAGCCGAGCCGGTTGGCGCCGTGCACGGAGACGCAGGCGGCTTCACCGAGCGCCATCAGGCCGGGCACGGTCGCGTTGTCGTCGCCGTCCCGCTTGGTCAGCACTTCGCCGTGATAATTGGTGGGGATGCCGCCCATATTGTAGTGCACGGTCGGCGTGATCGGGATCGGCTCGCGGGTGACGTCGACATTGGCGAAGATCTTCGCCGATTCGGAGATGCCCGGCAGTCTTTCCTGCAGCACCTTGGGATCGAGATGATCGAGGTGCAGATAGATGTGGTCCTTTTTCTTGCCGACGCCGCGGCCTTCGCGCATTTCGATGGTCATCGCGCGCGAGACCACGTCGCGCGAGGCGAGGTCCTTGGCTGATGGAGCATAGCGCTCCATGAAGCGCTCGCCCTCGGAATTGACGAGATAGCCGCCTTCACCGCGCGCACCTTCGGTAACGAGGCAGCCCGAACCATAGATGCCGGTCGGGTGGAACTGGATGAACTCCATGTCCTGCAGCGGCAGACCGGCGCGCAGCGCCATCGCGCCGCCGTCACCGGTGCAGGTATGCGCCGAGGTGCAGGAGGCGTAGGCGCGGCCGTAGCCGCCGGTGGCGAGGATCGTGGTCTGGGCGCGGAACCGATGCAGCGTGCCGTCATCGAGCTTGAGCGCGATCACGCCGCGGCAGACGCCCTGGTCGTCCATGATGAGGTCGATGGCGAAGAACTCGATGTAGAATTCGGCCGCGTGGCGCAGCGCCTGGCCGTACATCGTGTGCAGCATGGCGTGACCGGTGCGGTCGGCGGCGGCGCAGGTACGCTGGGCCTGGCCCTTGCCGAAATCCATCGTCATGCCGCCGAACGGGCGCTGGTAGATCTTGCCGTCTTCGGTGCGCGAGAACGGCACGCCCCAATGTTCGAGCTCGTAGACCGCCTCGGGCGCGTTGCGCACCATGTATTCGATGGCGTCCTGGTCGCCGAGCCAGTCCGACCCCTTGACGGTGTCGTACATGTGCCAGCGCCAATCGTCCTTGTGCATGTTGCCGAGCGCCGCCGAAATGCCGCCCTGCGCGGCGACCGTGTGCGAGCGGGTCGGGAATACTTTTGTGATGCAGGCGGTGCGCAGGCCCGCCTCGGAGCAGCCGACCACGGCGCGCAAGCCGGCGCCGCCGGCGCCGACCACCACCACATCATAGGTGTGGTCTTCGATCGGATAGGCTTTTCCGTTGGTCGCAGGACCACTGCCGTTGGTGGCCTTGCCGTTACCTTCAGAGGCCATGGGCTAAACTCCCGATGACATTTTGAGGATCGCGTAAATCGAGGCGAGCGCCACCGCGATACAGAAGAAATTATTGGCCATCACGCTGGCGAGCTTGATCTTCTCATTGTGCACATAGTCTTCGATCACGACCTGCATGCCGATCTTCATGTGCCAGGCACTGGCGAGGATGAAGAGCAGCATGATGATCGCGATGGGCACCGAGCTGAAGATTTGCTTGGCGCCTGCCTGGTTGCTGCCGAGCAGCATCAAGACCACCACGATGACGGGGACGATCAGCAGCGTCATCGCCACCGCAGTGAGGCGCTGACGCCAGAAATCGGAAGTGCCGGAATGCGAGGAGCCGAGGGCGCGGACGCGCGCGAGCGGCGTGCGCATGGAAGGCGATTTGGGCGCGTTCATCGTCCGCCTCCGATGGTCATGTAGGCGATGATCCAGACCAGGATGGTCAGCGAAATGCCGCCGATCAGCGCGCCCCAGGTCAGGGCCTCGCGCTCATTGGCCTTGAAGCCGTAGCCGAGGTCCCAGACCAGGTGCCGGAGCCCGGACAGCAAATGATGCATCAGCGCCCAAGTGTAACCGAACACGATCAGCTTGCCGATGAAGCTGCCGGTAAAAGCCTGCACATTGGCGTAGGCGCCGGGGCCCGAAGCGGCGGCGATCAGCCACCAGGCCAGCAGCAGGGTTCCAAAATACAGCGCCACGCCGGTGGCGCGGTGGACGATGGACAGCGCCATCGTCAGCGTCCAGCGGTAGGTCTGCAGATGGGGAGAAAGCGGTCGTTCGATCCTGGCGGTCATCGGCGGCTTTGAAGTTGGCGGGACGTGGTGCGGCCCATCGGAGATCGCGTTAAAGCAATTCTATTTACGTAGTCGAACCAGCGAGCGCAACGATCAAATGCCACGAAATCGAACGGTCGTTCATTACTAGATCAAGGATGAAACGAGGGCGATCAGCGGCTTGGTATACCACGCCTGCGCTCGCTCACAGAAAGAACGAATCATCGTTCGTTTGTTGTGGTGAGCTGTCGCTGCCTGCGCGTATAAAGGGGTCGGCGGTGGCGTGACCGGCGGCCCGAGGTCGTGGCGCGGACGGCGTCCCTTCGCGGCCGTTCCCGAGCGCGTTCAGGCTATTCCCGCAGAGCCGACCGGATATGCGAATCCAGCGCACGCCCTGGCCGCGCGTCCCGGTCCGACGCTGCATTTCAAGCCCTGCATTTGATCGCAAGAGCTGCCGCCAGCGCGGCAATGGTCGCGCCCCGATTCGTCGGGTAACGCTGCGGTGTTCCTCAACGTGCAGGCGGGATTGTGATGGCCGGACTTAATCTCGTCGAGCTTGTCGAACTGGCGCTGATGCTGGTTGCGGTTGGCGCGGTGTCGGGGTTTTTTGCCGGCATCTTCGGGATCGGCGGCGGGGCGATCCTGGTGCCGGTGTTCTATGAGTGCTTCCGCCTTGCCGGCGTGCCGCTTGATGTGCGGATGCCGCTCTGCATCGGCACTTCGCTCGCGATCATCATCCCGACCTCGATCCGTTCGTTTCGCGCCCATCACGCCCGCGGCGCGGTTGATCTCGGCGTGCTCAAATTGTGGTGGCTGCCGATCATCATCGGCGTCATCGCCGGCAGCATCACCGCGCGTTATGCGCCGGAGCGGCTGTTCAAGATCGTCTTCGTCGGCGTGGCATGGTCGGCCGCCGCGCGGCTGCTGCTGGCGCGCGACAACTGGAAATTCGGCGACGACATCCCCAAGGGACCGCTGATGCGGCTCTATGGTTTCTGCATCGGTCTGCTGTCGACGTTGATGGGGGTCGGCGGCGGCCTGTTCGCCAATCTTCTGATGACGTTCTATGGCCGTCCCATTCATCAGGCGGTCGCGACCTCCTCGGCGCTGGCGGTGCTGATCTCGATCCCCGGCGCACTCGGTTACATCTACGCCGGCTGGCCCGCGGCGGCGCGCTACCCGGACGTCACCGCGCTGCAGCTGCCGTTCGCGATCGGCTTCGTGTCGCTGATCGGCGCCCTGCTTGTGATGCCGACCAGCCTTCTCACCGCGCCGCTCGGCGTGCGCGCGGCGCATGCGATGTCAAAGCGCAACCTGGAGATCGCGTTCGGCTGCTACCTCTTCATTGTCGGCACCCGGTTTGTGATCAGCCTGCTGTAGGAAACATCATCGACATCGGCGCGCGTTCGCGCGCCCTCAGCGGTTCAAGGCGACTTCCCTGAACGCCTTGACGAGCGGGGCTTCCAGCTTGCCGTGCATGGAGCCCAGAATTTCATAGGCGCAGGCGCCGCCTCACCCGGACAGGCGACGGCTACTATTTTGCGTAAATCTTTGCGTAAGTATCCCGCAGAATATTCTTCTGCACCTTGCCCATCGCGTTGCGCGGCAGTTCGTCGACGACGAAGACGCGCTTCGGCATCTTGAATTTTGCAAGACGCCCGTCGAGCGCTTGCAGCACCGAGGCTTCGCTGATGTCGGCGCCCTTGTTGCAGACCACGACCGCGGTGACGCCTTCGCCGAAGTCCGCATGCGGCACGCCGATCACGGCGGATTCGATCACGCCCGGCATGGCGTCGATCTCACTCTCGATTTCCTTCGGGTAGACGTTGAAGCCGCCGGAGATCACCAGATCCTTGCCGCGGCCGAGAATGTGTACATAGCCCTTGTCGTCGATCTTGCCGAGATCGCCGGTGATGAAGAAGCCGTCGTCGCGGAACTCGGCCTTTGTCTTTTCCGGCATCCGCCAATAGCCCTTGAAGACGTTCGGGCCCTTGACCTCGATCATCCCAATAGTGTGGCGCGCAATCTCCTTGCCGGTTTCCGGGTCGGTGACACGCACGGAAACGCCGGGCAGGGGAAGGCCGACGGCGCCGGGCACGCGGTCGCCGTCATAGGGGTTGGAGGTGTTCATGTTGGTTTCGGTCATGCCGTAGCGCTCGAGGATGGCAAAACCTGTTCGCGCCGACCATTCGCGGTGGGTGTCGGCGAGCAGCGGCGCCGAGCCCGAAATGAACAGCCGCATGTGCTTCGTGGACTCTTTGGTCAGCGCCGGACTCTGCAGCAGCCGCGTGTAGAACGTCGGCACGCCCATCAGGACGGTTGCGCGCGCCATCAGCTTGATCATCAGTTCAGGGTCGAGCTTCGGCAGGAAGATCATCGAGGCGCGCGCGAACAGCGTCACGTTGCTCGCTACGAACAGGCCGTGGGTGTGATAGATCGGCAGCGCGTGGATCAGCACATCGTCCCTGGTGAAGCGCCAATAATCGACCAGCGAGAGCGAGTTCGAGGCGAGATTGTCGTGGGTCAGCATCGCGCCCTTGGAACGCCCCGTGGTGCCCGACGTGTAGAGGATCGCGGCGAGGTCGTCGCTGGCGCGGGCGACGGTTGCGAACGAAGCGTCCGCCCTGGCGGCGGCGTCCGTCAGCGTTCCCTTGCCGTTGGCATCGAGCGTTTCGACCCTGGCGTTGACCTTGGCCGCGATCACGCCGATGCCCTCAGCCTTGGAGGGGTCGCACACCACCAGCGACGGCTCCGCGTCGGTGATGAAATATTCCAGCTCGTTCAGCGTATAGGCGGTGTTGAGCGGCAGATACACCGCGCCTGATCGTACCGTGGCGAGATAGAGCACCAGCGCCGGCACGGATTTTTCGGTCTGCGCCGCCACGCGGTCGCCCGGCTTGACGCCCCTCGCGACCAGCACATTCGCCATCTGGCCGGCGCGGGCGATCAGATCGGCATAGCTGATGCGCGTGCCGTCGAACATCTCGATCGCGAGCCGGGCGGGATCGTCGAGCTTGTCGAACAGGCGGGAAAACAGGTTGGCGCTGGCGGTGGTGTTCATGCAACATTCCCTGAGGGGCAATGGCCGGAGTTTTCGCCGGCTGGATTAGCAAAAACGCCCCTCACAAAGCAACGGAGACAGTTTGCATGTCAAATAATGGGAAACGCGTGGCCTGGGTGACGGGCGGTGGCACGGGAATCGGTGAATCCGGCGCGGAGCATCTCGCGGCGGACGGCTGGACCGTCGTGGTTTCGGGACGCCGCCAGGCCGAGCTGGACCGGGTCGTGGCCAACATCACCAAAAAGGGCGGCGAGGCCGAGGCGATCGCGCTCGATGTCAGCAACAGGGCCGACGTCAACAAGGTCGCCGACCAGATCCTCGCCAAGCACGGCCGGATCGACCTCCTGGTCAACAGTGCCGGCGTCAACGTACCGAAGCGGAGCTGGGCGGATGTGGAACCGGAGGGCTGGGACAAGGTCGTCAATATCAACCTCAACGGCGTCATGTTCTGCATGCACGCCGTGCTGCCGGCGATGCGCAAGCAGCAGGATGGCTGCATCATCAACGTCGCGTCCTGGGCCGGTCGTCATGTCTCGAAGATGACGGGCCCGGCTTACACCACCACCAAGCATGCGGTGCTGGCGCTGACCCATTCCTTCAACATGGACGAATGCGTCAACGGGCTGCGCGCCTGCTGCCTGTCGCCCGGCGAGGTCGCAACCCCGATCCTGAAATCGCGCCCGGTGCCGCCGAACGAAACCGAGCTGGCGAAGATGCTGCAGCCCGAGGATTGCGGCCGCACCATCGCGTTCGTCGCCAGCCTGCCGCCGCGCGTCTGCGTCAACGAGATCCTGATCAGCCCGACACATAATCGCGGCTTCATCCAGACGCCGGCGAGCAATGATTAGCTCTTGGTAGGGTGGGCAGAGCGCAGCGTGCCCACCATCTTTTTATGACGCCAAACTGTGGTGGGCACGGCGCAAACGCGCCTTTGCCCACCCTACAAGTTTTCGGCTTACACTTGAGCCCCGACCGTTGCGCCCGTATACTCACACTCTCGCGCGACTGGCGATCGCAGATGGGGCACCATCGGGAAGCGCGAGGTATTCAGCCGCGCGCCTGGGCAATCGGAAAAAATCCGATCCACCTTCAGATGAAGGAGCGCCCATGCTGACGACCATCCAGATATCAGGATTGCAGACCTTCGGGTACCACGGCCTGTTCGAGGAAGAACGCCGCCTCGGCCAGAAATTCACCTTCGACATCGACGCGACGCTGAAGGCGGCGCCGACGCACCGGGACGACAGGCTGGATGCCTCGATCCGCTATGACGCTGTGGTGGATGCCGCCGTGAGTCTTGCCGGCGCGACGAAATACCAAACGCTGGAAGCGCTCGGGGAAGCCGTTGCGATCGGCCTGCTGCGGCGCTTCGCCTTGATCGACAGCATTACCGTTGGCGTCGCCAAATTCAGCCCGCCGATCCCGCATACGCTCGGCAAGGTCGGAATCACGGTGCGCCTGGCGCGCGCCGAGCTGGCGGATCGGCCGGTGGAGGAGGTGCTGGAAGAATCGGCCTAGATGTTTGTGTGAGCTGCTCTCTCGTTCTCTCCCCCCTTGCGGGGGAGGGAGCCGACCGTTCGCGCGGTTCGCCTCTGCACGTGAACGCAGAAGCTGCGACAAAGTAACACGACGGGCAAATCACTTCCGATTTACGGAAATCATGTCAAGTCCCAAATTTCTGTAAATCAAAAATATTTTGCTTTCCTTCGACCCAAATCACCGGCACATTCCCGTCACCCCGTCCCACTCAGAGGGCGTTGGCCGTCGTCACAACGAGGGGCGGGTCGCGGTGGACGCTGATGTTGCGATGGACGGTCGCGGCTGATGCGTACGGCGAAAGCGTGTGGTCCTGGCGCCCGTAACGGCGTCAAGTCTTTCGGGAGCTAGCGCTTCCGAGGGGCGACGGTGGCAATAGAGGCCGTCTCACCGGGGAGAGCGCGTCATAAGCCGTAAAGCCATTGCGCAGGGAATGTCGGATGTTCTCCGCTGCCCTGTATGCTCGTGTGCAGCTTCTTTAGCACAATCGCACACGAGACCGCGGGTGCAGCGCGCATCCGGCATTCCCTGCGCCCTCTGGATATTCTTAGAGGGCGGAACGAAATTGAAAACCTCGGGTGCAATGCGTCGCGAGATCGCGGCCGCATATTCAGTGTCATCGCCCGGCTTGACCGGGCGACCCAGTATTCCAGAGACGCCAATGATTGAATCGAGAAGCCGCGGCGTACTGGATCACCCGCCTTCGCGGGTGACGACAGTTGTGTGTGGAGTGGCAAGGCGGGATATTCGCTGCGCTCGCAATGACGGCTTCATGAGAATACCCCCACGGACAGCCCTCCCGAAAGTTTCAGCCATCACGATAAATTATCCGTCGAAACTGCCGGAAAAACCTCCCGTAGCTCGGCCAACGACGACGAAAACGGTCAACCGACCAACGTCGTTGTTCTCAGCACCGGCGGCCCCCGCCGGAGACCTCAATCATCGGGAGAAGATCCATGTCGAACCGAATCGCTTATCTGACCGCCGCCGCCTTCAGCGTGCTCGCGCTCACCGCCACCGTGTCAGCGCCGGCAAGCGCGGAAGAAAAGACCGTGATGGTCGGCGGCGCCGCGATGTTCCCCTCGAAGAACATCGTCCAGAACGCCGTCAACTCCAAGGACCACACCACGCTGGTCGCCGCCGTGAAGGCCGCCGGTCTGGTTGCCACGCTGGAAGGCAAGGGCCCGTTCACGGTGTTCGCACCGACCAACGCCGCCTTCGGCAAGCTGCCGGCCGGCACCGTCGACACGCTGGTGAAGCCTGAGAACAAGGCGACCCTGACCAAGATCCTGACCTACCATGTCGTGCCCGGCAAGCTCGCCGCAGCCGACCTCAAGGACGGCATGAAGCTCAAGACCGCCGAAGGCGAACAGCTGACGGTGAAGCTTGACGGCAGCAAGGTCTGGATCGTCGACGCCAAGGGCGGAACCTCGATGGTCACGATCTCGAACGTCAACCAGTCCAACGGCGTGATCCATGTGGTCGATACCGTGCTGATGCCGGCTTCGTGATCTCCGCGCACGCCTGATTAGTCCCAACAGGATGCGTGGTAGGCGAGCCGGGGCGACCCGGCTCGCTTTTTTGTGACCTCGATACGCCCCCTGCATCGATCTGATAGCATCTGCGCAGTAACGAAAACCCGGTTCCCGGCGTATAAACCGGTAACCCATTGCAACGACGGAACAGGCCATGTCGAGCATCACCGCCAGCGACCAAGCCAGCGCCAAAGCGACGCCCAAGGCAGCCACCAGGGCCAAAGTCATTCAGCCGGCCTGGGTGCGGGCCCTGCACTGGACCAACGCCTTTGCGATGGTCCTGATGATCATGTCGGGATGGAAGATCTACAACGCCTCTCCGCTGTTCGACTTCACCTTTTCGGACAGCATCACGCTGGGCGGCTGGCTCGGCGGCGCGCTGCTCTGGCACTTTGCCGCGATGTGGCTGTTGATGGTCAACGGCCTGATCTACCTCGCTTTGGGGCTCGCCACCGGCCGCTTCCGCAAGAAGCTGCTGCCGATCACACCGGAGGGTGTGCTTGCCGATACCAAGGCGGCGCTGACCGGCAAGCTGTCGCATGAGGATCTGACCAAATACAATTACGTCCAGAAGCTGCTCTATGCCGGCATCATCGTGGTTGGCATCCTGATCGTGCTGTCGGGGCTGGCGATCTGGAAGCCGGTGCAGCTGCAATATCTGACGGCCATGTTCGGCGGCTATGAGGCCGCCCGTTACGTCCACTTCTTCTGCATGGCCGCGATCGTCGCCTTCATGGTGGTTCACGTCGTGCTTGCACTGCTGGTGCCGAAGAGTCTTCGCGCGATGATTATCGGCCGCTGAGCATACTAGGAGGATATTATGGGCCGCTTGCGTAACCTTCTGATCCCCGGCGTCGACAAGACGCTGCTGCTCCGGGACGCCGTCAAGACGATGCCGGACCTGACGCGCCGGCGCTTCATCTCCGGCGGCGCCAGCCTCGGCGCGTTGACGCTGCTCACCGGCTGCGACGTGACGGACCAGTTTTCGGCCGAGGAAATGCTGAAGCAGGTTTCGAAATTCAACGACGGCGTGCAGGCCTGGATGTTCAATCCGGATGCGATGGCGCCGACCTTCCCGGAAAGCGCGATCACCAAGCCGTTCCCGTTCAACGCCTATTACAGCCTTGACGAGGCCCCGGAGATCGAGGCCAAGGACTGGAAGCTCGAGGTGCGCGGTCTCGTCGAGAACAAGAAGTCGTGGACGCTGGAGGAGCTCTACAAGCTGCCGCAGGTCAAGCAGGTCACGCGCCACATCTGCGTCGAGGGCTGGAGCGCGATCGGCAGCTGGACCGGCACGCCGCTACGCGATTTCCTGCAAATCGTCGGCGCCGACACGCGCGCCAAATATGTCTGGTTCCAGTGCGCCGACAAGGACGGCTACAATTCGCCGCTCGACATGCGCAGCGCGCTGCACGCGCAGACCCAGATGACGTTCAAATTCGGCGACGAAATCCTGCCGCGTGCCTATGGTTTCCCGATGAAGATTCGCGTGCCGACAAAGCTCGGCTTCAAGAATCCGAAATACGTGCTCTCGATGGAAGTCACCAACGACTACAAGGGCGGCTTCTGGGAAGACCAGGGATACAATTCGTTCAGCGGGAGTTGAAGGGGGCGAATGGGGGTAGCGAATGGCGAATAGGGAAAGTATTCGCGCTGACCACTTACCATTCGCCACTCGCTATTCGCTATTTCGCCAACTTCCTCTGAAACGCGCACAGCACCGCCCCCGTCGCCAGCATCGCCGCGGAAACGTTGAGCGCAAACGAAAGACTGCCCACCGCGTCGGTGATCGCGCCGACCACGATCGGCCCCAGCGTCTGGCCGATGCCGAACGAAATGGTCATCGCCGCGATCCCCATCGGCCAGGCGGACGGCGGATAGTTGAAGCGCACGAAGGCGGTGGTCGATCCCACCACCGCGAAGAACGCGACACCGAACACCAGCGCCGAGATCGCCAGCAACAGCGGCGAGTGCCCGAAGATCGGCAGCGCCGCGCCGATCGCGTTGACGCCCAGAATGATCGCGGTGGTGAGGCCGCCGCGATCCAGCGCCAGCACCCGCCGCCACACCCAGGGCGTCGCGAACGCGCTGATCCCGATCAGGCTCCAGAACAGGCTCTGCGCCGCCGCGCCGCCGCCGCCATCGCGGACATAGGCGATCATGAAGGTCATGTAGGCGATGTAGCCGGCGCCGAACAGGAAGTAGCCGAGCAGATAGGCCAGCACCGGTCCGACCGAGAATCTGGCGGGTGCCGCGCTGTCGATATCAGCGCCACCGCCGAGCGGCGCGAGCAGCAGCGGCGCGATCAACACGACAGAGAGCAGTGTCATCGCCCACCAGACGATCCACCACGATCCCGGTCCGAAACCCTGCAGCACGAACGGCGCGATCAGCCCCGACGCGAGGATGCCGAGCCCGGGCCCGGCGTAAAACAGGCTGAGCAGGAAATTGGCGCGATCGGGGCGCGTCTGCGCGATCGTGGCGGCCAGCGCCGCGCCGCCGACGAATCCGCCCGCGGCTCCGATGCCCGCCAGCAGCCGGGCAAAGCTCAGCACGAAAAAATTGCCGGAGACGGCACAGAGCGCCAGCGAGATGACGGCGGCCAGTGTTCCCCAGCGCACCGTTCGCGTCAGCCCAAACCGCCGGATCATGCGCGAGGCGAGCAGCGCGCCCGCAAGATAGCCGACGGCGTTGATCGTGTTCATGAAACCGGCCGCGGAATAGGACCAGCCCAGCGCGTCGCGCATGTCCGGCAGCACGAGGGCATAGGCGAAGCGGCCGATTCCAAGACCGATCGTCGGCGCCAGCGACAGAACGAGGATCAGCCACGCGGGATGCGTGGTGGACGGTGGTTGGACGGCGGCCTTCACAGGATACTCCGGCAAGGCGGCGATTGTGACAGGCGGCTGCCGGCTTGCACAGCCGCGCAGGGAGCAATGGTGTCGTGCCGTTTGCGCAACATCAGCCGATCAGCACCAGCGCGACGCCGGCAACCGTCAGCACCGCGCCGGCGACGATGCGGGGTGTGATCCGTACATGGTGCAGCACCATCGCGCTGAGCAGCAACGTGACGAGCGGATAGATCGCGGCGACAGGCGCGACCAGCGTGATCGGGCCGTTGCGCAGGGCGGCGAATAGCGACAGCAGGCTGAGGCCGTTGCAGATGCCGGTGATGGCGAACCAGAACCGGCCCGGCCATGGCGCTGCCACGACGAAGCTCCCCTTGCGGACGCGCTGCACGGTCAGCACCACAAAGGACGATACGACATAGCCGATCAGGCAGGCCCAGAGCGGGCTCGGCCAGATTTCGAGCCCAAGCTTGACGATCGGCGGCACCACGCCGCGCAGCAACGCGCTGGCGAGCGGTAATAGCAATGCCCAGCTTCGCCAGTCGCTGACGAGGTCGCGCGGCCGGGTGACGGTGATGATCACGGCGCCGGCGACCGCAATGACGAGGCCGGCGAATTGCAGCAAGTGGAGCGGCTCATGCAGGAGGACGACGGCGAGCGCGACCGCGAACAGCGGCGCCAGATTGCCGAGCGTCGAGGTGACGACCGGCCCCAGCGCGCTGTTGGAGGCAAAGGTCAGCAGGGTCAGCATCGCCGGAAATACCAGCCCGATCGCGGCGAAGATCGGCAGGGCCCGCCAGACCACGGGCTCGCCGGCCAGCAGCAGGGGCGAGACCAGAAGGAACAACAGCGTGAACGAGGGGACGCTGATCGCCGCTCCCGACAGCGGTTCGACTGTTCGCAGCCCGAATTGCGCCGTCACGACGCCCGCGCCCAGGAAGCCGGCCGAGGCAAAGGCAAACAGGATGGCTGCGGTCATGAGGGCGTGATGTCCGTCTTGGGGCGGGCTTGTCAGCCTTTGTGGCCTGTCCAAGCCGCCTTGCCAATCCGCTCGGGGCGTTTTAGCACTCCCGCGGAATTCCTCCGCTGTCATGCCCGGGCTCGACCCGGGCATCCATCGTCTTCAAAGAAGCTGGATTGCCGGGTCAAGCCCGGCAATGACAACCAAACAAGCTCCGAGGTAACTGATCATGGCGACCCATAAACTGCTGCTTCTCCCCGGCGACGGCATCGGCCCCGAAGTGATGGGGGAGGTGCAACGCCTGATCGACTGGCTCAACGCGCAAGGCATTGCCCGTTTCGAGACCGAGCAGGGGCTGGTCGGCGGTTCCGCCTATGACGCCAGCAAGCAGAGCATTACGGATGCGACCATGGCGCTGGCCACGGCGGCCGATGCCGTGATTTTCGGCGCGGTCGGCGGCCCGAAATGGGACGCCGTGCCCTATGACGTGCGGCCCGAAGCCGGCCTGCTGCGGCTGCGCAAGGACCTCGGCCTGTTCGCCAATCTGCGCCCGGCAGTGTGCTATCCGGCGCTGGCGGAGGCCTCCAGCCTGAAGCGCGAGATCGTCGAAGGCCTCGACATCATGATCGTGCGCGAGCTGACCGGCGGCGTCTATTTCGGCGAGCCGAAGACCATCACCGATCTCGGCAACGGCCAGAAGCGTGCCGTCGACACCCAGGTCTATGACACCTACGAGATCGAGCGCATCGCCCGGGTCGCCTTCGATCTCGCGCGGAAACGCCGCAACAAGCTGACCTCGATGGAAAAGCGCAACGTCATGAAGTCAGGCGTGCTCTGGAACGAGGTGGTGACGCAGGTGCACGCCCGCGAATACAAGGACGTGACGCTGGAGCATCAGCTCGCCGATTCCGGCGGCATGAACCTCGTCAAGGCGCCGAAGGCGTTCGACGTCATCGTGACCGACAATCTGTTCGGCGACATGCTGTCCGATATCGCGGCGATGCTGACGGGATCGCTCGGCATGCTGCCCTCGGCCTCGCTCGGCGAGATCGACGCCAAGACCAGGAAGCGCCGCTCGCTGTTCGAGCCGGTGCATGGCTCGGCGCCCGATATCGCCGGAAAAGGCCTCGCCAATCCGATCGCGATGATTTCCTCGTTCGGCATGGCGCTGCGCTATTCGTTCGACATGGGCGCGCTCGCCGACAAGGTCGATGCGGCGATCGCAGCCGTGCTCGCCAGCGGCCTGCGCACCGCGGATATCAAGTCCGAGGGCACCACGGCGGCCAGCACCACGCAGATGGGCGATGCGATTTTGAAGGAATTGCAGAAGCTGCACGCGTAAGCGAAGAAACTCTCCACTCCGTCGTCCCGGCCTTGAGCCGGGACCCATAACCACCGTCGGTTATGATGGCGAAGAAAGTCGTCGAGCACCTTTAGTAGATCGACGGGCCGCGGCGTATGGGTCCCGGGTCAAGCCCGGGACGACACCAGTTGGTTTAGTTCAATAGGCTCAATACAGCGGGAAGCGCTGCGGATAGCCGCCGAGGTCCGAGGGCGGGCTGAGCGGCTGACGGTCGATCGGGCGATTGAGATTCTCGCGCCCGAATGACGGGTAGCCGAGATCCGGCGGAAACGCATAATCCTGGAATTTGCGGTCACCCGGCAAGACTTCGGTGCCGGCGTCGAGCCAGGAGCGCGTCGTGACGTAAACGCGGGTATTCGGCCCTTGCTGATAGACCCGGTTGGGGCCGCTGCGTCCGTAGTACGGGCGGCCATCCTTGTCGTAGCGCTGGTTGGACTGGGCGCTGGCTTCCGTCACGCCGACCGCAACGAGGGCGGCTGCCGCAAGCAACACCACGAGCTTGCTCGCAGCAGGGAATTTAGGGGTCATCGCATCCTCGTCATTGCCGGCCCTTAGCAAGCCGGCGGATCGCCAAATCGGGTTGGTCTTCATTGTAGCTGTCGCGGGGTGGTCGTCACTAGGTCAATTGGGCCACACCGGACCATATAATGCCGACACTGGCGAAAAAGTTTCATGAAAACCAGTATCTTGGCAAGCCGTGGCAATTAGAAGGCGCCGCGCAATTGCGGGTTGTCTTCGCCGGTCAGCCAATCCGCCGACAGGCCGGCATGGCCGAGGTCGCCGCCCGGGCGATAGATCTCGAGTTCGGCGACCGGCTGTTTGTCTCCGCCGCGCCACAAGAAGACATCCCGGCGGCCGCCCTTGGGTGCCGGAAAATCTCATAAGCCTCTGTTTTGTCATGCGGATCAAACTGGCTGACGGCAAAAGCGCGCGACGAGCGGTCGAGCAGGCTCCAGGCACCCCTCAATGAGGCGTCGTTCAATGAGGCGTCCCTCGACGAGGGGTCCATCGCTGCGAGATCGGGCAATTGTTCCCACAGCGCCATGCCGCCCATGGCGAGCAGGGCCAGGGTCACTACATACGCAACCAGCCGTGCCAGCGTACCGCAGACCTCGTCCGCAAAGCTGGTCAGCGCCGGATGAATTCTCGTCGTATAATGGGACTTGCAATGGGACCTGGCCGGTTCGGCCGAAAAGGACTGCATCAAACGCCCAAACGCTACTGTCAAACGTCCTTGCAAACGTTGTCTTGAGGGTGTTTCTCGCATAGAAGCGCTGCCTTCTCCCTTTCCGCCGCGGGCGGGGGGGACGGCATTTTTCGTCGGAGAGTGAACGATGGGTTACAAAGTCGCGCTGGTCGGAGCGACCGGCAATGTCGGGCGGGAAATGCTCAACATTCTCGACGAGCGCAAATTCCCCGCGGACGAGGTGGTGGCGCTGGCGTCACGGCGCAGCGTTGGCGTGGAAGTTTCGTATGGCGACCGCACCCTGAAGTGCAAAGCCCTCGAGCACTACGATTTCTCCGATATCGACATCTGCCTGATGTCGGCAGGCGGCGCGGTGTCGAAGGAATGGTCGCCCAAGATCGGCGCCGCCGGCGCCGTCGTGATCGACAATTCGTCGGCATGGCGGATGGACCCGGACGTGCCGCTGATCGTGCCCGAAGTGAACGCCGACGCCGTGACCGGCTTCACCAAGAAGAACATCATCGCCAATCCGAACTGCTCGACCGCCCAGCTCGTGGTGGCGCTGAAGCCGCTGCACGACAAGGCCACCATCAAGCGCGTCGTGGTCGCGACCTATCAGTCGGTGTCGGGCGCCGGCAAGGATGCGATGGACGAATTGTTTTCGCAGACCAAGGCCGTCTACACCAACAGCGAACTGATCAACAAGAAATTCCCCAAGCGTATCGCCTTCAACGTCATCCCCGAGATCGACGTGTTCATGGAGGACGGCTACACCAAGGAAGAGTGGAAGATGATGATGGAGACCAAGAAGATTCTTGATCCCAAAATCAGGCTGACCGCGACTTGCGTGCGCGTGCCTGTCTTCGTCGGCCATTCGGAAGCCGTCAATATCGAATTCGAGAATCCGATCACCGCCGATGAAGCCCGCAACATCCTGCGCAACGCGCCGGGTTGCCTCGTGATCGACAAGCAGGAGCCCGGCGGCTACGTCACGCCGTATGAGGCGGCAGGCGAGGACGCCACCTATATCAGCCGCATCCGCGAGGACGCGACGATCGAGAACGGCCTGTCGCTGTGGTGCGTCTCTGACAATCTGCGCAAGGGTGCGGCGCTGAACGCGGTGCAGATCGCCGAATGCCTGATCAATCGCAAGCTGATCACCGCGAAGAAGAAAGCGGCGTAGAAGGCAGTAGCTAAAATTCGTAGGATGGGCAAAGGCGCCCTTGCGCCGTGCCCACCATTCTGCGCGACGTAAGGTGGTGGGCACGCTTCGCTTTGCCCACCCTTGCAGCTACGCCACTTCTCCAACACCGCGGAATTCCTTCGCGGTCGGATCGAGCACGAACAGCGAGCCCTCGGCGACGCCGAAATAGGCGCCGTGCAGTTCCATCTCGCCGCGCTCGACGCGCGAGCGCACGAACGGGAACGTCATCAGGTTTTCCAGGGAGCGGAAGATCGCGGCTTTCTCGATCCTGACGGTGAAATCCTGCATCGTTTCGCGCTCGCGCTGTTCGACGATTTCGCCCGGCTTGATGAACATAGCCATCCAGCGCCCGATGAAATCGCCCGGCGACAACGGATCGATCTTGTCGATGAAGGCCTTGATGCCGCCGCACTGGGCGTGGCCGAGCACCACGATATGCTTGATGCGGAGCACGTTAACCGCATATTCGAGCGCCGCGGATACGCCGTGGGCGCCGCCGTCAGGCTGATAGACCGGTACCAGATTGGCGACGTTGCGGACCACGAACAGTTCACCCGGGCCGGCGTCGAAAATGACCTCCGGGGAGACGCGGGAATCGCAGCAGCCGATCACCATGACAGCGGGTGACTGGCCGCGTTCGGACAGTTCCCGGTAGCGTGACTGTTCCGTAGGCAGTCGCTGCGAGGTGAAGGTCCGGTAGCCGTCGAGCAGATGTTGCGGAAATGCGGTCATGGCCCTTGCCTAACCATAGACCGATGACAGGAACAAGGCTTTCGGGCGGCCGTTTGAAATGATATCGCGTGGGGTTCAATAACACCTCAGGAAACCAGCCCATGATCCGTCCGCGCCGCAGCCTGTTGTTCATGCCCGGATCGAACGCGCGGGCGCTGGAAAAGGCGCGCAACCTTGCCGCCGACGGTATCATCCTCGACCTTGAGGATTCGGTGGCGCCGGACGCCAAGGCGCTGGCCCGTGACCAGATCGCCAAGGCGATCGCGGCCGGCGGGTTCGGCAAGCGCGAGGTGCTGATCCGGGTCAACAGCCTAGATACGCCGTGGTGGATCGACGACGTCACGATGGCCGGCAAGGCGCGGCCCGACGGCATCCTGGTTCCCAAGATTTCCAGCGTCGCCGATCTCGGCGCCATCGCCAATCGCCTCAGCGACATCAACGCGGATACCTCGATCCGGGTCTGGGCGATGATCGAGACTTCGCGCGCGGTATTGGATGCGGACAAGCTCGCCGCGGCGTCGAAGGATTCGGAGACGCGGCTCGCGGGCTTCGTGTTCGGGCCGAACGATATTTCGCGCGAAACACGCATCCGGATGCAGCCGGGCCGCGCCGCGATGATCCCGATGATCATCCACTGCATCCTGGCGGCACGCGCGCATGGGCTCGAAATCCTCGATGGCCCCTACAGCGATATCAGCAACGTCGACGGCTTTGCGGTTGAATGCGCGCAGGGGCGCGATCTCGGGTTTGACGGCAAGACGCTGATCCATCCGAGCCATATCGAGGCCTGCAACGCGATCTTCACGCCGCCGACCGAGGAAGTCGCGGAAGCCCGCAAGATCATCGCGGCGTTCCAGCAGCCCGAAAACGCCTCCCGCGGCGCCATCCAGCTCGACGGCCGCATGGTGGAACGGCTGCACGCCGACATGGCCAAGCGCACCATCGCCATTGCGGACGCGATCGCAGCGATGGGGCATTAAGACTAGTCGAGAGCGGCGGTCTCTTCCCTTCTCCCCTTGTGGGAGAAGGTGGCGCGAAGCGCCGGATGAGGGGTTCTCTCCTCACGGTAAGATTTGAATTTGAGGATAGGGACCCCTCATCCGGCGCGCTTCGCGCGCCACCTTCTCCCACAAGGGGAGAAGGAAGAAGATGCGGCGTGCCGGTTTAGGTCCCATACCTCTCCGTCGCCCAGGCGTAGAGACTGCCGGGAATCGGCTGCTGGCCGCCGCGGCCCTTCGGCGAGATATGTAGCCCGATAATCGCAGGATCGGCGAGCAGCGCCGAATAATCTGACGGCTCGAAAAACAATTTCGGTTCCGCATGCACCGCATAAAACGATTGCTTCGGCAATGCGTGCTGCAATTCGTCCGAGCGGCGCGCGAGTGCGGTGAGCGCGGCCGGACCGAAGATCGCGACGCGAATGTCCGAGAGGCGGTTCGATCCGCCGCGCAGTTGCTGCAGCTTGAAGGTCAGGCGATGGCGCAGCGCCAGCCAGTCCGGCGTCAGCTCGTCCTGCTTCATCAGATTTTCGAACGCCGTCACGATCGGATCGCTAGGGGGCAGATACAAAACCGAATTGCCGAGCTGGCGCGGCCGCTCCCAGGCGAAATAGGGTTTTGCAGGATCGATCTCGACCGGCTTCAGCAGCAGGACATCTGCGTCGAGCCACAGGCCGGCCTTCTCCGCCATCAGCCGCATGCGGAAGAAATCGCTGAATTGCAGAATGGTCCAATCGCGCCAGCTGCCGTCCGGTTGCGGCGGGCGAAGCCGCTCGGAAAAGGAATGCGGCAGGATCGCCTCGGCCTCGGCGTTGCCGACGCCGTTGGGCAGGCCGGCAAGCGGATCGAAACTGTAGACGGTGACCTTGTGGCCCGCTGCGACCTGCGATCGCAGGCAGGTCAGCCGCAGTGCATCGAGCGGGCCATGCCAGAAGGTGACGACGTCAGGCCGCATCGGCGTCGCCTCACTATTGTCGAGCGAGGCCGCGACCCGCGATCAGGCCCAGGCGCGCTCTTTTTTGGCCTTGGCCTCGTAGCTGTCGATGGAAGTCTTTTTCTCCATCGTGAGGCCAATGTCGTCCAGACCGTTGAGCAGGCAATGCTTGCGGAACGGGTCGATCTCGAACTTCACGGTGCCGCCGTCGGGGCCGCGGATTTCCTGGGCCGCGAGATCGATGGTCAGCGTCGCGTTGGCGCCGCGCTCGGCGTCGTCGAACAATTTGTCGAGGTCGTCCTGGGTGACGCGGATCGGCAGAATGCCGTTCTTGAAGCAGTTGTTGTAGAAGATGTCGCCGAACGAGGTCGAGATCACGCAGCGGATGCCGAAATCCAGCAGTGCCCACGGCGCGTGCTCGCGGCTCGAGCCGCAGCCGAAATTGTCACCGGCGACCAGCACCTTGGAATTGCGGTAGGCCGGCTTGTTGAGGATGAAATCCGGATTCTCGCTGCCGTCATCCTTGTAGCGCTGTTCGGAGAACAGGCCCTTGCCAAGGCCGGTACGCTTGATGGTCTTCAGATACTGCTTCGGAATGATCATGTCGGTGTCGACATTGATGATCTTCAGGGGCGCGGCGACGCCTTCCAGTGTGGTGAACTTGTCCATCGAACGTACTTCCCGGCTGAATGAGGGATAGGGACGCTGATTTATCGCGAAATCGCCCCCGGCAAAAGGCCAATTTGCGCAATCCTACCCCGCTCTTAGGCTCCTCCTTAAGTTTCCTGGGCCTCAATCGCCTCCATATCGGCGTCCGACAGGCCGAAATGGTGGCCGATTTCGTGGATCAGGACGTGGCGGACGATGTGGCCCAGCGTTTCCTCATGCTCCGCCCAATAGTCCAGGATCGGTCGCCGGTAGAGCCAGATCATGTTGGGCAGGCGGGCGACGTCGTTGTTGCTTTGCTGCGGCAGGCCGACGCCCTGGAACAGGCCGAGCAGGTCGAACTCGCTTTGCGCCTGCATCTCGTCGAGGATCTCGTCGGTCGGGAAATCGTCGACGCGGATGATGACGCCCTCGCACAGGGTTCGAAAGCCCTTTGGCAGGCGCTCGAAAACCTCATGCGCCATGGCTTCCATTTCGGCGAGCGACGGTGCTTTTGCTTCCTTCCACATCGCACCTGTTTAGCGCGTGTTGCTCCAGCGCGCCTACTCATTTTGCGTGCCTACTGATCTTGAATATCATCGCAAGGTTGACCTTGGCGCGGCAATCGGAGACCGTACGGCCCGATAACAGGCTTTGGGTGGGCGGAATGAAGCGGATTGCGACGGCGGCGGTAGCGGCGATTTTGACCGGATTCTTGTTGCCGGGTGGAGGCGCACAGGCTCAGACGGCACCGTCGGGGGTGCGCACCGCGCAGGCAGCGAAGCCGGCCGCCACCGATGCGTCCGCACAACGCCGGCGGCCGCTCCGCCGCGTGCCGATCTACCGGCAGGACCAGTGGGAACCCGATGTCTATCCGCGTTACAATCCGGGGCCGAATGCGGTGCGCAGCTGCACCGCGACCTATGTGCAGGAATACCGGCCGAGCGGCACCGTCATCACGCCGCGCATGAACTGCTACTGGCGGCCCGGCTAGCGCGCGGCGCGCTAGCGTCCAAATCGATCAGCGTTCCAAATATCTCTGCGCCGGCGGGCCATGAACGAGAATGGCCGTCGCCACGCGCGACCTCGAAGCGTTCATGTTTGAAATCATGACGGGCTCATGAGTGCGGAGTGTCTGCAGCGATGCAACGGCAGTCTGCGCCGGCTTGACGCGCCGCTGAAATCAATCGGAACCGATGTACACGCTCCTTGTTCATCTTCGCGGCGCAGTCATTCAGTTCGCATTCACGTCCTCAGCTTCAAGCTGTGAACTGCGTCGCGGCGTAGCCGCTGCTTGTCGAGCACCGCTCGCCACGAACGTGACATTCCGAGGACCAAGGAGACTACATATGCAGGTGATGAAAGTTCTGGGGCTTGCCGCCTTTGGCGTCATGCTCGTTATAGCCGCTCCGACTGAGCGCGCTAACGCGTTGTCGCTGAGCAACCCCGGTGCTGCCGCCGCCGTCCAGGAGGATGTCAAGCCCGAGACGACAGAGGCGGGATGGCGACATCGCCATCATCGCTGGCATCGTCATCATCATCATCGCTGGCACCGTCATCATCACCATCGTCGGCATCACCATCATCACCATTATCGCCGCTGGTGATCGCGAGTTTGCGGATTTGAAGTGAGCAGGTCCGTTCATCGCGGGCCTGTTTTCACTTCAAGTTTACTGCCATGAAACGGGCGCCATTGCTGCCTGTTATTTGATGATCCTGAATCAGAGGAGGTAGATCGTCATGAAGATGTTGATCGGAGCAGCTGCTGTCGCTGGCGCTCTGGTGTTTGCCGGCCCGGCGGTGGTCAATTCGGCGGCCGCGGCATCGCCGCAAATGAAGCAACAAACCGCCGGCACGTCAGGTGCGACCGACTTCAGCGCGCAACGCTATTATCGGCGCCACTATGGTTACGGCTATTATCGACCGTATTACCGCTCATACTATCGCCCGTATTACGGACCCCGCTACTACGCGCGGCCCTCTTACTACCGGCCATATCCCTATTACGCACCGGCGCCGTTCACATTCGGCTTCGGGTTCGGGCCGTATTGGTAACGGGCGCGGCCATCGCGCTCAGGAGACGAGCGCGATGGCGTTGATCCCGTTTTCGCGGAGCGAGAAGCGGATCAGGCGGCGCGAATGAGGTCGAGAAACGTGTTGACGTCGGCGCGCAGCTTCTCCGACTGATGGCTGAGGTCGTCGGCCGCCGTCAGCACTTCCGACGCCGCGGCGCCGGTCTCGTTGGCGGCGTCATTGACGCTGCCGACGTTCGAAGATACCTCGGTCGTCCCCTTCGAAACTTCCTGGATGTTCTGCGCAATGTCGCGGGTCGCAGCGCTCTGCTGCTCGACCGCGGCAGCGATCGCCGTGGCGATTTCGTTCATCTGGGCGATCGTCGTCCCGATCGTCTTGATGGCCGTCACGGCGTTGCCGGTCTCCTGCTGGATCGCGGCGATCTGGGCTGAAATATCCTCCGTCGCCTTGGCGGTCTGGGTGGCAAGCGCCTTCACCTCGGTGGCGACAACGGCAAAGCCCTTGCCGGACTCGCCAGCGCGCGCCGCTTCGATCGTGGCGTTGAGCGCCAGCAGGTTGGTCTGCGACGCGATGTTCTGGATCAGCGAGATGACTTCGCCGATCTTCAGTGCCGCTTCGGCCAGGCCCTCGACGGTCTTGTTGGTGCGGTCGGTCTCGGCGACCGCAAGGTTGGCGGTCTGGGACGCCTGCGCCACCTGGCGCGAGATTTCGCTGATCGAGGCATGCAGTTCCTCGGTCGCCACGGCAACCGTCTGCACGTTCGCGGAGGCGACGTCGGAGGCGTTGGCGACGGCGGTGGCCTGCCGGCTGGTTTCCTCCGCCGTTGCCGTCATGCTGCCGGCGGTGGCGTGCATCTCGGCCGACGCCGCGGTCAGCGTTTGCAGGGCTTCCGAGATCTGGACGTCGAAGGTCGCGATGTAACCTTCGATGGCGCGCTGACGGGCTTCCTTGCGGACCTGCTCCTCGCGCTGTTCGGCTTCGAGGCGTCGCGCCGTCATCGCATTTTCCTTGAAGACGGTGAGCGACTTGGCGAGACCGCCAACCTCGTCGGTGCGGCCGGCACCGACGATCGAAATATCGAGATCGCCCCCGGCAAGCTTGGTCATTTCAAGCGTCATGCGCCGCAATGGTTGGGCGATCTGGCCGAACGCGATCCAGCCGAGGATGGCAAAGGCCAGCAGCAGGCCGACAATCGCCCCGACCACCAGCAAGAGACGGGTGTAATCGGCGCTGGCGACGCTCGCGTCGCGCGCGGCGCGCATGGCGTCCGTATTGATGGTGATGAGTTGCCCCACTGCCGAGATCGCGGTCTGGCGATGCTTGGCCGCGACATTGCGCGAATAGGCGAAGGCTTCTTCCATCTTGCCCGCGGCCGCCAGTTCGAACACCTTGGCGCTGGCGACCCGGCGGTCCTTGACCGCGGTTCGCATTGTGTCGATCAGTTGGCGCTGCTCGGGAGCAGTGGTGACGGTCGCCAGACGATCGATTGCTGCCAGCGTGGCATCGGTGGCCTTGCCATAGGACTCGACGTTCTGGCTGATCGCCTTGGCGTCGGTGCCGGAGAGGATGACGTTCTTCTCGCTCACCGCGGCGCTGTTGAAATGGCTTTCGGCCTGCAGGCTGTATTGCACCCGCATCGCGTTGCCGTCGACCAGGCTCGCCGCCGTCGCGGACAGGTTGCTCAGCGCTATCGAGGCCTGGACGACGATCCCGACTGCCACAAGGGCGACGATCGCGGCAGGCACCGCGATCTTGGCAATAATGGGCAGGTTCTGAAATCTGGCGATCATTTTCTCGAGTCTCGCTTGAGGAAAATTTGCGCTGCCGAACCGTTGCGGCGGCCCCGGGGACCGCCCGTGGCACGGCGCCGCGTCGGATCAAGCCCTCAGCACGAGGGGATCCTAAAGGCAGCTATCGATTTTCTGATTGGTTAAGGAGGAGTTTACCAGCCGGCCCTTAGCAAAGTGTTGACGCTGTCAGTAACGGGCTCCTTGAACGCGGTCCTGGCAAAACCCGGCGACCCAGCCCTACCCCAAACCCTTGGCCAGCAAGACGATGCCGTCCGCACCGGCTTTGCGGTCCCTGGATATTTCCAGATACTCCGGCGAGTCTGCAAAGGCCCGGAACGCGGCCTCGTCGGGAAACGACATCAGTACCAGCTTGTCGCGATCCCACACGCCCTCCAGCACGGCCGGCCCTTCATCCGCCGACAACAGCCGGCCCTGGAATTTTTTGAACACGTCGAAGAAGCGCGCCTGATAGCGGTCATAGGCGGGGCGGTCGGTCATCTTCAATTGCACGATCACATAGACGGTCAAATCCAATCCCTCTCGCGAGCGAGTTCAACATTACCAATGCTGGCAAATCTAAGCTGAAACAAAACAGGCGCCCGCTGGGGCGCCTGTTTTTTGCATGCGGTGATGAGCGCGACGGGCTCAGTCCCAGTCCTTGCCCTTCCAGGGCTTGATCTTCCATGGCGTTAGCGCTTCCAGCCGCCATTCCCGCCAATGCTCGGGTGGCCAGTTACTGAGGCGCCTTGTATCCTTTGGCGTGGCGGGAACGAGATCGACGATACGCGAGACGTTGCGCCGGCTCTGGCGCGTCGCCTCGCTGATCATATCGACATATTCTGGTTTATCGGCCACGTCAGGCTCCTCGCGATGAGTTCATTCCCGCTGAGGAACCAGTCTGAGCCCTGCGCCTTAACGAGGCGTTGCCGGAACGCCTCGATGTTGAGGCAACCAGCGTTACCGCCAGTCCCTGATATCGACAAAATGCCCGGCGATCGCCGCCGCGGCCGCCATGGCCGGCGACACCAGATGCGTGCGGCCCTTGAAGCCCTGCCGGCCCTCGAAATTGCGGTTCGAGGTCGAGGCGCAGCGCTCTTCCGGCGACAGCTTGTCGGGGTTCATGGCGAGACACATCGAACAGCCCGGCTCGCGCCATTCGAAGCCGGCCTTGATGAAGATCTTGTCGAGGCCTTCGGCTTCCGCCTGCTCCTTCACGATGCCCGAGCCCGGCACGATCATCGCGCTGACGTGACCGTTGACGGTCTTGCCTTCGGCGACCTTCGCCGCCGCGCGCAAATCCTCGATGCGGCCGTTGGTGCAGGAGCCGATGAACACGCGGTCGAGCTTGATGTCGGTGATCTTGGTTCCCGCGGTCAGGCCCATGTATTTCAACGCGCGATGCTTTGAGAGCCGCTTGGCTTCATCGGCGATCTGGTCGGGGTCCGGCACCATGCCCGTGATCGACACCACGTCCTCAGGCGAGGTGCCCCAGGTCACGATCGGCGGCAATTTGGCCGCATCCAGCCGGATCTCGTGGTCGAAATGCGCGCCGTCGTCGGAGCGAAGGGTTTCCCAGTAACGCATCGCGGCGTCCCACGCCTCGCCCTTCGGCGACATCGGACGGCCCTTGAGGAATTCGAACGCCTTTTCATCCGGCGCGATCAGGCCGGCGCGGGCGCCGCCTTCGATCGACATGTTGCAGACCGTCATGCGGCCTTCCATCGTCAGCGCGCGGATTGCATCGCCGGCATATTCCAGCACGTAGCCGGTGCCGCCGGCGGTGCCGATCTCGCCGATGATGGCCAGGATGATGTCCTTGCCGGTGACGCCATCGGGCAATTTGCCGTCGACCACTGCGCGCATGTTTTTTGCTTTTTTCTGGATCAGCGTCTGGGTTGCCAGAACATGCTCGACTTCGGAGGTGCCGATGCCGTGCGCCAGCGCACCGAACGCGCCATGGGTGGAGGTGTGGCTGTCACCGCAGACGATGGTGGTGCCGGGCAGCGTAAAGCCCTGCTCGGGGCCGATCACGTGCACGATGCCCTGGCGCTTGTCGAATTCGTTGAAATACGTGATGCCGAATTCCTTGGCGTTATCGGCCATCACCCGCATCTGCTCGATGCTTTCAGGATCGGGATTCGGCTTCGAGCGATCGGTGGTCGGGATGTTGTGGTCGACCACGGCCAGCGTCTTCTCCGGCGCGCGAACCTTGCGGCCGGTCATGCGCAGGCCTTCGAACGCCTGCGGCGAAGTCACCTCGTGCACCAGATGGCGGTCGATATAGAGCAGGCAGGTGCCGTCATCGGCTTCGTGCACCAGATGGTCGTTCCAGATCTTGTCGTACAGCGTGGTGGGTTTTGACATGAGCGTAAGCTCCAAAATGATTCTGTGTGAGCGGTCAGCGCGGTTATCAGCGCAAGCAACGGACAGTCAGCGCGGCATCAAAGGCCGCAGCTAAGCTCAGACGTCGCCGAGGTCGCAAAGCGTCCGAAGAAGCGGCCGGGCAGACGCGAGCGGTCGTCGATCACGAATGGATCGACGCGCTGGCCTGCAAAGCTGGTCTGATCTGGAACCATTTTAAATTTCTAACACAGGGGCCGCGCCCGCGACAATCAATCGATTAGCCGGGTGCCATTACCTAAATATGCATGACCCAACAAAAAAGCGCGGGGCAAAACCCCGCGCTTTTGGTCACATCCCCCTGCAGAAGACGAATTACTCGCCGACGGCGGTCGCGCGCTCGGTCTTCTCGACGATGCGGGCCGACTTGCCGCGCAGTTGGCGCAGGTAATACAGCTTGGCGCGACGCACCTTGCCGCGGCGCACCACCTTGATCGAGTCGATCATCGGCGACATCACGGGGAAGACGCGTTCCACGCCTTCGCCGTAGGAAATCTTGCGAACGGTGAAGCTCTCATTGAGCCCGCCGCCGGAACGGCCGATGCAAACGCCTTCATAGGCCTGCACGCGGGTGCGCTCGCCTTCGACCACCTTGACGTTGACGATCACGGTGTCGCCGGGGCCGAACTCCGGGATCGACTTGGTCGCGGCCAATTTGTCGAATTGCTCTTTTTCGAGCTGTTGAATGATGTTCATTGAAATCTCCATCGGCGGCGCGCCCAGCCAGTCCAGCGCGGGCTGCGCGAACGTCCATCTATCCTGCTGTATGCTGCGGATTTGGCGCCCGTATAAGGCATCAAAGCGCGCTTGTCACCCGTCTGTCGTGCTTTTTGGGCGTTTTTGGCGCGCCTTAATCGCCCACAAATCCGGCCGCCGCGCCCTGGTCAAGGCTTCAGCCTCGGCCTGACGCCAGGCGGCGACCTTGGCGTGGTCGCCTGAAACGAGGATTTCCGGGATGGTCCGGCCCTCGAACTCCTGCGGGCGGGTATATTGAGGGTATTCCAGTAGTCCCTCGGAAAAACTCTCTTCGGTCCCCGAGGCGTGTTTTCCCATCACCCCCGGCAGGAGCCGGACACAGGCGTCGACCAGCACCATGGCGGCGACTTCGCCGCCGGACAGCACGTAATCGCCGATCGAGACCTCCTCGAGCTCCCGTGCCGCAATCACCCGCTCGTCGATGCCCTCGAACCGGCCGCAGACGATCAGCGGCCCGGGACCCGCCGCAAGCTCGGCGACCCGCGACTGGGTCAATGGCCGACCCCGCGGGCTCATCAGGAGCCTTGGTCGATCGTTTGGACCGGACTGGCCGGTATCGGCGGCGTCGATCGCCGCTGCCAGCACGTCGGCGCGCAGCACCATGCCGGGCCCGCCGCCGGCGGGCGTGTCGTCAACGCTGCGGTGGCGGTCGGTGGCCGATGCCCTGATGTCGCGGGCTTCCAGCGCCCACAGCCCGGAAGCCAGCGCCTTGCCCGCCAGACTGACGCCGAGCGGGCCCGGAAACATGTCCGGGAATAGCGTGAGGATGGTGGCGCGCCAGGGACTTTCAGAACAGGTCATTCAAAACCCATCACGTAAGCGTCGGAACGTCGTCGCCTTCAATTTCCTTGGGCAGTTCTATCACGACGCGGCCGCCCGCAAGGTCGACCGTCGGCACCACGGCATTGGTGAACGGCAGCAGCATCGTCGGGCCCTGCGGTGGTGCAATCTCGATGATGTCGCCGGCGCCGAAATTATGGATCGCGGTGACGCGGCCGAGCGGCTCGTTCGCGGCATTCACCGCGGCCAGCCCGATCAGATCGGCATGGTAATATTCGTCGTCGTCGGTCTCAGGCAGCTTGTCGCGCGCGATATAGAGCTCGATGCCGTTGAGGCGTTCGGCGTCCTCGCGGGTGGCGACGCCTTTGAACGTGGCGACCAGATGATCTTTCGCCTCGCGGGCATGCGTCAGCTCGAACTGGCGCGCGCCGTCCTTGGTCGTCAGCGGGCCGTAATCCCTGACGGCCAGCGGGTCTTCGGTAAAGGTCCACAGTTTCACCGCGCCGCGCACGCCATGCGCGGCGCCGATCCGGGCGACACAAATCGGTGTTGCCACCGCCCCGCGCCGCTAACGCTTACGCCTTCGCGGCGGCTTCGGCGTTGGCCTTGCGCTCCTTGCGCGGCACGGCCTTTTCCGGGTTGTTGCGCGCGGCACGCTTCACGACACCGGCGGCATCGAGGAAGCGGGTGACGCGGTCGGAAGGCTGCGCGCCCTTGGCGAGCCAGGACTTGACCTTGTCCATGTCGAGCTTGAGGCGGGCTTCGTTGTCCTTCGGCAGCAGCGGATTGAAATGGCCGAGACGCTCGATGAAGCGGCCGTCGCGGGGAAAGCGCGAGTCGGCGACGACGACGTGATAGACCGGGCGCTTCTTGGTGCCTGCGCGAGCGAGGCGGATAACGACTGACATTGTATTCTCCGTAAGTTTGGTTTGATGTGATGAGAGTGAATTGATCGCGATTATTTCTTCTTGCCGGGGAAGCCGCCGAGGCCCGGCAGCGTCGGCTTGCCGCTGAGGCCCGTAAGCCCCGGCAAATTCGGCAGGCCCTGACGCAAGCCCACCGGAATATCCTTCGGCAGCGCGGGCATACCGCCGGGGCCAGCGCCACCAGGCATTTTCTCCGCCAGCGCCTTCATCTGTTCGGCCGACGGCATGCCGCCGCCGCCAAATCCCATCGCCTGCGCGATGCCGGCCATCGGGCCGCGCTTGCCTGAACCCATCGCCTTCATCATGTCGGCCATGTTCCGGTGCATCTTCAGGAGCTTGTTGACTTCCTCGACCTTGACGCCGGCGCCGGCCGCGATGCGCTTCTTGCGGCTGGCTTTCAGGAGGTCGGGGCTCTTGCGCTCCTGCCGCGTCATCGAATCGATCACCGCGACCTGACGCTTGATGATCTTGTCGTCGATCCCGGCATTGGCGATCTGGTTCTTCATCTTGGCGATGCCGGGCATCATGCCCATCAACCCGCTGATGCCGCCCATATTCGCCATCTGCAGCAATTGCTCGCGCATGTCGGCCAGGTCGAACTGACCCTTGCGCATCTTCTCGGCGACGCGCGCAGCTTTCTCGGCGTCGATATTGGCCGCCGCTTTTTCGACCAGCGACACCACGTCGCCCATGCCGAGGATGCGGCCGGCGATACGGCTGGGATGGAAATCTTCCAGCGCATCGGTCTTTTCACCGGTGCCGATCAGCTTGATCGGTTTTCCCGTGACCGCACGCATCGACAGCGCGGCGCCGCCGCGGCCATCGCCATCCACCCTTGTCAGCACGATGCCGGTCAACCCAACGCGTTGGTCGAACGAGCGCGCAAGATTGACCGCGTCCTGGCCGGTCAGGGAATCCGCGACCAGCAGCACTTCATGCGGGCTGGCGACGGTTTTGATCTCCGCCGCTTCCGACATCATCTCTTCGTCGAGTGTCGTGCGGCCGGCGGTGTCGAGCAGCACGACGTCGTAGCCGCCGAGCTTGGCGGCTTCCAGTGCGCGTTTGGCAATTTGCGCCGGCTTCTGGCCGGCCACGATCGGCAGCGTCGGAATATCGAGATCGCGCCCGAGCACGGCGAGCTGCTCCATCGCCGCGGGGCGATAGATGTCGAGCGAGGCCATCAGCACCTTGCGCTTGTCGCGCTGGGTCATGCGGCGGGCGAGTTTTGCGGTGGTCGTGGTTTTGCCGGAGCCCTGCAGACCGACCATCATGATCGCGACCGGCGGCACCGCATTGAGGTCGATGGTCTGGCCGTCAGCCCCGAGCGTGGCGACCAGTTCGTCATGGACGATCTTGACCACCATCTGGCCGGGTGTGACCGACTTGACGACGGTGGCGCCGATCGCCTGCTCGCGGACGCGGTCGATGAAGCTTCTGACGACGTCGAGCGAGACGTCGGCCTCGAGCAGCGCGCGGCGCACCTCGCGCATCGCGGCATCGACGTCCTTTTCGGACAGCGCACCGCGCCCCGTCAGCCGATCGAGTATCCCACCAAGCTTTTCCGACAGATTGTCGAACAATGCCGTTATCCTCTGTCCTGCCTCAGGACGAATTTCCAAACACGATTACGCCCGAGGGCGCATCGCGCTGTCGGGCGTTGGCCTCCGGTCTCAAGGGCCGGGCGGCGGGTCGAAAAGAACGTCTTTCCGAGAAGTGCGGGGGTTAAACGCCCGGAAGCCATCAAAGTCAAGGGGAAACTAGCCCAAAACGGCCTCGAACGTCGATTTAAGTCATTGAAACAAAACAATTTTATGCCGATTTGCCAGCGCGAAGTTGCGCGTTCTCTCCGCCGCGGGTTCCAACTTGCTCCGCGCACGCCATATAACGCCCCGTGCCCTTCTCTCCCGCTCTATGTGATCGCGCCCGTGCCCATTACCCGCCGCCGTGTTTTTGCAGTCCTCGCCGGTCTCGGCCTGGCCGCCGGTGCGCCGTCTGTCTGGATGTCCCGCATGAAAACCTATGACGGCCCTGCTTCCGATCATTTCGACGGCCTGACCTTCTTCGATCCGGATGGTTCGCCGCCGAAATCATTGGCCGAGGTGCTGCGCTGGCAGTTCCTTGGCAGAGGGGAGCGCGCGAACTGGCCGGATTGGGTGCCGAGCCCGCATACCGACACACCGCCGCACCGCGTCGAAGGCAACAAGGTGCGGCTGTCGTTTGTGGGCCATGCGAGCTGGCTGATCCAGACCGGTGGCCTCAACATTCTCGTCGATCCGGTGTGGTCGATGCGGGCTTCGCCATTCAGCTGGGCTGGGCCGAAGCGGCACAACGATCCCGGCATCGCGTTCGACGCATTGCCGAAGATCGATGTCGTGCTGGTGTCGCACGGCCATTACGACCATCTCGATCTGGCGACGCTGTCGAGGCTCGCGAAAGTGTTTTCGCCGCGCGTGATCACGCCGCTCGGCAATGACGTCACCATGCGCGACGCGGATGACGCGATCAAAGTCGAAGCGTTCGACTGGAAGGATCGCATCGAACTCGGCAACGGCATCGCCGTGACGCTGGTGCCGACGCGGCATTGGTCGGCGCGCGGGCTGTTCGACCGCAACAAGGCGCTGTGGGCGAGCTTCGTGCTGGAGACGCCCGCCGGCAAACTCTACATCGTCTGCGATTCCGGCTACGGCGACGGCAAGCATTTTCGCCGGGTTGCCGAAGCTCATGGCCCGCTGCGGCTGGCGATCCTGCCCATCGGCGCCTATGAGCCGCGCTGGTTCATGCGCGACCAGCACATGAACCCGTCGGACGCCGTGAAGGCGCTGGCCGATTGCGGCGCGCAAACGGCACTGGCGCATCATCACGGCACGTTCCAGCTCACCGACGAGGCGATCGACGCGCCGGTGACGGCATTGGGCGAGGCGCTGGATGAAGCGAAAATTCCGCGCGAGCGGTTTGCGGCGCTGAAACCCGGGCAGGTATTCGAGGTTTAGTCGCCGCGCTAACTATCTCGTCGTCCCGGCCAAGCAAGCGTAGCGAGCGCTGAGCCGGGACCCATAACCACCGACCTGAGTATTGAAAAAGGCAGGAGCTCCAGCTTGCCCTAACCACAGAGCCCTGTGGTTATGGGTCCCGGCTCAAGGCCGGGACGACGATCAGTTATTCCTTCGGCTTGATCGCCCAGGACACGCTCACCGAAACCGATAGCGTCTCTTCGCCTGGCGCCACCGGCGCGGATGCAGCCATGCCGCCGGCGACTTTGCTGCGGAACATCGGGCTGGGCGCGCCCTCCTCGGAGATGCTGATCGGTTCGCCGAGCGTTACGCCGGCAGCCTTGGCGTAGATTTGCGCTTTGCGCCGCGCGTCGGCGATTGCCTGCTCGCGCGCTTCGTCGAGCAGTTTTGAAGCCTGCGTAACCACGAAATTGATGCCGCCGACTTCGTTGGCGCCGGCGCCGACCAATACGTCGATGATGCTGGCGACCTTGGTGACGTCGCGCAGCTTGATGGTAACGCGGTTGCTGGCGCGATAGCCGGAAATCATCGCAGGTCCAGTCCGGTTCGGGTTGGGCGGATATTGCGGCTGCAGCGACAGCCGCGAGGTCTGGTAATCCGTCTCCTCGATCCCGGCGCCTTTCAGCGCCAGCAGCACCTTGCCCATCGCCGCGTTATTCGCCTCCGACGCCTCGCGCGCGGTCTTTGCTTCGGTGGTCACGCCACCATCGATCCGCGCCTGATCCGGCGGCACCGAGACATTGGCTTCGCCGGTCACGGAGATGGCGGGCGGCGGCACCGTTTGCGCCAGCGCGGGCGTGGCCAGCAGCGCGACACCGGCGGCGGCGAGAGCGAGTACCTGTTTCATGTCTTTCACTTCAGCGGCACATAGACGTTGATCACCAGCTTGTCCTCCGCGGTCTTCAAGGGATCGGTGATGTATTCCTCGACGAAGGTGTCTTTTGCTTCAAGTTTCTTGTCGTCGAGGTGATTGGTGATCGCCTCATAGGTGTTGTCCATGTTGTCGTAGGAGCCGCGATGGACAAACTTCAGGGCTTTGCCCTCGGGCGATTTGCCGATGCTCATGTCCTTGGTCAGGTTCTTCGGCTCCTGGTCGACTGGAATTTCGGCAAGGAACGTAAAGCCGCTGTCGTCGGTCGAGGTGTAGACGATCATCGCATTGCCCGCGGCCTTGATGCCCTGCTTGTCGAGCAGCGCGTTCAGCGCCTTGAACGAATCGATCAGCGTGTCGAACGCCGAGTCCCAATTGGCGGTGCCCTTCATGACCACTACTTTCTTGGGCTCCAGCGTGAATTGCTCGCCGAAGGGATCGGCGGTCTGAACGGTCGCGGCAGGGGGCGTGGCCGGCGTCTGGGCGGCCGCGGGTGGCGGCGAGGGAGCAACCGATGGGCTCGCCACCGGTGCGGGGGAGGTTCCCGGTGCCGGGGGCGCGGATGCCGCGGGCGCTTCCGCCGGGGCAGGGGAAGCCGAAGCGGCGGGCACCGGTGCCGCGGAAGGGCTGGCGGACGGAGAGGCGGCAGGCGCCGGCGATTGCGCCAGCGCGGCGCCGCCCCACGCGATTGCCAGCGTCGCGACCAGCGCGGCCATGGCCGAGCGGAAAGGGCTGATACGGTTCATTTTAGGCATTCTCCATCCATCCCCAAGCGGTCGCGGTATGTCCCGTCACGCCCGCAAAGACGCCGCCATCCCTAACACGCAAGCTTCGCCTTCGTCCCATGACAGATGCGTCATGCGCCCCTGCGCACTAGGCAATCGGCCACCATTCGCCATATAAGCAGGCAGAAATTGGGAAATTCCATGAGCGCGCTGGCCAATCAGGCATTCGCCAAGATGAACGGTATCGGCAACGAAATCGTCGTGGTCGATCTGCGCGACAAGCCGGCCAAGGTGACGGCGGAGGAGGCGCGCGCCGTCGCCTCGCCCGCCGGCGTGCCCTATGACCAGTTGATGGTATTGCAGCCGCCGCGGCTGGAGGGTACCGAGGCCTTCATCCGCATCTACAACAATGACGGCTCGGAGGCCGGCGCCTGCGGCAACGGCATGCGCTGCGTGGTGCGGCGGCTGTTCGAGAAGACCGGCCAGACGGCCGTGACCTTCGAGACCCGCTCGGGCCTGCTGAATTGCTGGCAGGGGCCGCAGCCCGATCTCTACACGGTCGACATGGGCGCGCCAAAATTCGGCTGGCAGGAAATTCCGCTCGCCGAAGAGTTTCGCGACACGCGTTACATCGAACTGCAGGTCGGGCCGATCGACGCGCCGATCCTGCATTCGCCGTCGGTCGTCAGCATGGGCAATCCGCACGCGATCTTCTGGGTGGATGACATCAACGCCTACGACCTCGAGCGCTTCGGGCCGCTGTTGGAAAATCACCCCATTTTCCCCGATCGCGCCAACATCACGCTCGCCCATATCGTCGATCGCGATCACATCACGATGCGCACCTGGGAACGCGGCGCCGGGCTGACCCGGGCCTGCGGCTCGGCCGCCTGCGCCACCGCGGTCGCCGCGGCGCGGCTGAAGCGCACCAATCGTGTCGTTGAAATGACGCTGCCGGGCGGCAAGCTCTCGATCGAATGGCGTGAGCGCGACGATCATGTGCTGATGACCGGCACGGCCGATTTCGAATATGAAGGCCGCTTCGATCCGGCGCTGTTCGCCAGCGTCGCATGAGCGTCGACGTCCTTACGTTTGGCTGCCGCCTCAACGCCTTTGAATCCGAAGTGATCCGGCACGAGGCCGAGAATGCCGGCCTTTCCGATACCGTGGTCATCAACAGCTGCGCCGTCACCAACGAGGCAGTCGCGCAAGCGCGGCAATCGATCCGGCGGCTGAAGCGCGAGCGGCCCAATGCGCGCATCGTCGTCACCGGCTGTGCGGCGCAGACCCAGCCTGAAATGTTTGCCGGCATGATTGAAGTCGATCGCGTCGTCGGCAATGACGAGAAGATGCGGAGCGAGGCCTGGCGCAGCGCGCGTGCCGCGTTCGTTACCGGATTTGGCGTCGAGGCCAGCGAGAAGATCGCGGTCGCCGACATCATGGCGGTCACCGAGATGGCTCCGCATTTGCTGGAAGGTTTTCAGAGCGGCCTGCCGCGGGTGTTCGTGCAGGTGCAGAACGGCTGCGACCACCGCTGCACCTTCTGCATCATTCCCTACGGCCGCGGCAATTCGCGCTCGGTGCCGATGGGAGCTGTTGTCGAGCAGGTCCGCGCGCTGGTCGAACGCGGTCATGCCGAGATCGTGCTGACCGGCGTCGATCTCACCAGCTACGGCGCCGATTTGCCGGGCACGCCAAAACTCGGCCAACTGACAAAGCAGATTTTGCGGCATGTGCCGGAACTGAAGCGTTTGCGGATTTCATCGATCGACTCGATCGAAGCTGATCGCGATCTGCTCGGCGTCATTGCGGATGATGAGCGCCTGATGCCGCATCTGCATCTGTCGCTGCAGTCCGGCGACGATCTGATTCTGAAGCGGATGAAGCGACGGCATTCACGCAGCGATGCCATCGAATTCTGCGCGCAGGTGCGGCGGCTGCGGCCGGACATCGCGCTCGGCGCCGATATCATCACGGGCTTTCCGACCGAGACGGAAGAGATGTTCGCGCGTTCGCAGGATCTGGTCGAGGAATGCGGTCTCACCTTCCTGCACGTGTTTCCTTACTCAAAACGCCCGGGCACGCCGGCTTCGCGGATGCCGCAGGTCGCGGGCGAGGCGATCAAGGAACGGGCGAAGCGCTTGCGCGCGACGGGTGAGGCGGCGTTGCGAAAGAGGCTGGCGTCGGAGATCGGCGCGACGCGACAGGTGCTGATCGAGAGCGGCAGGCAGGGGCGGACGGAGCATTTCCTGCCGGTGGCGATTGCGGGGGAAATGCCGGGCGCGGTGCGGGCGCTGACGATGATAGGACATGATGGTGCTCGGATGACGGGACGCTAGGCAAACATGGCTTTTGCTGTGAGCCTGCATTTCAATTCTGAAATGGCGGACGCTATTTCGGCGCGCTGGGCGCGGCTTGCAAATGCGGGCGTATCAAGTTCGATGCCTGATCTCAGGTTCGCGCCGCATGTGACATTGGCCGTTTATGACGATCTGGTGGTAGAGGCGGCGGTCGCTTCGCTTGATCGGATCTTCGGCAATGCCGACCAGATCACCGTCACCTTGACTGATTTCTCGACGTTTGGTGCCGGCAGCGGCGTTTGTTACGCGGCCTTGGCTTCTTCGCTTGACCTGATGCGCTTACATGCGACGATCATTGGTGCCCTCGGCGAAACCTGCAGGCCACATTATCAAACGGGGCGCTGGACACCTCATTGTACCCTGGCGACGGGCATGACGGATGCAGGATTGGAGCGGGCGAAAGGTCTACTTCAATCGGATTGGCGTCCGCTTGCGGGCGTGTTCAAGGCGGCGACGCTGGTCGAGTTCGTGCCGGTTGTTGAACTCAAGCGCTGGACCTTGGCCGCTACTCCCCGTTCCACCCACACGCCCTGAGTCGCTCGCGCATATGCTCCGGCGCCGGCGCCACCACGCGAACCGGTTCCTTGCTCCTTGAAATCGGAATCACGATCTCGCGGGAATGCAGATGCAGGCGCGGCTCGCCGAAGCGGGGGCCGTTGCCGTAGATGTTGTCGCCGACGATCGGCCAGCCCGTGGCCGATGTGTGCACGCGCAATTGATGGGTGCGGCCGGTGACCGGTTCCAGCTCTAACCAGGCGAGGCCATTGCCGCGGCCGCGCACCTTCCAGTTTGTGACGGCTTTTTGACCGTCCGGATCCGGCTTCTGCCACCAGCCACGCTCGACGTTGAGCCGGCCGAGCGCCATGTCGATGGTGCCTTCATCTTCGGCAGGTCCGCCTTCCACGACGGCCCAGTAGGTCTTTCCGATCTTGCCGTGCTTGAACAGCAGCCCGAGCGAGGCCGTGGCCTTGCGATGGCGTCCCAGCACGAGACAGCCGGAGGTATCCTTGTCGAGGCGGTGCGCGAGCACCGGCGGCCGCGGCAGGCCGAATCGCAACCCGTCGAACGAGGTTTCCAGGTTGGCGCCGCCCTTGGGGCCGCGATGCACCGGCAGGCCGCAGGGCTTGTCGATGACCAGCATCAGCCCGTCGCGGTGGAGCACGCGAGCCTGGATTTCTTCCGCGGTCAGGTCGGGGACCTCAGGGGATGCCCCGCCAATATCAATGGATTGGTTGTGGCTTTCGTTCATGGCGCGAAACCGCTAACACACGTCCGACATGAGCGATACCACTCCTGGAACTCCAAAACTGAGCTGGTGGCGGCGGCTTTCGAGCGGCCTGAAGCGAACCTCGAGTTCGATCGGGTCAGCCGTTGCCGACCTCGTCATCAAACGCAAGCTCGACCGCGCCATGCTCGATGATATCGAGGATGTGCTGCTGCGCGCCGATCTCGGCACCGAGGTCGCGGTGCGGATCGCGGACGCCGTCGGCGCCGGCCGCTACGACAAGGCGATCTCGGCGGATGAGGTCAAGGCGGTGGTCGCGACCGAGGTCGAGAAGGTGCTGGCGCCGGTGGCCAAGCCGCTGGTGATCGACGCCGCTCAAAAACCGTTCGTCATTCTCGTGGTTGGCGTCAACGGTTCCGGCAAGACCACCACCATCGGCAAGCTGGCGGCGAAACTGAGCGCCGAGGGCCGCAAGATGATGCTGGCGGCCGGCGACACGTTCCGCGCCGCCGCGATCGAGCAATTGAAGGTCTGGGGCGAGCGGACCAAATCGCCTGTGATCGCGGGCGCGCAGGGGTCTGATTCAGCGGGCCTCGCCTTCAATGCGCTGACCGCAGCGAAAGAACAGAACGTCGACGTGCTGCTGGTCGATACTGCCGGGCGATTGCAGAACAAGGCCGAGCTGATGAAGGAGCTCGAAAAAGTCGTCCGCGTCATCAAGAAGGTCGATGCCTCGGCCCCGCATGCGGTGCTGCTGGTGCTCGACGCCACGGTGGGACAAAATGCGCTGTCGCAGGTCGAGGCTTTTCATCGTACCGCAGGGGTCACCGGCCTTGTGATGACCAAGCTCGACGGCACTGCGCGGGGCGGCATCCTGGTGGCGCTGTCGGAGAAATTCAAACTGCCGGTGCACTTCATCGGTGTCGGCGAAGGCGTCGACGATCTGGCGCCGTTTACCGCGCGGGATTTTGCGAACGCGATTGCAGGAATCGAAAGCTAAGATGGACAAGACCCAGCCGCATCCGCTGTTCAAGCTTGCGACCGAACTCGGTCCGCTGCTCGTGTTTTTTGCCGCCAACGCCAAGTTCGGCCTGTTCGTCGCCACCGGCGCCTTCATGGTGGCGATCATCGCCGCGATGATCGCGTCCTATGTGGTGACCAGGCATGTGCCCATGATGGCGATCGTCACCGCCGTAATCGTCATCGTGTTCGGCACGCTGACCCTGGTGCTGCATGATGAGACCTTCATCAAGATGAAGCCGACCATCATCTACGGCCTGTTCGCCGCGATCCTCGGCGGTGGCCTTCTGTTCGGCCGTTCCTTCATCGCCGTCATGTTCGATCAGGTGTTCAATCTGACGCCGCAGGGCTGGCGCATCCTCACCATGCGCTGGACGCTGTTCTTTTTCGCAATGGCGCTTCTGAACGAATTCATCTGGCGCACCCAGTCGACCGACTTCTGGGTCGGCTTCAAGGTGTTCGGCGTGATTCCGCTGACGATGATCTTTGCGATCGCCCAGATGCCGCTGACCAAGCGCTACCATCTGGAGCCGGCCTCGCTGGAAGCCAGCGAAGCGGACGCGGGAGATGTGAGGAAGGGGTGAGAGTTAGTGTCCTGGACGCGGTGCAGCGTTCTTTACGATGCACCGCAGAGCCGGGACCCATCTATCCGTTTGAGCCGATCTATCCGTTAGAGTGGGCCCCGGCTCTGCAGCGCACCGCAGGAGCGCTGCGCTGCGTCCGGGGCACGATAACAATCAGCTCTTCTGCTTGGCGATCACCTGGTCCTTGATCTTGTCGTAGGTCGCCTGCGGGACGATGTTCTTGTGCACCAGATCGTCCTTGCCCTTGTAGGGACGGCCGGCGACGATCTTGGCGGAATAGGCCTTGCCGATCCCCGGCAGCGCTTCGAGCTGGTCGACGGTCGCCGAATTGATGTCGAGCAGTTCGGCCTTCGGGGCCGGCGCCATCTTCGACTCCTGGGCCTTCGGCGCGGGAGCCATCTTGCTGTCGGATTTGGTCGCGGGCTGCGCGGTCTGGGCCATCAACGGGGTTGCCGTCATCAGGCCAACCGTGAGCGCAGTTGCGAGAAGAGAAGCGAGCGTGAAATGACGCATAGAAGTGTCCCTCCAAGGACGGTTTAAGTAACGCCATCAAGCTAGCTTCGAATTCGTGGCGGCGCCATGGCCGGCAAATGAACGGCAGATAAAAGCTGGAAATTATTTATCCCTTGTCATTTCCCGATGCGCAATTGCGCATCTGAGGGCGAGCGAAGCGAGAGCCCGGAATCCATCAGATCGCAAGTCGCGTCGACAAATGGATTCCGGGCTCGCGCCAAGGCGCGCCCCGGAATGACGGCCGGAGCTAACTCCCCGCTCGCAACGCCTTCTCGATCTCGGCCTTCAGCACGGTATCGACATTGGCTGGCGTGATCGGCCCGACCAGTTTGTAGACGATGGTGCCTTCGCGGCCGACCACGAAGGTTTCAGGCACGCCATAGACGCCCCATTCGATCGAGCCGCGGCCATTGCTGTCGGCGCCGACCATGCTGAACGGGTTGCCGTAGCGGCCGAGGAAGCGGCGGGCGTTGTCGGGCGAATCCTTGTAGTTGATGCCGACGATCTGCAGCCGCTTGTCCTTGGCCAGAGCGGTGAGCAACGGCATCTCGTCATGGCATGGTACGCACCAGGACGCCCAGACGTTGACGACGCTGACCTTGCCCTTGAAGGCCGCCGGGTCGAGCCCGGGAACGGCGATGCCGTTGTCGACCAGGCCTGCCAGCGCCGGCAGCGCGGTCTGCGGCGCCGGGCGGCCGATCAAAGCGGATGGAATTTTCGAAGGATCGCCGCCGTGCAGCCGCAGCAGGAACAGCCCGGCGACCGCCATGAAGCCGATCAGCGGCAGCGTCACCAGCCAGCGCCGGCTTTGCCGCGGTGCGTCAGATGCCGCCGGCCCGCTCATCTGATATCCGCCGCACTGCGGCCGGAGCGCCTGGTGATGCCGCTGGCCTCGAGCTCGCGCAGGCGCGCCTTCTGGCGGCGAAAATCGATGGCGATCCAGGCAATCAGGATCGCGACCACCGCGGCGACCAGCGCATAGGACGTCACGATGAAGGAGGCATAGGGACCGAGCGCCATCACGCGGCCTGTTGGCTGGCTTGCATGATCTGCAAGCTGCGCACGCGGCGGCGCAGGATCTCGTTGCGCATCGCCGCCAGATGCAGCGTGACGAACAGCAGCGAAAATCCAACCGCCATCACCAGCAACGGAATCAGGAAGGCGCGGTCGAGCGTGGAGCCTCCCATGCGAAGCACCGAGGCCGGCTGATGCAGCGTGTTCCACCAGTCGACCGAGAATTTGATGATCGGCAAATTGAGCGCGCCGACCAGTGTGAGGATCGCCGCCGCCCGCGCCGCCCGCGACGGATCGTCCACCGCGCGCCACAGCGCGATCAGGCCGAGATACATCAGGAACAGGATCAGCACCGAGGTGAGCCGCGCATCCCATTGCCAATAGGTGCCCCACATCGGCCGGCCCCATAGCGAGCCCGTGACCAGCGCGAGAAATGTGAAGGCGGCGCCGATCGGGGCGGCGGCTTTCGCAGCGACGTCGGCGAGCGGATGCCGCCACACCAGCGTGCCCAGCGCCGCAAGGCTCATGACGCCCCACACGAACATCGACAGCCAGGCGTTGGGCACGTGGATGAACATGATTTTGACGGTGGCGCCCTGCTGATAATCGTCGGGTGCCATTGCTGCCTGGTACAAGCCGATGAGCAGCAGGATCGCGGTCGCGCCCGCCAGCCACGGCAATATGCGCCCCGTCAGCGACAGGAATTTGGTGGGGTTGGCGAGGTCGATCAGCGTCATGGGCATCCTGATAATCGTCGGCGGCGGAGCAGGCAATGCGGCTTGTTCTGTTCCATCAAGTGTTGATCGGCATGCATCAGATTATCTAGTCCAGCCCGTGCCGCAGGCTGGCGGCTGCGGCAAACGGTCCGATCACGAAACTGACCAGCGAGATCGCGCAGAGGATCGAGAACGGTGTTCCAAACGGCAGCGGCCCCGATATCGCGGCCTGCGACGCCGCTACGCCAAAAATCAGCACCGGGATCGACAGCGGCAGCACCAGAACCGCGAGCAGCAACCCGCCGCGATGCAGCGTCACCGCCAGCGCGGCGCCGGTCATGCCGATGAAAGTCAGCGCCGGCGTTCCCACCAGCAGCGTCAGCGCCACGGCCGAGGTCGCGGTGGCGTCGAGATTGAGCATCAGCCCAAGCACGGGGGTCGCGATGATCAGCGGCAGCCCGGCGGCGAGCCAGTGCGCCAGCGCTTTGGCGGCACAGGCCAGTTCCAGCGGCGTCCGGCCCATCACGATCAGATCGAGCGAGCCGTCCTCGTGATCTGCCGTGAACAGACGGTCGAGCGTCAGCAGACTGGCCAGCAGCGCGCCGAGCCAGAGAATGGAGGGCCCGAGCCGCGTCAGCAGCGCCAGGTCGGGCCCGAGTGCAAACGGCATCAGCACGGTGACGGTCAGGAAGAACAGCACGCCGATCAGCGCGCCGCCGCCGACGCGCAGCGCGATCCTGATATCCCGTCGAATCAGCACGGCAAGGGCGGTCATTCCGGCGCTCGCAATGGCTGCATGCGGTGTGCAATCCGCTGTGACGGCGTACACCGGTAGCTCCCTCCCCCCTTGCGGGGGAGGGCGGGGGAGAGGGGTAGCTCCGGAAATGGTGTCTGAGGGGGGCTATTGTCGAAGGTCGAACGGAGAGAGCACGTCGTGGGATACCTCTCTCCCTGACCTCGAGAGCGAGCTTCGCTCGCCTCGGACCCCGCAAGGGGGGAGGGAACGGAGAGAGTTGTACCAAGAGGCGAGAAGCTCAGCGCACTCACTGCCCGCCCCCCATCCGCAATTCGTCCGCCTCGATCCCGAGCGGCGCATGGGTGGCCGCGACGATGATGCCGCCGCGCGCGAGGTGATCGCGCATCAGGCCCGCGAACAGATCCTGCCCGGCGGCGTCGAGCGCCGAGGTCGGCTCGTCCAATAGCCAGACCGGCCGCCGCACCGCGAGCAGCCGGGCGATCGACAACCGGCGCCGTTGGCCGGCCGACAGATACGCCGCCGGCAGATGCGTCGCGTGCGCGAGCCCCACCTTGGCGAGGCTTTCGTTGGGATCGCTGGCGTCCCCGCCCAGAAAATCCCGCCAGAACGACAGGTTCTCCAGCACGCTGAGCGCGGGCTTCAGTGCGTCGCGATGGCCGAGATAATGGGCCTGCTCGGGCAGCGTTAGTTCATCAGCGCCGCCTTCCAGCGCGACCGATCCGCCTGCCGGCACCAGCAAGCCCGCGATCAGCCGCAGCAGCGACGTCTTGCCGGACCCGTTGGGGCCGATGACGGCGAGCGCTTGGCTAGAAGCGGCCTCGAAATCGAGCCCGGAAAACACCGCGCGCCCGCTCCGCACACAATCGATCTGACGTCCTGTGAGCCGCATCTTGCCTCGTTACGGCCCTTCAGAAAACCTTGGGGTACCGCATCAGAATTTTTGGGTCGCGCAATGCTGCAGCACGATCGTGGTTGTGGCGGCGCATCTAGAAAGATTCTATAAGCCCGGAACTTGATGCAGCACACAACCGGCGGCCGCAAGCCGGTAAGCCGACCGCGCTGACGGTGTTTAAATACCCCTTGCCGGGTATAACTGAGAATTGGGATTTCCTGACATGACCTCGCTCGACAGCTTCAAATGCCGCAAGACCCTCAAGGTCGGTGGCAAGACCTACGTGTATTACAGCCTGCCCGCCGCCGAGAAGAACGGTCTGAAGGGAATTTCCAAGCTTCCCTATTCGATGAAGGTGCTGCTGGAAAACCTGCTGCGTTTTGAAGACGATCGCACGGTCAAGAAGGCCGACATCATCGCGGTGTCGAAATGGCTGAAGACCCGCAAGCTCGAGCATGAAATCTCGTTTCGCCCCGCCCGCGTGCTGATGCAGGATTTCACCGGCGTGCCGGCGGTGGTCGATCTCGCCGCGATGCGCAACGCAATGCAGGCGCTCGGCGGCGACGCCGCAAAGATCAATCCGCTGGTGCCGGTCGACCTCGTCATCGACCACAGCGTGATCGTCAACTTCTTCGGTGACAACAAGGCGTTCGGCAAGAACGTGGTCGAGGAATACAAGCAGAACCAGGAGCGCTACGAGTTCCTGAAGTGGGGCCAGAAGGCGTTCACGAATTTCTCGGTGGTGCCGCCCGGCACCGGCATCTGCCACCAGGTCAATCTCGAATACCTCGCCCAGACGGTGTGGACCCGCAAAGAGAAGATGACGGTCGGCAGGAAGACCGGCACGTTCGAAGTCGCCTATCCCGACACGCTGGTCGGCACCGATTCGCACACCACGATGGTCAACGGTCTGGCCGTGCTGGGCTGGGGCGTTGGCGGCATCGAGGCAGAAGCTGCGATGCTCGGCCAGCCGCAGTCGATGCTGCTGCCCGAAGTGATCGGCTTCAAGCTCAAGGGCCAGATGAAGGAAGGCGTAACCGCCACCGATTTGGTGCTGACCGTGACGCAGATGCTGCGCAAGCAGGGCGTGGTCGGAAAGTTCGTCGAATTCTACGGCCCCGGCCTTGATTATCTGTCGGTCGCGGACAAGGCGACGATCGGCAACATGGCGCCGGAATATGGCGCGACCTGCGGCTTCTTCCCGGTCGATGCCGCGACCATCGATTATCTGAAAACCTCTGGCCGCAAGGCCGATCGGGTCAAGCTGGTCGCGGCCTACGCCAAGGCGCAGGGCCTGTTCCGCACCGCCAAGTCGGCCGATCCCGTGTTCACGGAAACGCTGACGCTCGATCTTGCCGACGTGGTGCCCTCGATGGCCGGACCGAAGCGCCCCGAAGGCCGCGTCGCACTTCCGGCGGTCGCCTCGGGCTTCTCCGCAGCGATGACCACCGAATACAAGAAGGCGGCGGATGCCTCGCATCGCTTCGCCGTCGAGAGCCGCAAGTTCGATCTCGGCCATGGCGACGTCGTGATCGCGGCGATCACCTCCTGCACCAACACGTCAAACCCGAGCGTGCTGATCGGCGCGGGCCTGCTGGCGCGCAACGCCGCCGCCAAGGGCCTGAAGGCCAAGCCATGGGTCAAGACCTCGCTGGCGCCGGGCAGCCAGGTGGTCGCGGAATATCTGTCCAATTCCGGACTGCAACTCGATCTCGACAAGGTCGGCTTCAACCTGGTCGGCTTCGGCTGCACCACCTGCATCGGCAATTCCGGCCCGCTGCCGGAGGATATTTCGAAGTCGATCAACGACAATGGCATCGTCGCCGCCGCTGTGTTGTCGGGTAACCGAAATTTCGAAGGCCGCGTGTCGCCGGATGTGCAGGCGAATTATCTCGCCTCGCCGCCGCTGGTCGTCGCCTATGCGCTGGCCGGCACCGTGACCAAGGACCTTTCGGTCGAGCCGATCGGTGAAGGCAAGGACGGCAAGCCGGTGTTCCTGAAGGACATCTGGCCGACCACCAAGGAAATCAACGCCTATATGAAGAAGTTCGTCACCGCGACGATCTTCAAGAAGCGCTACGCCGACGTGTTCAAGGGCGATACCAACTGGCGCAAGATCAAGACGGTCGAGAGCGAGACCTACCGCTGGAACATGAGCTCGACCTATGTGCAGAACCCGCCCTACTTCGAAGGCATGAAGAAAGAACCGGAACCGATCGTCGACGTGGTCGATGCGCGGATTCTGGCGATGTTCGGCGACAAGATCACCACCGACCACATCTCGCCGGCCGGTTCGATCAAGCTGACCTCTCCGGCCGGAAAGTATCTGTCGGAGCATCAGGTGCGTCCGGCCGACTTCAACCAGTACGGCACGCGGCGCGGCAACCATGAGATCATGATGCGCGGCACTTTCGCAAATATCCGCATCAAGAACTTCATGCTCAAAGGCGCTGATGGAAATATTCCGGAAGGCGGATTGACAAAGCATTGGCCCGACGGCGAGCAGATGTCGATCTACGACGCGGCGATGAAGTACCAGGCCGAGCAGGTGCCGCTGGTGGTGTTCGCCGGCGCCGAATACGGCAACGGCTCGTCGCGCGACTGGGCGGCGAAGGGCACCAGGCTACTCGGCGTCCGCGCGGTGATCTGCCAGAGCTTTGAGCGCATCCATCGCTCCAACCTGGTCGGCATGGGCGTGCTGCCGCTGACCTTCGAGGACGGCCAGTCCTGGACATCGATCGGGCTGAAGGGCGACGAGAAGGTGACGATCCGCGGCCTGCAGGGCGATTTGAAGCCGCGCCAGAAGCTGACCGCGGAAATCGTGTCCGGCGACGGGTCGCTGCAGCGCGTTTCGCTGCTCTGCCGCATCGATACGCTCGACGAGCTCGACTACTACCGCAACGGCGGCATTCTGCACTATGTGCTGCGCAAGCTTGCGGCTTGAGTTGTGTTTTGAGGCGTTTTCTTCACGCGAACCTTTATCCACTTCGCTTGAAAACGCCTTGAAACGCGGATTTGTGATCGGTGCCTCACTGCTACGTGAGTAGCGACCGGGAAGAAGGCGGCCTATGAAAAGGCCGCTTTCTTGCGTCTGGGGTGCGCGCTTAGGGATAGAAAATCATGCCCCGTACAAATACGGATAGAAATCGCCGGGACCGGTTCGCAGTATGACAGCGATGATGGCCAATAGTTCGATTTCGCGATGGTCGAGTGCGCTTGGCGTCTGTGCCATCGTCGCGATTATCCGTCCCGCTCATGCCGACCCGCGCGCGGTCGTCGAGCTGTTCACCTCGCAAGGCTGCTCGTCGTGCCCGCCGGCCGACGAGATCATTGGCGAGCTCGCCAAGGACCCCAACGTGATCGCGCTGAGCATGCCGATCGAATATTGGGATTATCTGGGCTGGAAGGATACGCTGGCGGACTCGCGCTTCAGCGCGCGCCAGAAAGCCTATTCGCAAATGCGTGGCGATCGCGACGTCTACACGCCGCAGGTCATCGTCAACGGTTCGGCGAAGGTGGTCGGCAGCGATCGTGCAGGCATCGACAGCGCAATCCAGCACACCCAGAAAGCCGCCGGCGTGATGTCGGTACCGGTGACGATGACGTTGTCCGGCAAGCACATCAACGTGTCGGTGGCGGCGAGCAACGCGCCGACTTCATCGCAGGGCGAAGTCTGGATTTGCTCGGTCTCGAAGGCGGTGCCGATCTCGATCGGGCGCGGCGAAAACCGCGGCCGCCAGGTCACCTACTACAATGTGGTGCGCAACATCCTGAAGGTCGGGGACTGGAACGGCAATTCCGGAAGCTGGACCGTTCCGCTTGAAAACATCTCCCGCGATGGCGTCGATGCCGCGGTCGTCTATGTCCAGGACGGCAATCGCGAAAAGCCCGGCCCGATGCTGGGCGCGGCCTACACGCCGCTGCGCTGATTTCGGATTTCTCGCGCCACCCAAGCTGTTGTCGCCCGACATGGTAGTCTGCCTTGCGCAGACTACGTAAACTTGTCTGCGCTTCGGGCGATCCAGTAGTCCGAAAAACCAGCGATATATCTCGCCGCCGCGGCGTACTCGGCCCCCGCTTTCGCGGAGGACGACAGCAGAAATTGTGGGGCGCTTTGCGCGGATCCGGTGGAATGCTCCGCAATGACGAAGCACCCCCCAAAAGAAAAAGGACCAACTCTCGTTGGCCCAGTGCGGGAGAAAGCTCCCCTGCGAACAGACCCGATCCCGACGGCCCCGGGGGGCTGGGGGCTGAGGAATCCGGAACCGAAAGGACCGGGTCAACGCAGGATTCACTTGTCGCAAGCCAGCGGGGCGGGCGATGGGCGGAAGTGGGGCAGCAATATGATTCCTCTAACGTTCCCGTGACTCGGTATTTTCGGTGTTGCCGCACGGCCCGTCGCGGTTTTCCGCCGCAATTTCAAAGGGCCTTGCGGTGCCCGGCGGTTAGCGCGATCATGTCATTGTCATGATCCGAAAGTGGGGACCGGGCTTTAGTGGGGACCGGTTTTTTCGGAACAAGATCATGCCGGAGACGACAGGAGGCGCTCGATGAGTTCGATGTCGGAGGACACTGATCCAAGCGGGAGTCGCGCGGTGGCGCGTACCGCCACTGCAAGTCCGCTGCCGAATAGCGTTACGTTCAATCGCCTGGAGCTCAATCGCATCCTCAATCTGTACGGCCGCATGGTCGCCGATGGCGAGTGGCGCGACTATGCCATCGACTTCCTGAAGGACCGCGCGGTGTTCTCGGTGTTCCGCCGCGCCTCCGAAGTACCGATCTATCGCATCGAGAAGGATCCGCGGCTGGCGCGCAAGCAGGGCATGTACAGCGTGATCTCGGCGACCGGGCTGATCCTGCGCCGCGGCCATGAGCTTGAGCGCGTGCTACTAGTGATCGATCGGAAGCTGGCGGTGGTTTAATCGGCCGGCCCGTTACCCCATCTACGATTCTAGGCCTTCGAATCCGCGGGCACCGTCGTGGCGCCTTCGCCAAGCGCGCGCTGCATCATCACCGTGTCCAGCCAGCGTCCGAATTTGAGACCGACGCAGGGGTGCGTCCCGATCATCTGGAAGCCGGTCTTGGTGTGGACGCCGATCGAGCCGGCGTTGGCGGAATCGCCGATGACGGCGATCATTTGCCGGTAGCCCCGCGCTTCGCATTCGGCGATCAGCCGCTGCAGCAGCAACAGGCCGATGCCGCGGCGGTGGATCGCCGGCTGCAGATAGACCGAGTTCTCCACCGTGAAGCGATAGGCCGGCCGAGGGCGGTAGGGGCCGGCATAGGCATATCCGATCACCCGGCCTTCGACCGCGGCGACGAAATACGGAAATCCCCCGTCCATCAGCACACGGAACCGCCTTGTCATCTCGACGAGATCGGGCGGGATCAGCTCGAATGTCGCGGTGCCGTAGCGCACCGCGTGCTCGTAGATTTCGGTGACAAAGGGAAGGTCGGCCTCGGTGGCGGGCCTGATATCGGGCGTAGACATGGTGACAGATTATTTTTGCTGGCCGCAAAAGAAAAGCCCCGGCCGCGAGGCCGGGGCTTCAATTCTTTGGCTGGACTGGATCGCTAGTCGCGCTGGCCAAGCAGCTGCAGCAGCAGCGTGAACAGGTTGATGAAGTTCAGGTAGAGCGAAAGTGCGCCGGTAATCGCCGCCTTTTCCGCAATGTCACCGCCCTGCGAGGCATAGCCGTAGATGTAGTCGTTCTTCAGCCGCTGGGTGTCATAGGCGGTGAGGCCCGCGAACACCAGCACGCCCACCACCGAGATGATGAACTGCAGCATCGAGCTGCCGAGGAACATGTTGACCAGGCTCGCGATGATGACGCCGATCAGGCCCATGAACAGGAACGACGCCATGCCGCTCATGTCACGTTTGGTGGTGTAGCCGTAGAGGCTCAGCGCGCCGAACGTTGCCGCCGTGATGAAGAACACCCGCACGATCGAGGTGTGGGTGTACACCAGGAAGATCGACGACAGCGAGATGCCCATCAGCGCCGCGAACGCCCAGAACAGCAATTGCGCCGTCGCGGGCCTCAGCCGGTTGATGCCAAACGAAATCGCGAACACCATGACCAACGGCGCGAGGATAAACAGCCACTTCAGCGGGCTGACATACATCGCGTAGCCGAACGGCGTCAGGAACTCCCTGCCGAACTTGGCGACGCCGGCCGACTGATCCGGGGTCACCGCCATCATATAGACGCCGAGCGCCGCCAGACCGGTGATGGCCAGGCCGATCGACATGTAATTGTAGATGCGCAGCATGTATGCGCGCAGACCGGCATCGACGGCCGCGGCATCGACGCGTCCGGCGGCCCGGCCGAAAGGAGAAGCGTAGTTACGGTCTAGGTCCGACATGGTCGAATTCCCGTTGGTTGCCCGGCGGATCGCAAGGGGTTTGCGTCGCCGGTTAGAATATCTAGCCCAAAGGCCGCGATTTGCTGACATTAATTCGGTGTCATCAAACCGGCCTCTGTCCCAGGCTGGTATGTGGGAAACTAACACATCCGCTGCAAGCTTCCACGCGCGGCTGAATGTCGCTCTAGATAGCTATTTTCCAGCAAAAGCAGCGTTAACGCGGCCTTGCCGCCCGCTACAAATTGTCACAAATTTCGCAGCACGCTGGCCGGCTTCTGGTTCAGGGCCAGCAACGTGCCGGCGAGTCCGAGGCCTACCGTGACGATCAGGGCCGCGGCGACGACGCCGGCGGCGCTGCCGGCCTGCCATATGAAGCTCAGCGTCATCAGCCGCGTCACGATCAGCCAGGCCGCGACCGAGCCTGCGATCACGCCGAACACCGCCGTGGCCAGGCCGATCATCAGATATTCCAGCGCGTAGGCGCCGAGCAGCCGCACCCGCGTCGCGCCCAGGGTCTTCAGGATCACAGCGTCATAGACCCGATGGCGATGGCCGGCGGCGAGTGCGCCGCCCAGCACCAGGATGGCCGAAATCAGTGTCACGGCGCTGGCGCCGCGGATCGCGAGCGTGAGATTGGTGACGACGGTGCCGATCGTGTCCAGCGCCTCGCGGACCCGTACGCTGGTCACCATCGGGAACGCGTCGGCCACCTGCTTGATGATCCGGGCGTCGCCGGCCGGATCCGGGTGGGCCTCGGACAGGGTCGCGACATGGGTGTGCGGCGCGCCCTTGAAGGCGTTGGGCGAGAACACCAGCACGAAATTGATGCCGAGGCCCTGCCAGTCGACGTTGCGCAGATTGGCGATCTTCGCCGGGATGTCGCGGCCCAGCACATTGACGACGATCTCGTCGCCGATCTTGAGCCTCATTCCGTCGGCGATCTTTTTCTCCATCGAGACCAGTGGTGGCCCGCGATAGTCCGCGCTCCACCAATCGCCCTCGACGACTTTCGAGCCCCTGGGGATGTCGGCCGTATAGGTCAGGCCGCGGTCGCTCTGCAGCACCCATTCGGTATCCCGCGTTGGTTTGAGCTCGTCGGCCTTGACGCCGCGGGCTGCTACGATGCGTCCGCGCAGCATCGGCACATCCTCCACGGTCGATTGCGGCGCTGTCTGCTTGAGAAACGCGCCGAAGCGATCGGCTTCCGAGGTCGGGATGTCGATGAAGTAGAACGAGGGCGCGCGGTCCGGCAACGCCGCCAGGAACTGCCGTCGCAGATTGCCGTCGATCTGGGTGATGGTGACGAGGACGGCGAGGCCAAGGCCCAGCGACATCACGACCGACGGCGTCAGCGCGCCGGGCCGGTAGATGTTGGCAATCGCCAGCCGCAGCATGGTGATATCCGATCGCGGCAGCCGGCGCGCCAGCGCCATCAGGCCGGCGGCGACGCCGCGCAGCAGTGCGAACACCGCAACCGACGACGCGACGAACACCGCTGCGATCCGCTTGTCGTAGGCAAGGCCGATGGCGACTGCGATCAAAAGCGCAATCACGACGGCCATCAAGGCGAGGTATCGCCAGCGCGGACGGTGCCATTCGCGGGCGACTTCCTCGCGGAACAACGCCGCCACCGGCACGTCGTGCACCCGTCCGAGCGGCCACAGCCCGAACGCAAGCGCGGTCAGCAGGCCATAGATGAAGGACAATGCGAGTTCGTCGAGATGCAGCGCGGGGATCACCGGCAGCGGCAGCAGCTTGCCGAACAGGCCGACGATGACGAACGGCAGCGCGGCGCCTGCGACGAGCCCGATGATCGAGCCGATCCCGGCGAGCACGACGACCTGGGTCAGATAGATCGTGAAGACGTCGCGGCCGGTGGCGCCGAGCGCCTTGAACGCGGCGATGACGTCGCGGCGGCGGTCGATATGGCTCTTGACGGCGTTGGCGACGCCGACGCCGCCGACCAGGAGGGCGGCAAGGCCGACCAGGGTGAGGAACTGGGTGAAACGGCTGATGGTGCGCTCGAGCTGCGGCGAGGCGTTGGCGCGGCTGCGGATCCACCAGCCGGCCTCCGGCAACGCGGCCCGCACGCTATCGATCAGCTGGGTCGCGGCGCGCTCGTCGGCCGCATTGTCGGGCAGTTTCAGCCGATAGATCCAGCGCACCAGGCTGCCGGGCTGCAGCAATCCGGTCGCGCGCAGACTGGTTTCGCTGACCAGGACGCGCGGCCCGAGCCCGACATTGCCGGCGAGCTTGTCCGGTTCCGCGCCGACCACGCTGCGGATCTGGTAGTTGGCGTTGCCGATGCTGATGCGGTCGCCGAGCTTGAGATCGAGCCGCGCCAGCAGCACGGAATCCACCGCCGCGCCGAATACGCCGTCGCGCTCGGCCAGCAAGTCCGCAACCGGCATCTTGGGCTCAAGCGTCAACTCCCCGAGCATCGGGTATTTTCCATCCACCGCCTTGAGTTCGACCAGCGCCAGCCTGCCGTCGCCGCTGCGGGCCATGACGCGCAAGGCGGCTGCGACCGAAACCTCGCCGCGGGCGCGCAGGAAGGCGATTTCCTCTGGCGTGGCTTCGCGCTGGATCAGCGAGAATGCGACGTCGCCGCCGAGCAAGGTGCGGCCCTCCCGGCTCAGGCCGTCGCTGAGGCTGGCCGCGACCGAGCCGACCCCGGCGATCGCCATCACGCCGAGCGCGATGCAGGCGATGAAGACGTAAAAGCCGCGCAGGCCGCCGCGCAGTTCGCGAAACGCGTAACGCAGCGCCAGTGATGATGATGCGCGGCTGCCGCCAGCGGCTTCCGACGCCATGGTCATGAAGTGGACTGTCCGTCGATGCGGCCCGAGCGCAGCCGCACCACGCGGTCGCAGCGTTGCGCCAGCGAGGTGTCGTGCGTCACCAGCACCAGCGTCATGCCGCGCTCGGAATGCTTGGTGAAGAGCAGGTCGACGATCTGCTTGCCGGTCGCCTCGTCGAGATTGCCGGTCGGTTCGTCCGCGACGAGGATCGCAGGATCCGGCGCCAGCGCGCGGGCCAGCGCGACGCGCTGCTGCTCGCCGCCGGAGAGCTGCGTCGGATAGTGATGCAGCCGATCGCCGAGACCGACCGAGGTCAGCTCCTGCTCGGCTCGTTTGGCCGCATCGGGATTGCCGGCGAGCTCCAGCGGCACCGCGACGTTTTCCAGCGCCGTCATGGTCGGGATCAGATGGAACGACTGGAACACGATGCCGACCTGGCGGCCGCGGAAGCGGGCGAGGGCGTCCTCGTCGAGGGCATTGAACGGCGTGCCGTTCACCACCACCTCTCCGCTGTCAGGCCGCTCCAACCCCGCCATCACCATCAGCAAGGTGGATTTCCCCGAACCTGACGGTCCGATCAGGCCGATCGCTTCGCCCGGTGCCACACGAAGGCTGATATCCTTCAGAATATGAACGCGTGCCGCGCCCGTACCGAGCGAGAGATTGACGTTGGAAATGGAAATGGTGTCCGGCTCCAGGCCGGTTAGTGAAGAGGGTTCGATGAGACTGTCCATGGATCGGTCATATGGCAATTCCGCCGCCGGGGTCGAGGGCCGGATAGGCATGTTCGTGCACATACTCGTGTTGATTATGGCCTTGATGACGACACAGACGGTTTTTGCGCAGACCCCGGCCACACCTCCGGTCAAGCCGATCAAGATGGTCGTGCTCGGCGACTCCTTAAGTGCCGGCTATGGCCTGGCGGCGACCGGGGCGTTCCCCGCCCGCCTGCAAAAGGCGTTGGAAGCCAAGGGGATAAAGGTAGATATGATCAATGCCGGGGTGTCCGGCGACACCACCTCAGGCGGCCGCGACCGGCTCGACTGGTCGGTCCCGGAGGGAACCGAGGCCGTGATCCTCGAGCTCGGCGCCAATGACGCCTTGCGCGGCACCGATCCTGCCGTCACCCGCGCCGCGCTCACCGATATCCTGACCCGGCTTAAGGCCCGCAAGATCGCCGTCCTGCTGTGCGGGATGCTGGCGCCGCCGAATTATGGCAGCGAGTATGCGGCCCGCTTCAACGCGATCTACCCGGAGCTTTCGAAATCCTTCGGCGTGCTGCTCTATCCGTTTTTTCTGGAAGGCGTCGCCGCCGAGGCCAAGCTCAACCAGCCGGACGGATTGCATCCGACCGCTGAGGGGGTCGACATGATTGTGAAAAACATTCTGCCCAGTGTCGAGGCATTTCTCGGCGCGTTATCTGCGCAACGCAGCTGAAAATACAGCAGTGAATAACCCTGCCGATAGTTTTCCCCGTAGCTTTCCGGTCCAGTGGCGCCGGCTGCTTCGCAGGGTCATATAACTCAGGTAGAAATTGGTGATCGGTGATTCGTCATCGGGTTTCAGCATCGGGAGTCGAGCGATGCCGCGTTTGTTTGCTGGACTGGAAATTCCGGCCGAGATTGGCCAGACCCTTTCCAATTTGCGTGGCGGCCTTCCGGGCGCACGCTGGATCGATCCCGAAAATTATCACGTCACCTTGCGTTTCATCGGCGACATCGACGGCATGTCGGCGAATGAAATCGCCTCGATGTTGTTTCGGGTCAACCGCAAGCCGTTCGAGGTCAAGGTGCAGGGCCTGCAAAGTTTTGGCGGCCGCAAGCCGCGGGCGGTGGTGGCGTCCGTCGAACCGAGCCGGCCGCTGATCGAATTGCAGGCCGAACTCGAGCGGATGATGCAACGCATGGGGCTAGATCCCGAGGGACGCAAATTCACCCCTCATGTGACGCTGGCGCGGCTGCACGACGCCTCGAGCCAGGATGTCGCCGACTATCTGTCGGTGCGCGGCTATTTTCCTAGCCGCACCTTCATGGCCTCGCGCTTCGTGCTGTTCTCGTCGCGCGCTTCGACCGGCGGCGGCCCCTATGTGGTCGAGGATTCCTACGCGCTGAGTGCGTGAGGGCGCTTCTTACCTCGCCCCGCTTGCGCCGTAAGAACGGGGCGAGGGAGAAGAAAGCGCATACCCCCACCACCAATTCACGGCTTGCAATTCTCGCACGCTTGGGGCCGTAAGGTGGGCCATGCTGTCGACGACCTCACCCACCTCGTTCCGCGCCCATTATCAGGGGCTGGTCACCTCCGGCGCGATCGAGGCCGACCCGGCGCAGGCCCGCGCCGCCGACGCATTTGCGGCGCTGGAAGACCGGCTGTCCAGCTACAAGCCGCGGCGCAAGCAAAGCCTGCTCGGCCGGCTGTTCGCCGACAAGGACGAGCCGCCGCCGCGCGGGCTTTACGTCCATGGGGAGGTCGGTCGCGGCAAGACCATGCTGATGGACCTGTTCTTCCAGCAGAGCGCCATCGAGCACAAGCGCCGCGCGCATTTCCACGAATTCATGGCCGAGGTGCACGAGCGGATTTACGGCTACCGGCAGGAGATCGCGCGCGGCGAGATCGCCGACGGCGATGTGATCGCGCTGACCGCGAACGCGATCTTCGAGGAGGCATGGCTGCTGTGCTTCGACGAATTCCACGTCACCGACATCGCCGACGCCATGATTTTGGGGCGGCTGTTCTCAAAGCTGTTTGAACTCGGCACCGTCGTGGTGGCGACCTCGAACGTCGCGCCCGAAGATCTCTACAAGGGTGGCCTCAACCGCGCGCTGTTCCTGCCATTCATTTCGCAGATTGCCGATCGCATGGACGTGCTGCGGCTCGACGCGCGCACCGACTTCCGGCTGGAAAAACTCGCCGGCGTGAAGATGTGGCTGGTGCCGGCGGATGACGCCGCCGGTGACGCGCTCGACAAGGCCTGGCGCAAGATGACCGGCAACGCGCCCTGCAAGGCGCGCGATATCGCGATCAAGGGCCGCATCCTGCGCGTGCCCTGTTCGTCGCATGGCGTCGCCCGCTTTTCGTTTGCCGAACTCTGCGAGCAGCCGCTGGCCGCCTCTGATTATCTGCGGCTGGCGCACGATTATCACACCATCCTCGTCGATCGCATTCCTGTGATGGACTATGCCGAACGCAACGCGGCCAAGCGCTTCATCTCGCTGATCGACACGCTCTATGACAATGCCGTGAAGCTGATGGCCTCGGCGGACGCCGATCCGGTGTCGCTGTATCTGGCAACCGACGGCATTGAGGCGAACGAGTTCAAGCGGACCTCGTCGCGCCTGATCGAAATGAGTTCCGAATCCTATCTGGCGCTCCCGCACGGGCGGAAGGATTCAGCGGCGAGCGGGTCGAGCACGGGGTTGGTGGAAACGTAGTCTTTCAGCCGTCATTGCGAGCCAACGGGTCGCGCGAATGCGCGCCCGATGACAGGCTCCGCGAAGCAATCCACCCCTCCGCACGGAGATAGATGGATTGCTTCTCGCAATGACGGTTGGGAACGCCGGTGGCATACCTGATCGAAATGAAGGCAAGGCCTACAATTGGGCACGCCGCGACTTGAACGTATCATTCGAAAGGGATAACCAGCCTCCCAGTTCACTCTCCATCCTCCTCTACGTCTCAGAAGGACAAATTTCCCATGGCGCGCGACAAGATTGCTTTGATTGGCTCCGGTCAGATCGGCGGAACGCTGGCTCACCTCATTGGCCTGAAGGAGCTCGGCGACGTCGTCATGTTCGACATCGCCGAGGGCGTGCCGCAGGGCAAGGCGCTCGACATTGCGCAGTCGTCGCCGGTCGACGGTTTCGACGCGCATCTGACCGGCGCCAATTCCTATGAGGCGCTCGACAATGCCAAGGTCTGCATCGTGACCGCCGGCGTGCCGCGCAAGCCCGGCATGAGCCGCGATGATCTGCTCAGCATCAACCTCAAGGTCATGGAGCAGGTCGGCGCCGGCATCAAGAAATACGCCCCCGACGCCTTCGTCATCTGCATCACCAACCCGCTGGACGCGATGGTATGGGCGCTGCAGAAGGCTTCCGGCATGCCGCACAAGAAGGTGGTCGGCATGGCCGGCGTGCTGGATTCCGCGCGCTTCCGTTATTTCCTCGCCGACGAATTCAACGTCTCGGTCGAGGACGTCACTGCCTTCGTGCTCGGCGGCCATGGCGACACCATGGTGCCGCTGACGCGTTACTCCACCATTGCCGGCATTCCGCTGCCCGACCTCGTCAAGATGGGCTGGACCTCGCAGGCGCGGATCGACGAGATCGTCGATCGCACCCGCAATGGCGGCGCCGAGATCGTCAATCTCCTGAAGACCGGTTCGGCCTTCTACGCCCCGGCGGCTTCCGCGATTGCGATGGCCGAGAGCTATCTGAAGGACAAGAAGCGCGTGCTGCCCTGCGCCGCCTATCTCAACGGCGAATACGGCGTGAAGGACATGTATGTCGGCGTGCCCGTCGTCATCGGCTCGAAGGGTGTCGAGCGCATTGTCGAGATCGAGCTGGCCGGCAAGGACCGCGAAGCCTTCGACAAGTCGGTCGGCGCCGTGCAGGGCCTGGTCGATGCCTGCAAGAAAATCGCTCCCGATCTGCTCGGCCGTTGATTTTATTTAGCTTTCGCCCTGGAAACGGGGCGAAAGCGTTTCTGGCTTGCAGTTCTATTGGTATATGGTATGCCAACTACCAATACCGGTGGGCCGTAGAACTTGCCGTATGAAGGTTTGGGGAGCGTCCAGATGAATATCCATGAATACCAGGCCAAGGCGTTGCTCAGTGAATTCGGGGTGCCGATTTCGCGCGGCGTGCCGGTCTTGAAGGCCTCGGATTCGGAAGCCGCCGCCAAGGCGCTTCCCGGCCCGATCTGGGTGGTGAAAAGCCAGATCCACGCCGGCGGCCGCGGCAAGGGCAAGTTCAAGGAAGCTTCCGCGGGCGACAAGGGCGGTGTGCGCATCGCCAAGTCGGTCGCCGAGGTCAACGAGTTCGCCAAGCAGATGCTGGGCGCGACCCTCGTCACGATCCAGACCGGCGCCCACGGCAAGCAGGTCAACCGCCTCTACATCGAGGAAGGCTCCGACATCGACAAGGAGTTCTATCTCTCGATCCTGGTCGATCGCGAAACCTCGGAAGTCTCGTTCGTGGTCTCGACCGAAGGTGGCGTCAACATCGAGGACGTCGCGCACAACACCCCTGAGAAGATCATCACCTTCTCGGTCGATCCGGCCACCGGCATCATGGCCCATCACGGCCGCACGGTCGCGAAGGCGCTGAAGCTCTCCGGCGATCTGGCCAAGCAGGCCGAGAAGCTGGTTGCGCAGCTCTACAAAGCCTTCACCGCCAAGGACATGGCGATGCTGGAAATCAATCCGCTGGTCGTCACCAAGCAGGGCGATTTGCGCGTGCTCGACGCCAAGGTCGCGTTCGACGACAACGCGATGTATCGCCATCCGGAAGTCGCCGCCCTGCGCGACGAGACCGAAGAGGACGCCAAGGAAATCGAGGCGTCGAAATACGATCTCAACTACGTCACGCTCGACGGCACCATCGGCTGCATGGTCAACGGCGCCGGCCTTGCGATGGCGACGATGGACATCATCAAGCTCTACGGCATGGAGCCCGCGAACTTCCTCGACGTCGGCGGCGGCGCGAGCAAGGAAAAGGTTGCGGCCGCCTTCAAGATCATCACCGCCGACCCGAACGTAAAGGGCATCCTCGTCAACATCTTCGGCGGCATCATGAAATGCGACATCATCGCCGAGGGCGTGGTCGCGGCCGTCAAGGAAGTCGGCCTGAAGGTGCCGCTGGTGGTTCGGCTCGAGGGCACCAATGTCGACGCCGGCAAGAAAATCATCCGCGAATCCGGCCTCAACGTGCTGCCCGCCGATGATCTCGACGATGCCGCTCAGAAAATCGTGAATGCCGTCAAGGGAGGCTAGCGATGGCTGACCGTCTCGCCGCACCGACTGCCCTGGAGGAACACCGCAAGCTCGCCGTGTTTGCCGGCGAGTGGAGCGGCGAAGAGATGGTCTATCCCTCGCGCTGGAACGCGGGCGGCTCCGCGACCGCCCACGTCAAGGCGCGCATGGATCTCAACGGTTTCTATCTGATCCAGGACGCCGTCCAGATGCGCGACGGCAAGGAGAGCTTCGCCACGCACGGCGTGTTCACCTACGACCGCGAGGACCGGCACTACAAATTGTTCTGGCACGATTCGCTCGGCTACTACTCGCCGGCGCCGGCCTCCGGCGGCTGGACCGGCAAGACGCTGATCCTCGTGCGCGGCTCGCTGCGCGGCAATGCGCGCCACGTCTATGAAGTCGTCGACGACAACAACTACACCATGAAAATTCAGTTCTCGCCTGATGCGGAAGGATGGGCCGACGTGCTCACCGGCACGTATCGGCGAATCCACTGATCCCGTTTCCGATCACACAGGGAAGTAACATCCATCATGTCCGTTCTGATCGATAAAAACACCAAAGTCATCTGCCAGGGGTTTACCGGCAAGAACGGCACGTTCCATTCCGAAGCGGCGATCGCGTACGGCACCAAGATGGTCGGCGGCACCTCGCCTGGCAAAGGCGGTGCGACGCATCTGGGTCTGCCGGTGTTCGACACCGTCGCCGAAGCGCGTGAGAAAACCGGTGCGGACGCGAGCGTCATCTATGTGCCGCCGCCGGGGGCTGCGGATGCGATCTGCGAGGCGATCGACGCGGAGATCCCGCTGATCGTCTGCATCACCGAGGGCATTCCGGTGCTCGACATGGTCCGCGTCAAGCGTTCGCTGTCAGGGTCGAAGTCCCGCCTGATCGGACCGAATTGCCCGGGTGTCATGACCGCGGGTGAATGCAAGATCGGCATCATGCCGGCCAATATCTTCAAGCCCGGCAGCGTCGGCATCGTCTCCCGTTCGGGCACGCTGACCTATGAAGCCGTGTTCCAGACCACCCAGGAAGGCCTCGGCCAGACCACCGCCGTGGGCATCGGCGGCGACCCGGTCAAGGGCACCGAATTTATCGACGTGCTGGAAATGTTCCTTGCCGACCCCAAGACCACCTCGATCATCATGATCGGTGAAATCGGCGGTTCCGCCGAGGAAGACGCCGCCCAGTTCATCAAGGACGAGGCCAAGCGGGGCCGCATGAAGCCGATGGTCGGCTTCATCGCCGGCGTCACCGCCCCTCCCGGCCGCCGCATGGGCCATGCCGGCGCGATCATCTCCGGCGGCAAGGGTGACGCCGGTTCCAAGACCGCAGCGATGGAATCGGCCGGAATCACGGTCTCTCCGTCGCCGGCGCGGCTTGGACACACCCTTGCCGAAAAATTGAAGTCCTAATTCAATTCTTGGTTCTTTTGGGCGGGAAGTTTCGCGCTAAATAGGGTAAAGGTGCTTTACCTCGCTGGTCCGGGCCTCCGGACCGGCCAAAGCGCCGTTTTCCACGCGCGAAGCCAAAAAATTACCAGGACGCCATCATGTCTCGCCAGGACGCGAATGCTGCATTTGCCCTCTCTTCCTTTTTGCAGGGCACCAACGCCACCTACATCGACGACCTCTACGCCCGCTACGAACAGGACTCCGCCTCGGTCGATCCCGATTGGCAGGAATTCTTCAAGAGCCTGAAAGACACCCCGGCCGACGTCCGGAAGAACGCCGGCGGCGCTTCCTGGGGCCGCGACAACTGGCCATTGACGCCGCGTGACGAACTGACATCGGCGCTGGACGGCAACTGGGCGCAGGTCGAAAAGGCGGTTGGTGCCAAGCTGGCGGCCAAGGCGCAGGCCAAGGGCGCCGAAGTGGCGTCGGCCGACATCAACCAGGCGACGCGCGATTCGGTTCGCGCCCTGATGCTGATCCGCGCCTACCGGATGCGCGGTCATTTCCACGCCAAGCTCGATCCGCTCGGCATCGAGGCCCAGCGCGACCGCGAGGAGCTTGATCCGCGCACCTACGGTTTTGCCGAGGCCGATTTCGACCGCAAGATTTTTCTCGATCACGTGCTCAGTCTGGAATACGGCACGCTTCGCGAAATCGTCGCGATCTGCGAGCGCACCTACTGCCAGACGCTCGGCGTCGAGTTCATGCACATCAGCAACGCGGCGCAGAAGGCCTGGATCCAGGAACGCATCGAAGGTCCGGACAAGGAAATCAGCTTCACGCCGGAAGGCCGGCGCGCGATTCTGAACAAGCTGATCGAAGCCGAAGGCTTTGAGAAATTCTGCGACATCAAATTTACCGGCACCAAGCGCTTCGGCCTCGACGGTGCCGAATCGCTGATCCCGGCGCTGGAGCAGATCATCAAGCGCGGCGGCAATCTCGGCGTAAAAGAGATCGTGCTCGGCATGCCGCATCGCGGCCGCCTCAACGTGCTGACCCAGGTGATGGGCAAGCCGCACCGCGCGCTGTTCCATGAATTCAAGGGCGGCTCCGCCAATCCCGACGCGGTCGAAGGCTCCGGCGACGTCAAATATCACCTCGGCGCCTCGTCCGACCGCGAGTTCGACAACAACAAGATCCATCTGTCGCTGACTGCCAACCCGTCGCATTTGGAAATCGTCGATCCGGTCGTGCTCGGCAAGGTGCGCGCCAAGCAGGACCAGCATGGCGATCCGCCGGACATGCGGATTTCGGTGCTGCCGGTGCTGATGCATGGCGACGCCGCCTTCGCCGGCCAGGGCGTGGTCGCCGAATGCTTCGGCCTGTCCGACCTGAAGGGCTACCGCACCGGCGGTTCGCTGCACTTCATCGTCAACAACCAGATCGGCTTCACCACCTATCCGCGCTACTCGCGCTCGTCGCCCTATCCGTCCGACGTGGCGAAGATGATCGATGCGCCGATCTTCCATGTGAACGGCGATGATCCGGAAGCCGTGGTGTTCGCGGCCAAGGTCGCGATCGAATTCCGGCAGAAATTCCACAAGCCCGTCGTGATCGACATGTTCTGCTACCGCAGGCATGGCCACAACGAAGGCGACGAGCCGATGTTCACCCAGCCGGTGATGTACAAGAAGATCGCAACGCATCCCGGCACGGTCGAGCTTTATTCCAAGCGGCTGATCGCTGACGGCGTCTTGACCGAGGGCGAGGTCGAAAAGGCCAAGGCCGACTGGCGTGCGCGGCTCGATGCCGAACTCGAGGCCGGCTCGGGCTACAAGCCCAACAAGGCCGATTGGCTCGACGGCAAATGGGCCGGCTTCAAGTCCGCCGATCAGGAAGAGGATGCGCGCCGCGGCGTTACCGGCGTCGATACGGCTATCCTGAAGGATATCGGCCGCAAGATCACCAAGGTGCCCGACGGCTTCCGCGTTCACCGCACCATTCAGCGCTTCCTGGAAAATCGAGCCAAGGCGATCGACAATGGCGTCGGCATCGACTGGGCCACCGGCGAGGCGCTGGCGTTCTGCACGCTGATGCAGGAAGGCCGGCACGTCCGCCTGTCGGGGCAGGACTCCGAGCGCGGCACCTTCTCGCAGCGCCATTCGGTGCTGATCGACCAGGAGGACGAGAGCCGGTACACGCCGTTCAATCACCTTGGCCCCGATCAGGGCCACTACGAGGTGATCAACTCGCTGCTTTCGGAAGAGGCGGTGCTCGGCTTCGAGTACGGCTATTCGCTGGCCGAGCCGAATGCGCTGGCGATGTGGGAAGCCCAATTCGGCGACTTCGCCAACGGGGCGCAGGTGCTGTTCGACCAGTTCATCTCCTCGGGCGAACGCAAATGGCTGCGCATGTCGGGTCTCGTCTGCCTGCTGCCGCATGGCTATGAAGGGCAGGGACCGGAGCACTCCTCGGCGCGGCTCGAACGCTTCCTGCAGATGTGCGCCGAAGACAACATGCAGGTGGTCTATCCCACCACGCCGGCGAATTACTTCCACGTGCTGCGGCGTCAGCTGCATCGCGAAATCCGCAAACCCCTGATCCTGATGACGCCGAAATCGCTGCTGCGCCACAAGCGGGCGGTGTCGCGGCTCGACGAACTCGGCAAGGACGCCACGTTCCACCGCATCCTCTACGATGACGCCCAGATGCTGCCGGACGAGAAGATCAAGCTGGTGGACGACGACAAGATCCGCCGCATCGTGCTGTGCTCGGGCAAGGTCTATTACGATCTCTACGAGGAGCGCGAGAAGCGCGGCATCGATGACATCTACCTGATGCGCGTCGAGCAGCTCTATCCGGTGCCGCTGAAGGCGCTGGTGCACGAACTCGCCCGCTTCAAGAATGCGGAAGTCGTCTGGTGCCAGGAAGAACCGCGCAACATGGGTGCGTGGCACTTCATCGAGCCCTATCTCGAATGGGTGCTGAACCAGATCCACGCGCCGAACAGGCGTCCGCGTTACGCCGGCCGCGCGGCGGCGGCGGCCACGGCCACCGGTTTGATGTCGAAGCATCTGGCGCAGCTCAAGGCGCTGCTGGATGACGCGCTGAACTGATCCGTCATGCCCCGCGAAGGCGGGGCATCCAGTACTCCGCGCCGTTCGTTTTAATCGCAATCGTCACGGAGTACTGGATCGTCCGCCCCTGAGCGCAATTGCGCACAAGGCGGGCGATGACAGTTTGAAATAGATGACTGCTTAAGGGTATTGAGGAAAAACAGACCATGACTGACATTCGCGTTCCGACGCTCGGCGAGTCCGTGACGGAGGCCACCATTGGCCGCTGGTTCAAGAAGGCCGGCGATGCCGTGGCGGTGGACGAGCCTTTGGTGGAGCTCGAGACCGACAAGGTCACCATCGAAGTCCCGGCGCCTTCAGCAGGCGTGCTGGGCGAGATCGCCGCCAAGGACGGCGAAACCGTCGCCGTCGGCGCGCTGCTCGGACAGATCAATGACGGCGCGGCAGGCGCCAAGCCCGCGGCCGCTCCCGCAAAGGCAGCCGCGCCGGCCGCTCCGCCGCCCGCCGCTGCCACAGCACCTGCTGCGGCGCCAAAGGCCGCACCTGCGGACGCGCCGCTGGCGCCGTCGGTGCGCAAACTCTCCGTCGAGAGCGGCGTCGATGCCGCGACCGTGCCCGGCTCCGGCAAGGATGGCCGCGTCACCAAGGGCGACATGCTGGCTGCGATCGAGAAGGCGGCTTCCGCGCCGACCCCGGTCAATCAGCCCGCCGCGGCCGTGCAGGTGCGTGCACCGTCGCCCGCTGACGATGCCGCGCGCGAAGAGCGCGTGAAGATGACGCGGCTGCGCCAGACCATCGCGCGCCGCCTGAAGGACGTGCAGAACACCGCGGCGATGCTCACGACCTTCAACGAGGTCGACATGAGCCACATCATGGCGATGCGGACGCAGTACAAGGACGTATTCGAGAAGAAGCACGGCACCAAGCTCGGCTTCATGGGCTTCTTCACCAAGGCCTGCGTGCAGGCCCTGAAGGATATTCCCGCCGTCAATGCCGAGATCGACGGCTCCGATCTGATCTACAAGAACTACTATCATGTCGGCGTCGCCGTCGGCACCGACAAGGGCCTGGTCGTCCCCGTGGTGCGCGACTGCGACCACAAGTCGATCTCCGACATCGAAAAGAGCATCGCCGATTTCGGCCGCCGCGCCCGCGACGGCCAGCTCAAGATCGACGAGATGCAGGGCGGCACCTTCACCATCACCAACGGCGGCATCTACGGTTCGCTGATGTCGACGCCGATCCTGAACGCGCCGCAGTCCGCCATTCTCGGCATGCACAAGATCCAGGAGCGGCCGATGGCGATCGGCGGCAAGATCGAAGTCCGCCCGATGATGTATCTGGCGCTGTCCTACGATCACCGCGTCATCGACGGCAAGGAAGCGGTCACGTTCCTGGTCCGCGTCAAGGAGAGCCTGGAAGATCCGGCGCGGCTGGTGCTGGATCTCTGAGGCACGGCGCGTTTCGAATGCCCGCTCCTCGGCGGGTATTTTGAGCGGCGTAGTGAACGCGTGGATCAATGGGGGCGAATGTGACGGATCGTGTTGTTGTCATCACCGGCGGTAGCCGCGGCATCGGCCGTGCCACCGCGATTGCCGCGGCGGCCCGCGGCTTTCGGGTCGTCGTCGGTTACGCCAGTAACGAGGCGGCGGCGAACGAAGTCGTTGCCGAAATCGGGCGCAGGAACGGCAAGGCCGTCGCGGTGAAATGCGACGTTGCCGAGGAAAGCGACATCCTCGCGCTGTTCAAGGCGGCCGATCAGTTCGGTACGTTAGGGGCGCTCGTCAACAACGGCGGTATTGTCGGTCAGAGCGGCGTGCGCGTCGACGAGATGTCGGCCGAGCGCATCCAGCGCGTGATGGCGGTCAACGTTACCGGATCCATCCTGTGCGCGCGCGAGGCCGTGAAGCGCATGTCGACCAAGCATGGCGGCCAAGGCGGCGTTATCGTCAATCTTTCCTCGGTCGCGGCGAGACTCGGTGCGCCGAATACGTATGTCGATTACGCGGCCTCCAAGGGCGCGGTCGATTCGTTCACGGTCGGGCTCGGCCATGAAGTCGCCGGCGAGGGGATACGCGTCGCTGCAATCCGGCCCGGGCTGATCGATACCGAAATTCATGCGGCCGGCGGCGAGCCCGATCGTGCTCATCGTCTTGCGCACATGGTGCCGATGAAGCGCGTCGGCACCGCGGAAGAAATCGCCAATGCCATCGTCTGGCTGATGTCGGACGACGCTTCGTACGTCACCAGCGCCATCCTCGATGTATCGGGCGGCCGGTAATACCCTGTCATAAAATTCAGTTACGGGACTTCAATCATGGCTTCTTACGATCTCGTCGTCATCGGCACCGGTCCGGGTGGATATGTCTGCGCGGTGCGCGCCGCGCAACTCGGCATGAAGGTCGCGGTGGTCGAGAAGAATGCGACGCTCGGGGGCACCTGCCTCAACGTCGGCTGCATGCCGTCGAAGGCGCTGCTGCATGCGTCCGAGATGTTCGAGGAAGCCGGGCACTCCTTTGCAAAAATGGGCGTCAGCATTTCCGCACCGAAGCTTGATCTGCCTTCGATGATGAATTTCAAGCAGCAGGGCATCGACGGCAACGTCAAGGGCGTCGAGTTCCTGATGAAGAAGAACAAGATCGACGTCATCAGCGGCACGGGCAAGGTTCTCGGTGCCGGCAAGGTCGAAGTGTCAGGCGGTGACGGCAAGGCGCAGGCGATCGAGACCAAAAACATCGTGATCGCCACCGGCTCCGACATCGCGCGGCTGAAGGGCATCGAGATCGACGAGAAGCGGATCGTGTCGTCGACCGGCGCGCTGTCGCTCGACAAGGTGCCCTCACACCTGCTGATCGTCGGCGCCGGCGTGATCGGGCTCGAACTCGGTTCGGTGTGGCACCGGTTAGGTGCGAAAGTCACCGTGGTGGAATTCCTCGACCGCATCCTGCCCGGCATGGACGGCGAAGTCGCAAAACAATTTCAGCGCATTCTCGAAAAGCAGGGCTTTGCGTTCAAGCTCGGCGCCAAGGTTACGGGTGTCGACACGTCGGGCAAGACGCTGTCGGCCAAAGTCGAGCCGGCGGCGGGCGGTGCAGCGGAGAGCATCGAAGCCGATGTGGTGCTGGTCTGCATCGGCCGCGTGCCTTACACCGACGGCCTTGGGCTGAAGGAGGCCGGTATTGCGCTCGACAATCGCGGCTGCGTCGAGATCGACGCGCATTTCTCGACCAACGTGAAGGGCGTCTATGCGATCGGCGACGTGGTGGCGGGTCCGATGCTTGCGCACAAAGCCGAGGACGAAGGCGTGGCGTGTGCCGAGATCATCGCAGGGCAAGCCGGGCATGTGAATTACGACGTCATCCCGGGCGTTGTGTATACCACGCCGGAGGTGTCGTCGGTCGGCAAGACCGAGGAGGAACTGAAGCAGGCGGGCGTCGCTTACACGTCGGGCAAATTCCCCTTCACTGCCAACGGCCGCTCCAAGGTCAACCAGACCACGGACGGCTTTGTAAAGATTCTCGCCGATGCGAAGACCGATCGCGTGCTCGGCGTGCACATCATCGGCCGTGAAGCCGGCGAGATGATCCATGAAGCCGCCGTTCTGATGGAGTTTGGCGGTTCGGCCGAGGATTTGGCACGGACCTGCCACGCGCATCCGACCCGTTCGGAGGCCATCAAGGAAGCCGCGCTTGCGGTCGGCAAACGGGCCATCCATATGTGATCGATGCCCGGCACACGCCGGGTCGAGTTTTTCAGATGATGCGCCGTCTATTGAAGCCGTTATGGATTCTGCTTGCGGTCATCTTCCTGATCGAAGCATGGCTGTGGGATCATCTCGAGCCGATCGTCGAGCGCATCGTCGCGTGGATTCCGTTCCGCGCGTTCAAGCGATGGCTGTCCGAGCGTGTCGATACGCTGTCGCCGGCGATGACGTTGATCGTATTTGCGGTGCCGGTGATCCCGCTGTTTCCGCTCAAACTGGTCGGGCTGTGGCTGCTGGCGAATGAATATTGGATCAGCGCGATCGTCGTCATCGTTCTCGGAAAATTCATCGGCGTCGGCGTCACCGCCTTTATCTTCGAAGTGACGCGGCCGAAGCTGCTGCAGATGCAATGGTTCAAGACGGTCTATGAGTTCATCATGGCGTTGCGCGCCAGGGCGGCCGCACTGGTCGAGCCGGTCAAGCGCCGGATCGCGGAAATGCTGCGCGGCGACGGCAGCGGCTGGTCAGCCCGGACGCTGAGGCTGATCCAGCGTTTTCGCAAGCGCGTGCACGAGGCGCGGTAAAGCCGGTGACCGAACTCACACCTCTCCCGATGGGAGGAGTGAAACAAGCTACATCAAATGCACGGCATGCGGCGCGAACAGGCCGATCAAGGTGAAGCCAATTCCGATCACCGCGAGCAGGGCGGAACCCCAGGCCAGCACGATCATGCCGGTGATGATGGTCGCCGATGCCAGCACGATGCCGATCTGGAACGCGGCCGAGGCGACTTCGTAGTGATGGTACTTGGCCATCGCCTCGTCGCGCAAATGTTCGGCATGCTTGGCGCGCTTCATGAGTTCTTCCGAGCCCTCGCCGGTTTCCGGCTCCGAGCGATAGCGCGCCGCAGTCTTGGTCCAGTCATCGATCTGCTTCTGCAGCGCCGCTTTCGCGGCCGGATCAGACGTGACCCCGAGGCTCAGCTTGGCGTGTTCGGCGGTGGCCTGAACCGTGGTACGGCGGATGCTCTTGGCCTGGAAGAACGCCCAGAGGTTCGACGCCTCGACATTCTTGCTGATCGATTCGGTCTGCGCGCCCTTGCCGAGGGTCTCCGACAGCGCAAGAAACAGCGCAATGACGGCGATCAGCAATGCGATTCTCTTGTTGGAGCTGGAAGCGTGCTCGGCGTGCTCCGCATGCTCCATGCTTTCATGTGCGCCCATGTTTCTCTCCTGCCAATGGTGAGCAGACGATTGCCGAACAAATAAGGCGGGCGCAAGGGGGCAGGAGCGGGCAGTCCACGATGTGACGATAGTATGTCGGAGCGCGGCCGGCGTTCAGCCGCGCGGATGCGCCGTCTTGTAAACTTCCAGCAGCCGCTCGCTGTCGATGCCGGTATAGATCTGCGTGGTCGAGAGCGAGGCGTGGCCGAGCAATTCCTGGATCGCGCGCAGATCGCCGCCGCGCGACAGCAGGTGGGTAGCAAAGGAATGCCGCAGCGCATGCGGCGTCGCGCTGTCGGGTAGGCCGAGCGCGCCGCGCAGCCGCTCCATGGTCAGCTGGATGATTCGCGGGCTGAGCGGCCCGCCGCGTGCGCCGACGAAAATCGGTCCCTCCGGGTTAAGCTGATGCGGGCAGACGGCGGTGTAATCGGCGATCAGCGCCAGCACGTTTTGCAGCACGGGCACCATGCGGGTCTTGTTGCCCTTGCCGGTCACGATGATAACGTCACCTTCGCCGGGCCGCGGCACGTCGCGCTTTTTTAAGCCCAGCGCCTCGGAGATGCGCAGGCCCGAACCGTACAGCAGCGCCATCACGGCGGCATCGCGCGCCCAGATCCAGGGATCGCGATCCTCGCCGGCGCGTTCGTCGGCATCGGCAAAACGTTTGGCGGCCGCCATCTGGATCGGCTTCGGCAGGCTCTTGCCGATTTTCGGCGCACGGATCGCCGAGAGCGCGCCGACCTTGCCCTTGCCTTCGCGCTCCAGAAAACGTCCGAACGAGCGCAGCCCTGCCAGCGCCCGCATCAGCGAGCGGCCCCCGATGTCGTCGGCGCGGCGCATCGCCATGAAGGCCCTGATGTCGCTGGCTTCCAGCGCTGCAAACCCCTTGAGCGTAACTTTTCGGCCCCAGTGCTGGCTGAGAAAAATCAGGCATTGCCGGAGGTCGCGGGCGTAGGCCTCCAGCGTTTTGGGTGACAGCCGACGTTCGGCGCGGAGATGCGACAGCCACCGCGTCATCTCCAACGCCAGCGTCGCGTCGGCGCAATCGAGTTCGATCGGTTGGGGTGACGGAACAGGCTTGGTCATGGACTATGGGCGCCCTGATTCTCCTGATTATATCGCACCTCTTTCGTTTACCGTTCGCTAACTTGCCCCACCAGCGCAGGTGCCACTGGCCCTCGCGGCCGCGCGCCCTTAACTTGAGCCCTTCCGCCCCTTAAGCCTGATTCCCATGGACCATTCGACGCGCAGCAGCAGTTCCTCCGCCACATCGACGCGCGTCGTCGATGTGCTGGTGCCGGTTGCGCTCAATCAGGCCTATTCTTATCGCGTCCCGCGCGGCATGGAGCTGAAGCCCGGCGACGTCGTCTGCGTGCCGCTGGGGCCGCGCGAGGTGGTGGCCGTGGTGTGGGCGGAAAACGCCAATCCCGATCCGCGCCTGCATAACCGCTTAAAGGATGTCGGCGAAAAGCTCGACGTGCCGCCGCTGAAGCAGGAACTGCGCTCGCTCGTCGACTGGGTCGCCAATTACACGCTCTCCGCCCGCGGCATGGTGCTGCGCATGAGCCTGCGGATGGGCGAAAATCTCGGCCCCGAGCGGATGCGGCTCGGCGTGCGGCTGGTCGGTGAGCCGCTGCGGCGCCTGACGCCTGCGCGGCGGCGGGCGATTGACGTGCTGTCGGATGGCCTCCTGCACGGCAAGTCCGAAGCCGCCCGTGAGGCTGGCGTCAGCTCAGGCGTGATCGACGGGCTGGTCGATGAGGGCACGCTTCAAGTCGAGGCGATGCCGCCGCCGCTGGCGCCGCCGGCGCCCGATCCGTCGTTTGCCCAGCCTGAATTCTCCCGGCAGCAGCGCACCGCCGTCGATGCAATGCGGGCGCTGGCGGCGAGTGGCAGCTTTCACGTTGCGCTGCTTGATGGCGTCACCGGTTCGGGCAAGACCGAAGTCTATTTCGAGGCGATCGCCGAAATTATCCGCCGCGGCAAGCAGACGCTGATCCTGATGCCGGAGATCGCGCTGACCGGACAATTCCTCGACCGCTTCGCGCAGCGTTTTGGGGTGCGTCCTCTGGAATGGCATTCCGAACTGACGCCGCGCACCCGCGCCCGCAACTGGGCGGCGATCGCAGCCGGCGAAGCGCCGGTCGTGGTCGGCGCGCGCTCGGCATTGTTCCTGCCCTATGCCGATTTGGGCTTGATCATCGTGGATGAGGAGCACGACCAGGCCTACAAGCAGGATGATGGCGCGCATTATCACGCCCGCGACATGGCGGTGGTGCGCGCGCATATCGCGAAAATTCCGATCATCCTGGCTTCGGCGACGCCGTCGATCGAGACCGAAGTCAACGCGCGCAAGGGCCGCTATCAGCGCATAGCATTGCCGTCGCGCTTCGGCGGCCAGCACATGCCGCATATCGAGGCGATCGATTTGCGCCGCGAACCGCCGCCGCGCGGCCGCTTCGTGTCGCCGCGGCTTGCCGATTACATCGGGCAGGCGATCGAGAAGCGCGAGCAGGCGCTGTTGTTCCTCAATCGCCGCGGCTACGCGCCGCTGACGCTGTGCCGCGCCTGCGGGCATCGCTTCTCCTGCACGATCTGCGATGCCTGGCTGGTGGATCATCGCTTTCGCCAGCGGCTGGTCTGTCACCATTGCGGCTTCTCGATGCCGCGCCCGAATATCTGTCCGCATTGCGCGGCCGAGGAATCGCTGGCTGCCATCGGGCCCGGTGTCGAACGCCTGCAGGAGGAGGCCGCGCAACTGTTCCCGAACGCGCGCACCATGGTGCTGTCGAGCGACCTGATCACCTCGATCGAAACCATGCGCAGCGAGCTGAACGAAATCGCCGAGGGCCGCGTTGATATCATCATCGGCACGCAGCTGGTGGCGAAGGGACATAATTTCCCGCGGCTCAATCTGGTCGGTGTCGTCGATGCGGATCTGGGCCTGAGCAATGGCGATCCGCGCGCCGCCGAGCGGACGTTTCAATTGCTCAACCAGGTGATCGGCCGTGCCGGGCGCGACCAGGGCCACGGCATCGGTTACCTGCAGACCCATCAGCCCGATCATCCCGTGATGAAGGCGCTGGTCGCAAGCGATCGCGAGGCGTTCTATGCCACTGAAATCGATCAGCGTGAACGATCGGGCTATCCGCCGTTCGGCCGGCTCGCCAGCCTGATCATTTCCGCCGGCGACCGGCCGACCGCCGAAGGTTTTGCGCGCAAGTTAGCCGCCATCGCGCCGATCGACGAGCGCATCCAGGTGCTGGGGCCTGCGGAAGCGCCGCTGGCAGTTATCAAGGGCCGCTATCGCTTCCGGCTATTGGTAAAGTCGCTGCGCAATGTCGATCTGTCGGACTATTTGCGCGAATGGCTTGCGGCGGGTCCGAAGACAAAAGGCAATCTCAAGCTCGAGGTCGACGTCGATCCGCAGAGCTTTTTGTAAAGGCCATCATTGGCCGGCGACAATCCGCATCAACCGTTCGACCACAGATTGGTCGTGTATCCCTGCTCGACAAAGGCATCGATTTTCGCCGCCTGATCCTCGGCGGCGCCGGCCCTCGCCGCGAAGACTTTTCCGAACGAGATGCGCTTGGGTTCCGGCCAATGCTCGGGTTGCCAGAGCTTTGACCGGAGCACCGCGCGGGCGCAGTGGAAATAGGAGCGTTCGATGTGGATCCGGATCGCCAGCAGCGCCGGACGGCCTTCCTTGCCAAGTGTCGCCAGCAGTTCGGCATCGTCAAAGATCTCGGCCCGCCCCGAGAGTCGCAGCGTCTCGCCGGTCCGGGGTCGCAGGAAAATCATCCCGATCCGGCCGGTCTCGATGATGTTCTGCAGGCCGAACGCAAGGTTGTTGCCCGCCCGTTCCGGGAGCAGAACCGTTGTTTCATTTTCGACGCGGACAAACCCGGGCTCGTCGCCCTTCGGGGATACTTCGATCGGCCCGTCGCGGCCGGCCGTGGCCATCAGCCCAAACGGGCACGTTTGCAAGAAGTCGATCGCCTGTTCGTCGAGACAGGGCGCTATTTTGGCCTTGGTGGTCGCCCGTGGTTCGGGAAGAACACTTCGCAGTTGTTCCACGGTTTTGATCTGGCTCATGATCGATCTCGTCAGTGCTGGTTCAAGGACTGCGGAACGCGCCCTGTTGCCCGCAGAACCTAGCACGATCCTCCTGCCACCGTGGTGGCCAGAGCCGCTCAGCGCCGTTCGGGCGGGGCGGCAAGTCGAGCGTGGTCAAATAAAAAGCCTGCCGTCATTTGCGACGGCAGGCCCTTATCGGTGCGCGAAAGTACTGCGCCCGTTACGCAACGCAACGCTTACCAGATTTGTTGAACCGGAAACGGCGTATGATCGGCGCTATTTAAGAGACGACCTCGGCGGTGATGCGACCGACGCCCTTGGCGCGGGTCAGTCCGACCGCGCTGGCAGCGCCGGTCGAAAGGTCGAGCACGCGCCCTTTAATGAACGGGCCGCGGTCGTTGATGGTGACGATGACGCTGCGGCCGCCATGGGTCACGCGGAGCTTGGTGCCGAACGGCAGGCTGCGATGGGCCGCGGTCATGGCGTTCTGGTTGAAGCGCTGGCCGGACGCGGTCTTGCTGCCGGATTCATTGCCGTAAAAGGAAGCCATGCCCGAGAAGCTGCGCCCGGAGCTTGAGCCGATCGACGCGTTGGCGTCCTGCCAGTTGCTCTTGGCCTTCTGGGCGTGGTGGGAATGATGGTGGTGATGGCGGTGGTGCCGGGATTTGGCCGAAGCTTCGGTAATGCTGCTACCGACCAGGAGAGTTGCGGCGATCAAAGCAAACGCCGTACGCGACCGGGTGACAGTTCCCGGCAGCAGGTTCTTGGAATTCAACATCAATATAATCCCTCAGACAGTATTGCCACATATGTGACAAGTGGAACCCCCGTTCCCATGTACGAGACTGCCGTTTGAGTAGGCATTGAGGCATGAATTGGGCAGTAATCTGTGTTTTTCTCCGGCTGACATATCTTGTTACCTAGATCAACTAAACAACGGGTATTTCTCAATACGCTGCTTTAACGATATTTTAACCATAACTATACTTACTATTACTGATGAATTAAGTGTTCGTTAGCGTTCACGAAGTTGCGACAAGTAAACGGCGGGGAACCGGATTCGGTCTGTGCAGACGGCTCATGGCGCCCATGCAAATACGGGCGGAACAATTTGGCGTAGTGCTGACGCACTCCGGCGCGGAGCGAAGGGTGGCAAGATCGTGACGGCTGATTTGCCGCGATCTGCGCGTGACACCCGCGGTTCGAAAGTCGGCTTGAAGGTCGGTTTGGAAAATTGAATTAGAGGCCAACTAAAATAGTCGTACGACAAGGCATCGCCCGCGCGCGCCGTCATGTTGCACCTGCGCGCTTGCTATGTTAGCAAAGCCGCGATTTTAACGATCCCGGCACCTCTCGTGTCGGTCGAAAATCGAAGTCCCGCTTGAATTCCAAGGGCTTGGATCGCTAGGCGCCGCTTTCGTGGCGACGGTTTTTCCCTTGCGAGTTTGACAGCAAAAAAGAGCGTCTCTGTGGCTGCTGAAGATCCGTCCGTTTCGGGAGTGTCAGGCCGTTATGCAACGGCCTTGTTCGAGTTGGCGCGCGACGAGAAATCGATCGACGCAGTAAAAGCCGATCTCGATAGATTCGAGGCTATGCTGGCCGACAGCGCTGATTTGAAGCGCCTGGTCCGCAGTCCGGTTTTCTCGGCAGATGCGCAGTCGAAGGCGCTCACCGCGATTCTCGACAAGGCCGGGATTTCGGGCACTTCTGCCAAATTCCTCAAGGTCCTGACCGCCAATCGCCGGCTGTTCGCCGTCGGTGACGTAATCCGCGCCTTCCGCGCGCTGGTGGCGAAGTTCAAGGGCGAAGCTACGGCAGACGTCACCGTCGCCGAATCGCTCAGCGACAAGAATCTCGACGCTCTCAAGACCGCACTGAAGTCAGTGACGGGCAAGGACGTCGCGCTCAACGTGAAAGTCGATCCCTCCATTATCGGCGGCCTGGTGGTCAAGCTCGGCAGCCGCATGGTGGATAGTTCGCTTCGCACCAAACTCAATTCGATCAAGCACGCGATGAAAGAGGCAGGCTGATGGACATCCGCGCCGCGGAAATTTCCGCGATCCTCAAGGACCAGATCAAGAATTTCGGCCAGGAGGCTGAAGTTACCGAAGTCGGACAGGTGTTGTCCGTCGGCGACGGCATTGCCCGCGTCTACGGCCTCGACAACGTCCAGGCCGGCGAGATGGTCGAATTCGAGAACGGCACCCGCGGCATGGCGCTGAACCTCGAAACCGACAACGTCGGTATCGTGATCTTCGGCGCCGACCGCGAGATCAAGGAAGGCCAGACCGTCAAGCGCACCCGCGCCATCGTCGACACGCCCGTCGGCAAGGGCCTGCTCGGCCGCGTCGTTGACGCACTCGGCAACCCGATCGACGGCAAGGGTCCGATCCAGTCCACCGAGCGCAAGCGCGTCGACGTCAAGGCGCCCGGCATCATTCCGCGCAAGTCGGTGAACGAGCCGATGGCGACCGGCCTCAAGGCGATCGACGCCCTGATCCCGGTCGGCCGTGGCCAGCGCGAGCTGATCATCGGCGACCGCCAGACCGGCAAGACCGCGATCGCGCTCGACACCATCCTGAACCAGAAGCCGCTCAACGCGCAGCCGGACGAGAACATCAAGCTGTATTGCGTCTATGTCGCGATCGGCCAGAAGCGCTCCACCGTCGCCCAGTTCGTGAAGGTGCTCGAAGAACAGGGCGCGCTGGAATATTCGATCGTGGTCGCCGCTACCGCGTCCGACCCGGCGCCGATGCAGTACATCGCGCCGTTCACCGGCTGCACCATGGGCGAATATTTCCGCGACAATGGCATGCACGCCGTCATCATCTATGACGACTTGTCCAAGCAGGCCGTCGCCTATCGCCAGATGTCGCTGCTGCTGCGCCGCCCGCCGGGCCGCGAAGCCTATCCCGGCGACGTGTTCTATCTGCATTCCCGCCTGCTCGAGCGCGCCGCCAAGCTGAACAAGGACCAGGGCTCGGGTTCGCTGACCGCGCTGCCGGTCATTGAGACCCAGGCCAACGACGTGTCGGCCTACATTCCGACCAACGTGATTTCGATTACCGACGGTCAGATCTTCCTGGAAACCGACCTGTTCTTCCAGGGCATCCGTCCGGCGGTCAACGTCGGTCTGTCGGTGTCGCGCGTCGGATCGTCGGCGCAGACCAAGGCGATGAAAAAGGTCGCCGGCAAGATCAAGGGTGAGCTGGCGCAGTACCGCGAAATGGCGGCGTTCGCGCAGTTCGGTTCCGACCTCGACGCCTCGACCCAGCGCCTCTTGAACCGCGGTTCGCGCCTGACCGAGCTCCTGAAGCAGCCGCAGTTCTCGCCGCTGAAGATGGAAGAGCAGGTTTGCGTGATCTGGGCCGGCACCAACGGCTATCTCGATGCGCTTCCGCTCAACAAGGTGCGTCCTTTCGAAGACGGCCTGCTGTCGCTGTTGCGCGGCAAGAACGTCGAAATCCTCAACAGCATCCGCGAAAGCCGCGATCTCAGCGACGAAACTGCGGGCAAGCTGAAGGCGGTTGTCGAAGGTTTCTCCAAGACGCTTGCTTGATGGGCCGTCATGGCCCGGCGCTAGCCGGGCCTGATGAAAAGAGGCTTGCGGTCGGATCCTAGAGGTCTGATCGCCGGGGTGAACTAAGAATGGCTTCACTGAAAGACATGCGGGTCCGCATCGCCTCGACCAAGGCGACGCAGAAGATCACCAAGGCCATGCAGATGGTCGCAGCCTCCAAGCTGCGCCGCGCGCAGACCGCCGCCGAAGCGGCGCGGCCCTACGCGGAAAAAATGGACGCGGTGATCTCGAACATCGCCACCGCAGCCGCGGGTTCGCCCGGCGCGCCGGCGCTGCTTGCCGGTACCGGTAACGATCAGGTTCACCTGCTGCTGGTTTGCACCGGCGAGCGCGGTCTGTCGGGCGCGTTCAATTCCTCGATCGTACGGCTGGCGCGCGAACGCGCGCTGTCGCTGATCGCCCAGGGCAAAGAGGTCAAGTTCTTCTGCGTCGGCCGCAAGGGCTACGAGCAGCTCCGCCGCCAGTTCGACAGGCAGATCGTCGAACATCTCGACCTGAAATCGGTGCGTCAGCTCGGCTTCATCAATGCCGAAGATATCGCCAGGAAGGTTCTGGCGCGTTTCGATGCCGGCGAATTCGACGTCTGCACGCTGTTCTATTCGCGCTTCAAATCCGTGATCTCCCAGATCCCGACCGCGCAGCAGATCATCCCGCTGGTGGTGGAAGCGCCGGCCGCAAATGCCGGCCCGTCGACGTCCTACGAATATGAGCCGGAAGAAGACGAGATCCTGACGCGCCTGTTGCCGCGCAATCTCGCGGTGCAGATTTTCCGCGCGCTGCTGGAAAACAACGCTTCGTTCTACGGCGCGCAGATGAGCGCGATGGACAACGCCACCCGCAACGCCGGCGACATGATCCGCAAGCAGACCCTTATCTACAACCGAACCCGTCAGGCCCAGATCACCAAGGAGCTGATCGAAATCATCTCCGGCGCCGAGGCACTCTAGCCATTCGCGCGACACCCTGACGGACTTCCTTAAGACAGAATTCGAAGGAGAGAGTTTTATGGCCGCAGCACCAGCAAACCAGACCGGACACATCACCCAGGTCATCGGCGCCGTCGTCGACGTGCAGTTCGAAGGGCATCTGCCCGCCATTCTGAACGCCATCGAAACCAAGAACGCCGGCAACCGCCTGGTGCTCGAGGTGGCGCAGCATCTCGGTGAATCCACGGTGCGTACCATCGCGATGGACACCACCGAGGGTCTGGTCCGCGGCCAGGAAGTCACCGACACCGGCGCGCCGATCCGCGTTCCTGTCGGCGCCGGCACACTGGGCCGCATCATGAACGTGATCGGAGAGCCGATCGATGAAGCCGGTCCGATGGTGTCCGAAGGCCTGCGCCCGATCCATGCGGAAGCGCCGAGCTATACCGACCAGTCCACCGAAGCTGAAATTCTCGTCACCGGCATCAAGGTCGTCGACCTCTTGGCGCCTTACGCCAAGGGCGGCAAGATCGGCCTGTTCGGCGGCGCCGGCGTCGGCAAGACCGTGCTGATTCAGGAACTGATCAACAACGTCGCGAAGGCGCACGGCGGTTACTCGGTGTTCGCCGGCGTCGGCGAGCGCACCCGCGAAGGCAACGACCTCTATCACGAGTTCATCGAATCCAAGGTCAACGCCGACCCGCACAATCCCGATCCGAACGTGAAGTCGAAATGCGCGCTGGTGTTCGGCCAGATGAACGAACCCCCGGGTGCCCGTGCCCGCGTCGGCCTCACCGGTCTGACGGTCGCCGAGCACTTCCGTGACCAGGGTCAGGACGTGCTGTTCTTCGTCGACAACATCTTCCGCTTCACCCAGGCAGGCTCCGAAGTGTCGGCGCTCTTGGGTCGTATTCCTTCGGCGGTGGGTTATCAGCCGACGCTCGCCACCGACATGGGCGCGCTGCAGGAGCGCATCACCACCACGCACAAGGGCTCGATCACCTCGGTGCAGGCGATCTACGTGCCGGCCGACGACTTGACCGACCCGGCGCCCGCGACCTCGTTCGCCCATTTGGACGCGACCACGGTGTTGAACCGCGCGATTTCGGAAAAGGGCATCTATCCCGCGGTGGATCCGCTCGACTCGACCTCGCGCATGCTGTCCCCGCTGGTCGTCGGTCAGGAGCACTACGAGACCGCGCGTATGGTTCAGCAGGTGTTGCAGCGCTACAAGTCGCTGCAGGACATCATCGCCATTCTCGGCATGGACGAACTCTCCGAAGAGGACAAGATCGCGGTTGCCCGCGCCCGCAAGATCGAGCGCTTCCTGTCGCAGCCGTTCCATGTCGCCGAAGTGTTCACCGGTTCGCCCGGCAAGTTCGTCGACCTCGCCGACACCATCAAGGGCTTCCGCGGCCTGTGCGAAGGCAAGTACGACCATCTGCCGGAAGCGGCGTTCTACATGGTCGGCAACATCGAAGAAGCCGTCGAGAAGGGCAAGAAGCTGGCGGCTGAAGCGGCTTAAGTTACTTCGTCATTGCCGGGCTTGACCCGGCAATCCATCGCCAAGAAAAATTCTCTTGATGGACCCGCGGGTCAAGCCCGCGGGTGACAGCGGAAAGAACGGAAAGATCCATGGCCACCTTCCACTTCGATCTGGTTTCCCCCGAAAAACTCTCCTTCTCCGGCGAGGTCGATCAGGTTGACGTCCCCGGCGTGGAAGGCGATTTCGGCGTTCTGGCCGGCCATGCGCCGGTTGTGGCCGCGGTCCGTCCCGGCATCCTGACCATCACCTCCGGCGGCACGCATCAGAAGATGATCGTGCTCGGCGGTCTCGCCGAAATGTCGGAGAAGGGCCTCACCGTGCTCGCCGACGTTGCCACCTCGATTCAGGACATCGATCGGGCCCAGTTCGCCGAGACGATCGCCGAGATGGAAGCCAAGCTTGCCGAGAAGGAAGGCACCGAACTCGACCACGCCATCGAGCGGCTCGATCACTTCAAGAGCATCGAGCATCAGCTCAGCTCCACGGCGATGCATTAAGCCCCGGGGTCCTGCTCCGGGGCGCAATGAAGGCCCCTGATAACACCAGCGCTCGTCACACCGTGACGGGCGCTGAACTTTTAGCGGCAGTATTTCTTTCGCAAGTCGCCCCGGCTGTGCCCGGAACCGCTACAGTTGCGCCCGGGAACTGGTTCGGGGCTGTTTTTTATGAAGCGCAAGATCGCGGCGATTTTTGCAGCCGATATTGCCGGCTACAGCCGCCTGGTTGCCGAGGACGAAGAGGAAACGCTGCGGCGGCTCGCTATCGTGAAGTGACCGACGATTTCATAGCCAAAGGCGGCGGCCGCATTTTCAATACCGCGGGAGACGCGGTGCTTGCCGAATTCCCGAGCGCAGTGGAAGCCGTACGCTGCGCCGTCGATATCCAGGAAAGCCTGCGCACCCGCAACATGGCGTATCCGCCGAGCCGGCAGATGTCGTTTCGCATCGGCATCACCATCGGCGATGTGGTCGAGCGCGACGGCGACCTGCTGGGCGAGGGCGTCAACATTGCCGCACGCCTCGAGGGCCTCGCCGAAGTCGGTGGCATCTGCGTCTCGTGCGCGGTGCACGAACAGGTCGCCAACAAATTGTCGGTGCAGTTCGCCGATATCGGCGCGCAGGACGTGAAGAACATCCCGACCCCGGTGCATGCCTTCATGGTGGCGATGCGCCGCGAAGACGGCTCCTACTCGACGCCGCAGGTCAAGAAGCCGATCAAGGCTTCGGATCACGGTGCGCCAAACTGGATGTGGCCGGTCGCGGTCACCCTGGTTAGTTTGGCTGCGATCGGCGTCGGCGGCTTTCTGTACTTCACCAAGCTGGAGAACATGGCGGCGAAGCAGGCGCCGCAAGTGGCGAGCAGCCATGTGAACTCGGCGCCGGCGCCAGCGTCCGTGCCGCCGGTGGCTACGCCATCATCTCCATCGCCGCTTTCGCCGTCTAGTGAGATCCTCGCAATCGCTGCCGTGCCATTTGTCGGTGAGCGGATTCGCGCGACGCTCGAAAAGGAGTACGTGCCGGGCACCGACTTCAAGGCGGTCGCGCTCAACTTCGGCGGATTCAACGCCTTCGTCACCGGGCAGGCGAGTGAAGAAGTGGCAAAAAGCATGGCGGTCGAGCAATGCCAGAAGCGCGCGGACAGCGCTTCGTCACCGCGAAAATGCGAACTCTATGCTGTCGGCAACAAAGTCGTTTATGCGCACGGCAAGCCGCCCCTGCCACCGCCGCCCTGGATCAAACACGACCAGACAACCGAACGGCCATTTTCCTCAAAGGAAATGCCGTTAACGCGTGATCCCGGCAAGGCGCGGATTGAAAATATCTATGTGCCGGCCCGTAAGACCAAGATACTGGCAGTCGGCCCCGGCGTCGGTCAATACTACATGGTCGTCGGTGTGGATACGGTAGAGGAGGCGGCGCGACGGAGTCTGGAATCGTGTGGCGCCATCGCCGGCGTTCCCTGCATGATTGTAGCGCTGAACGACACGTTCATCGTCCCAGTTCCGACAACGATGAGGGTGACCGGCTTCTTCAAGGCGGCCGATCCTTCGCTGGTCGCACCTGAAGCGCGCGATGATGCCGCGCGCAAACTTGCCGATGCTGCAGGTGGATGGAGCGCGATCGCCGTGGGCGCCGCAAGACGGCCCGGTCTGGGATTGAAGCAAGCCAGTGAGCAGGCCGCAGTCAACGAAGCCCTCAGCGACTGTGCCAAGCGCGACAGCGATTGCCGCGTCGTCGCGGTCGGGCCGTTTACGGTCGGGCCCAACTAGCGGCGTCTATCAGCTCTGGCGCTTCATCTCGCGCAGCAAGGCCGGCAATCCGGCCAGATCTTTCAGTATGAAATCGGCGAGCGCGGCATCGGGCCAGCGAACATGGTTGCGGCCCCAAGGGCCGCGTTCAAGTAAGGCGGTCTTCATGCCAAAATTCCGCGCCGGAATGACGTCGTTATCGAGACGGTCACCGACATAGAGCACTTCGGCTGGATCGAGGTCGGTCATCGCGAGCGTCTTGCTATAGAAATCAAGCGAAGGCTTGTCGACGCCGAGCTCCGCCGAGGTCGTGATCAATCTGGCCTCCAGGCCGAACGAATCGAGCGCCGCCTTGGCGGTGGGCGGTTGATTGCCGGCGATACCGACAAACCAGCCGTCATGCGTCAGTTCGGACAGGCACGGCCTGGCATCGGCGTAGAGATCGCCTGCTTCGATCCTGAAATCCGTTCCGCTTCGCTTGCGCTCGGCGACAGCGGCACGGACGTCAAAACCCGGCCGCAGTCGCTCGAAGACCAGGCGGTAATTCTCGCCTTTGGCAATGATATCGTCGAGCACGGCCAGAAACTCGGCCCTGTCGACGCCCATGGTGTCGGCCCAGCCCTGCAGCAGGCGCGTTTCGTCGATCAGCGTCTCGCCAACGTCGAAAAATATGGCGCGGATCGGCATCGGCACTTTCTTAAGTAGTCGTAGTTGCAAATCGTGCGAACGCCGTGGCGACGGTCATGTACACCTCGCGCCGGAACGGCACCACGAGACCGGCAACACGGTCGAGCCGTTCCCAGCGCCATTGGTCGAATTCGGCCGGCTGCCCGTTGCGCGGCGTCAACGGGTCGATCTCGTCGTCACGCCCGGTGTAGCGCAGCGCGAACCATTTTTGCCGCTGGCCGCGGAATTTGGCGAGGCGATGCGAGGGGGGACCGTCATAGGGCGGAAACTCGTAAGTCATCCAGTCGGTTTCACCGAGATGCTCGGCGCTGACCGCGCCGGTCTCCTCCCAGAGTTCGCGCATCACCGCATCACGCGGATTCTCGTTAGCGTCGATGCCACCCTGCGGCATCTGCCATTCGAGGCCGGGGAGGATGATCTCGGGTCCATCGTCGCGGAAGCGCCGGCCGATCAGCACCTGACCGGCAGCGTTGAACAGAGCGATCCCGACATTGGGGCGGTACGGTTTTGTATCTGTCATTGATGCTTGATGTGTTAGGCGTCATTCCGGGTTCGCTCGCGCTCCGGAATGACGGGTACATTACTTGCCCGCGAGGCTGGAAAATTCCTGCACCACGCGTTCATAGACCGGCCGCTTGAACGGCACGATCAGGCTCGGAAGATTCTTCATCGGCTCCCAGCGCCAGCTGATGAATTCGGCCTTGTGGCCGCCGCCGGGGCTCGCAACATTGATCTCGCTATCCTTGCCGGTGAAGCGGACCGCAAACCATTTCTGGCGCTGCCCGCGGTAGCGGCCCTTCCAAGTACGGCCGGCCACGGTGCGCGGAATGTCGTAGATCAGCCAGTCGGCGACCTCGCCGAGTTTCTCCACCGAGCGAACGCTGGTTTCCTCATAGAGCTCGCGCTTTGCCGCCGCCCAGGTATCCTCACCGGGATCGACGCCGCCTTGCGGCATCTGCCAGACGTGCGTTTCGTCGACATGCTCGATGCCTCCGGCGCGGCGACCGATGAAGACCAGCCCCGCCGCATTGATCAGCATCATGCCGACGCATGTCCGGTAAGGCAGGTCTTCGTAGCGCGCCATTCCGTCGATTTTCCTTGCAGGTTTCCTACACACACACAATTCGAACGATCAGGCGGGCGGAATCCGGCAATGCCGGATTGGCGCCATCAGGTTGATCCCTATCCTGATTTTGATTTCAGCATCGCCGTTGTCAATGGCACAAGCAGGATGCCACGGGTCTCGAGCGTCTTGATCCAGGCGGCGAGCCGCTCGATCGAAATCGGCAGGGCCGAGGCGACGCCGACGGCCAGGCCGCGTTCCTTGGCCAGGGTTTCGAGCTTGAGCAGCGTCCGGTCGATCTCGGCCGAGGTCGGCACCGCGTCGATGGTGAAATCGGCCTTGGTGAAGGGCATCGCCTGACCCGCCGCCAATGCGGGGGCGGCGCTGCGCGGGGTGGAGCCGTCATCGAGATAGCCGAGGCCGCGCTTGGCCGCCTCGCGGATGATCGGCTGCATCACGGCGTCCGTTGCCACAAAGCGCGCGCCCATGAAGTTGGCGATCCCCACATAGCCCTGGATCCGGCTCATATGCCAATACAGACGGTCGATATTCTGCTCCGGCGCCAGCGTCGTCAGCAGGGTCTGCGGGCCGGGATCGTTGTCGGGATAATCGAACGGTTCCATCGGGACCTGCAGCAGGATCTCGTGGCGTTGCGCCCGCGCGCGCTCGGCGAGTTTCGTCGGGTCCGCCCCATAGGGCGTAAACGCCAGCGTCACGGCGGGCGGCAACTTCATGATGGCATCAACCGTCTTGGCGGCGCCGACACCGAGGCCTCCAACGACGATGGCGACAACGGGCATCTTGGCGGCCTTGGCGCGGTCGGCGTCGGCGGCATAGACCGTAAACGGCTTCAGGCCGTCGGCAACCACCGGGATCATGCCGTAGCGCGACTTCTCCAGCAGGCGCGGATCGATGCCGGCCATCGCGGTTGCCGGCGCTGTCTCCGCATCGTTCTTGTTGCCGGCATCGCCGCCGATCACGACGTCCTGCCGCTTGCCGCTGGATCCGTCGATGATGGTGACGGTCTTGTTTTCGCCGGCCGCAGCCTGTTTGGGCGCGGATGTCGCAGACTGCCCGGCGGGACCGGCCGCGGCCGCGGTGGCTTTCTCGTCAGTCACGGGCGTCTTGCGCATGGCGACGTGCGCGACCGGCTCGCCGCCAAACGGATTGTCCGTAAACAGCGCGATGGTGGCAAAGCCGACCAGGAACAGGCCAAGCAGCACGGCCAGCGCCTGCATCGCGGTGAACGGCAGCCGGAACCGGCGCTTCTTGCGCTTGGTCTCCTGTCCGAGCGGCGTGCTCAGCTCGTCGGCCGTTTCCGTCATGAACCTCCCCGAATCAACCACCGACGATACCACGATGGACCGGATTCGAGCGCTCGCGACCCGCTCAAAAGCGGTCCTCCCCGGGATGCGGCGGGGATATAGCGTTTTCGAGCGAAGTGGGACCCGGTTCGCATAGCAATCAAGCTTGCGCAGATTGCGTAGACTTATCTGCGGTAGAAAACGCGTCAAAACAAAAATCTGGAACCGGCAACAAAAAGGGCGGCCCGAAGGCCGCCCTTTTCACGGAAACTAGCGTGGTTCGATCAGTTCGCAGCCTTGGTGGCGGGCTTGTCGATCGCCGCCTTGTCGCCGGTCGCGGGCGCCGCGGTGGCGGTCGACTTGATGCCGTGCAGGAGGTCGGCCGCGGTCTTCAGGGCCTTGTCGTCCTTGGCATCCGGCGGCACGTAGGATTGCGAGCCGGTCTTCTCGTCGCCGTCGTTCTTCAGATGGCCGCGAAGCGAGGCTTCGCCCTTGGTGTCGGTCCGCGACTTCAGCTCGTCAGGAACGTCCTGCAGTATTTCGATATCCGGAACGATCCCCTTGGCCTGGATCGATTTGCCGGACGGCGTGTAGTAACGCGCGGTGGTCAGCCGCAGTGCGCCGTTGCCGCTGCCGAGCGGGATGATGGTCTGGACCGAGCCCTTGCCGAACGAGCGGGTACCGATCAGCGTCGCGCGCTTGTGGTCCTGCAGCGCACCCGCCACGATTTCGGAAGCAGAGGCGGAGCCACCGTTGATCAGCACGATCACCGGCTTGCCTTTGGTCAGGTCGCCGACATGCGCGGCGCGGCGCTGGGTTTCCTCGGCATTGCGGCCGCGGGTCGAGACGATCTCGCCGCGCTCGAGGAAGGTGTCGGAAACCGTCACCGCTTCCTCCAGCAAGCCGCCGGGATTGTTGCGCATGTCGATGATGAAGCCCTTCAGCTTGTCGGCGCCGATCTGGTTCGTCAGATTGCCGATCTCGCGCTTGAGGCCCTCGGTGGTCTGTTCGTTGAAGGTCGTGATGCGGATATAGGCGATGTCGTCCTGTTCGACGCGGGCGCGCACCGAACGGACGCGGATATTGTCGCGTACCAGCGTGACTTCGATCGGATTGTCCTGGCCCTTGCGGATGATCTTGAGCCGGATCTTGGTGTTGACCGGCCCGCGCATCTTCTCGACAGCCTGGTTGAGGGTGAGACCCTGCACGGCTTCGTCGTCGAGATTGGTGATGATGTCGTTGGCCATGATGCCGGCCTTCGACGCCGGCGTGTCGTCGATCGGGGACACGACCTTGATCAGGCCGTCTTCCATCGTGACTTCGATGCCGAGACCGCCGAACTCACCGCGGGTCTGCACCTGCATGTCGCGGAAGCTCTTGGCGTCCATGTAGCTGGAATGCGGATCGAGACCGGCCAGCATGCCCGAGATGGCGGACTCGACCAGCTTGGAATCGTCTGGCTTCTCGACGTAGTCGCTGCGCACCCGCTCGAATACATCGCCGAACAGATTGAGCTGGCGATAGGTGTCCGAGGTCGCCGCACGCGCGACCGATCCCATCAGCACAGAACGAGGCTGCGTCACGAAGAGCGTCAATGCTGCGCCGGTGGCGGCGCTGAGGAGAATTACTGAAGTCTTGCGCATCATCCGCGAACCTTTTCGCCTTCATTTGCGGCCCACCATGGGCCTGGATCGATTGGAGTGCCGTCCTTACGGAACTCAACATAGAGCACGGGCTGACTCGCGGTGGTGGCGAGAATCGATGCAACCTGGGATGTCGATCCCATGGTGGCGACCGGCTCCCCCGTAAGTACAAACTGGCCGATGTTAACCGAAATGCGCTCCATCCCGGCGATCAGGACATGATACCCGCCACCGGCATTAAGGATCAAGAGTTGTCCGTAGCTGCGGAACGGCCCGGCGTAAACAACCCAGCCGTCACACGGGGTTGTGACTTGGGCGCCGGCCCGGGTTGCCAAGGAAATGCCTTTTTCGGCGCCACCCGCGCCGTCGGAACCGCCAAAATCGCGAATCTTGCGGCCATTGACCGGCAGGGCGAACAATCCCTTGGCGGAGGCAAAGGCGATCGCCGGGCTGAGTCGGGCAGGATCCTTCAGCGCCCCCAGATTGGGCTTGCCGCCGGGGGTCACCGGGGCCCCCTTCAGGCTGGCGGTGGCGGCTGCCTTGGCGGCGCTTTTCAGGTCCTGCTCCAGTTTGGCGATCAGGCCCTGCAAACTGTCGACCTGTTTGGACAGCGTGATGGCGCGGGCGCCTTCCGCTTCCATGTCCTTTTCGATCGCGCTCTGCTTTCGCTGCCGCTCGTCGACCAGCGCCGCTAGCCGGACCTGATCGTCTTTCAACTTGTCACGATCGAGCGCCAGCGCATCGCGCTCGGTGGCGATGGTCTTGCGGAGCGCGACGAGTTCGCCGAGATCGTTGGCCAGTCTTTCCGCGCGACCGCGGAGTTCGGGCACGACAGATCCGAGCAGCATGGCGGTGCGGAGCGATTGCAGCGCGTCTTCCGGGCGGACCAGCAGCGCCGGCGGTGTGCGCCGTCCGGCACGCTGCAGCGCCGCCAGCACCTCGATGATTTCGGCACGGCGCGAGTCGAGGGAGCCGCGAATCTGCTGCTCACGGCTGTCGAGCGGACGCAGCCGCGCTTCGGCGTCGCCGATGCGCGTTTCCACGCCGCGCACCTGGGCGGCGATGTCGATCAGCTGCGCATTGAGCTTGCTGCGGTCCTGCCCGATCGATGCGATATCGGCTTTCAGCTTCTGCTGCAGCTCGGCGGCCTTCTTCTGCTGCTCTCGCGCAGCTTCCAGTTCCTGCTCGCGTTCCTTGATGGCTTCGGGGGAAGGCGCGGCGGCTTGTTGGGCAGGCAACTGTTGGGCCGGCGCTTGTTGGGATGGCGCCGGCTGTGCGGGCGCCGTCACCTGCGCGGCTGCCGGCGAAATCGAAAGACCCATCAGGCTTGCGGACAACAGCACAACGCAAAGCGGAACACGCGACGCCAACGAACCATCATGGCCGATGCCGTCAGGGCGTACTTGAATGTCCCGTGTTGTGTGCATCCAGTTATTCAGCGCTCTCTATTCACGCTACCGTGCCTAAGCGCGGTGATAGGGGTGGCCCGACAGAATCGTCGCGGCCCGGTAAATCTGTTCCAGAAGCATGACGCGGACCATTTGATGCGGCCAGGTCGCCGAGCCGAACGCAATGCGCAGTTTGGCTCTGCGCTGCAAATCGGGCGAAAGTCCGTCCGCGCCGCCGATTGTGAAAATTGTGTTGGCGACCGCTTCATCCCGCCAGCGGCCGAGCTGCTGGGCGAAGCTTGCGCTGTCGATGCTCTTGCCGCGTTCGTCGAGCGCCACCAGCACGCATTTCTCCGGGATCAGCGCTGCGATCGCAGCCGCCTCTTCGGCGATCCGGGTCGCGGCGTCGCGCGCGCGGCTTTCCGGAATTTCATGAATCTCGAGGCCGCGAAAGCCGAGCTTGCGGCCGATGTCCTCGAAGCGCTCGCGATAGCGTTCGGCCAGTTCCCGCTCCGGGCCTTGTTTCAGCCGGCCGATTGAAACGACGACGATCTTCATTCAAAGCATGCCGCGCCGAAAAAGCGTCAAATCGTTTACTCGCGCGCCAACGGCGCGCGCACGCGACATGCGCTGCAGCCGATTCGCATCGGCTCAAAAACTCAGATCGCCTCAGCCGCCGCCGGGTTTTGCGTCCACAATCTTTCCAGATTGTAGAATTCACGCACCTCGGGTCTGAATACGTGCACGACCACATCGCCGGAATCGATCAGCACCCAGTCGCAATTGGGCAAGCCCTCGACATGAATGCCTTTGATGCCGGTTTCCTTCAGGGCCTTGGTGACGTTTTCCGCGATCGCGCCGACGTGCCGGTTGGCCCGGCCGGTGGTGACGATCATGTAGTCGGAAAAAGCCGATTTGCCGCGAAGGTCGATGGTGACCGTTTCTTCCGCCTTCATATCGTCGAGGCGGGAGAGGATCATATTCAGCGTCTTGTCGGCGTCGGGTTGCGCCTTCAAGGCCGCAGCTTTGGTCGATGTTTTGCGCGCGGTTTTTGCAGCAGGCTTTGCAGCAGAAGTCTTGGAAACCTTGGGCAAAACAGACTTGGACAATACAGATGTGGCCAGGGACCATTCCTTTCACTGTATCGCGAACGCCGAATCTTGGTGTCCACGGGCTATATTAGGCATGTGGGGTTAACGGTTTCAATATTCCAGTGAGACCCCACCCTCACTTCGTCCTCCAGCTTCCGTCCGAGTTCCGAAGGCCGGTCGAAGACAGGTTCAGTTTCATGCCGGTAAGGAAGGCCCAGGCGGGCGTGTGCTGCTCCGCCAACCGGGCAGCCTGATTCTCGGGCAGGCGGTAGCGCGCCAGCGCCTGTGCGGCGGGTGCGGCAAGCGCCCGGAAACTCTGTGGGGGGCGGTCGATCACAGCGATCGGCACCTCGGACGCGATGCGCCGCCAATCCTTCCAGCGATGGAACTGCGCGAGATTGTCAGCGCCCATGATCCAGACAAAATGCACACCGGAGACGCGGCGCCGCAAATGGATGATCGTGTCGACAGTATAGCGGGTGCCGATGACAGCTTCGAGACAGCTGATATCGATGCGCGGATCGTCGGCGACCCTGCGCGCAGCGTCGGCGCGTTCGGACAGGTCATGCAGCCCGCCATTGTCCTTCAGCGGATTGCCCGGTGTCAGCAGCCACCAGACGCGATCGAGCTTCAGACGCTTCAGCGCGAACTGGCTGATGGCGCGGTGCGCCGCGTGCGGCGGATTGAACGAGCCGCCGAGCAGGCCGACGCGCATGCCGTTGGTGTGGAACGGGATCGCCTGCGAAGCGGATTGTGGCGGCATCAATGCTGCCACTGCGCGCGCGGGGGGTTGCTCGAAAGCGTTGTTGGGGTCACGGCCGCGTCTGCCCGGTGCCGCGGACGCGATATTTGAAACTGGTCAGTTGCTCGGCGCCGACAGGGCCGCGGGCGTGGAATTTGCCGGTGGCAATGCCGATCTCGGCGCCGAAGCCGAATTCGCCGCCATCGGCGAATTGCGTCGATGCGTTGTGCAGCACGATCGCCGAGTCGACCTCGCTCAGGAATTTCTCGGCGGCATCTGCGTCTTCCGTCACGATCGCATCGGTGTGGTGCGAGCCGTGATTCTGGATATGCGCGATCGCGTCATCGAGCCCATCGACGACTTTCGCGGCGATGATCGCGTCCTCATACTCGGTGTCCCAGTCCTCGTCGGAGGCGGGTTTCACTCTGCTGTCGACGCGCTGCACGGCGGCGTCGCCGCGCACTTCACAGCCGGCATCGATCAGCATTTCGACCAGCGGCTTCAGGCTGACAGATGCGCCGGCGCGATCGATCAACAAGGTCTCGGCGGCCCCGCAAACGCCGGGGCGGCGCATCTTGGCATTGAGCACGATCGACTTCGCCATTTCGAGCTTGGCGGTGTGATCGACATAGACGTGGTTGACGCCTTCGAGATGCGCGAACACCGGCACGCGCGCTTCGGCTTCGACGCGCGCGACGAGACTCTTGCCGCCGCGCGGCACGATCACGTCGACGCCGCCGTTCAAGCCGGTCAGCAGCAGGCCGACGGCCGCGCGATCACGGGTCGGCACCAGCGTGATCGCGGCCTCGGGCAGACCGGCTTCGCGAAGACCCTGCACCAGGCAATCATGGATCGCGCGGCAGGAACGGAAACTGTCGGAGCCGCCGCGCAGGATCACGGCGTTGCCGGATTTCAGGCACAGCACGCCGGCGTCGGCGGCGACGTTGGGGCGGCTTTCGAAGATCACGGCGATGACGCCGAGCGGCACCCGCACGCGCTCGATGGTCATGCCGTTGGGGCGCTGCCAGCTTTCGGTGACGGCGCCGACCGGATCGGCAATGCCGCGCACGGTCGCGACACCCTCGGCCATCGCTTCGACCCGGGCCGGCGTCAGCGTCAGGCGATCGATGAAGGCCGACGTCGCGCCGCCGGAGCGCACTTCGGCGACATCCTCGGCATTGGCGGCGAGGATATCGGGCGCATGGCTGCGGATCGCGGACGCGATGGCGTCGAGCGCCCGGTTTTTCTGTTCGGGCGAGGCGAGTGCCAGCACCCGCGCAGCAGCGCGCGCGCGGGAAGCGAGTTCGGTCATCAAAGCGGGTAAATCGGCGTTGCCGTCGATTGCCTTGAGGGGCGCGGTCATGGTGGTCCCGGGGGTATCAGGTTAAGGCCATGTCCTAGCACGGAAATCCCGCTCTTGCGAGGTGCGGAGCCGGCATGGCTGGCTGGCGGTCAAGGGCTGGTGGCTCGGCCAATGACGGAGTTGAAGGCAAATACTGTTCACCTTGCGACGGGCCCAGAATATCATTAAATATCAAACTATGATACTTGAGGACGCGAAATGGCAAGTAGTTACAGCATCGGCAAGCACTTCGAGGGGTTCATCGAAGGCCTGATCGAGACTGGCCGCTATTCTACGGCAAGTGAGGTCATGCGCGAGGGGCTGCGGCTCGTCGAAGAACGTGAGGAACGGCGCAAGGCCAAACTCGAGGCGCTGCGCGCCGAAATCCAGAAGGGTCTCGACAGCGGGCCGATGGAAGAGATCGATGTCGCGGAATTTTTCAAAAGCATAAAGACACGGGGGCGGGAGCAATTGGCCGCGCGCAAACGAGCCAAATAGATTTCAACTTCGATGGAAGTGTTCAACTTCCGTCATGGCCGGGCTTGTTCCGGCCATCCACGTCTTTGCATACACAACAAAAGTAAGACGTGGATGCCCGGGACAAGCCCGGGCATGACGAACGTGATGCACTTAGCCCGAAACCACTTTATTTGGCCGGAATAGTCCCCGCCGGCCCCACCACCAGATCATCGCGGTGAATCATCTCGGCCCGGCCGCTGATCCCCAGAATGGTCATCACGTCAGGCGAGGAGCGGCCTTTGATCTTCTCGGCGTCCTCGGCGTCATAGGCGACGAGGCCGCGGCCGATCTCATGGGTATCCGGGCCGCGCACCACCACGGCGTCGCCGCGGGCGAACTGGCCGTCGATCCGGATCACGCCGGCCGGCAGCAGGCTCTTTCCGGCGCGCAGCGCCGTGACCGCACCGGCGTCGATGGTCAGTGTGCCCTTCGGCTCCAGCGAACCCGCGATCCAGCGTTTTCGCGCCGTGACGGGGTTGGCCGGCGTCAGGAACCAGGTGCAGCGGCCGCCGTCGGCGATGGCCTGCAGCGGATGCTCGATCTTGCCCGACGCGATCAGCATGTGCGTCCCGGCGGTGGTCGCGATCTTCGCCGCTTCGATCTTGGTGTACATGCCGCCGCGCGACAGTTCGGATTCGGCAGCCCCCGCCATCGCCTCGATTTCCGAGGTGACCGATTCGACGACCGGAACCAGCTTCGCGTTGGGATTGGCGCCGGGCGGCGCATCGTAGAGGCCGTCGATGTCGGACAGCAGGATCAGCAAATCGGCGCTCGTCATGGTGGCGACGCGCGCGGCGAGGCGGTCATTGTCGCCGTAGCGGATTTCGTTGGTGGCGACCGTATCGTTCTCATTGATGACGGGCACCGCGCGCCATTCCAGCAGCTTGGCGATGGTCGAGCGGGCATTGAGGTAGCGCCGGCGCTCCTCGGTGTCCTGCAGCGTCACCAGGATCTGTCCGGCCCCGATGCCGTGATCGCCGAGCACTTCCGACCAGATCCGCGCCAGCGCGATCTGTCCGACGGCCGCAGCCCCCTGGCTTTCCTCCAGTTTTAACGGCCCGCGCGGCAGCTTGAGGCGGCTGCGTCCGAGCGCAATCGACCCCGATGAAACCACCAACACGTCGCGGCCCTGGCCATGCAGCTTGGCGATGTCGGCGGCCAGCGCTGATAGCCAGGACGAGCGCACTTCGCCCGCGTCGGAATCGATCAGCAGCGACGAGCCGACCTTGACGACGATACGGCGAAAATTCTTGAGCGCGGGGCGGGCCATGGATCAGGTCTTCGAATGCTATGGAAGGGGGCTGTTTTGCAGCAGGACGGGGGGCGGTGCAAGCGACCCGGCACCGTATGAGCCATGTTCCAATGGCGGCCGCAGTCTGGTGTAATGGGTCAAATCTTGCGGGGGGAAGGTAAATGGATCGTCGCAGTTTTTTGGCGGGAAGCATCGGATGGTCGTTGGCAGCTAGTGCCGGTGAGGCGTTCGCCCAATCCGGTCCGCTGACGAGGATCATCTTCCCGTTCGCGGCGGGCGGCAGCGGCGACATGTTGTGCCGCCAGCTGGCGCAATACCTTCCTCCGCTGATCGACCGCAGCGTCATCGTCGAGAACCGTACCGGCGGCGATGGGCTGATCGGCATCCGGGCGGTGAAGGGCGCCGCCCCCGACACCACCACCGTCCTGGTGACCACCGGCCCGACCATGTACCTGCTGCCGATGGTGGAGAACCAGCCGAGCTACGACTCGGCGAAGGATTTCATCCCGGTCTCACAGATTGCCCGCTTCGAATTCGTTGTGGTGGTGAGCCCCTCGATCGGCGTGACGGACTTCAAGCAATTGGTGGCCTGGATCAAAGCCAATCCCTCGAAAGCCAGTTACGGCGTGCCGTCGAGCGGCACCATTCCGCATTTCACCGGATGGCAGCTCGAAAAGGCGCTTGGCCTTTCCATGACGCGTGTGGCGTATCGCGGCTCGGCGCCGATCATCACCGATCTCGTCGGCGGACACATCCCATTCGCCGTCACGACGCTTTCGGACACCATCACGCAGCATCGGGCCGGCGGCATCCGCATCGTAGCGGTGAGCGGCCCGGCGCGCTCGCCCTTCCTGCCCGACGTGCCGAACCTGAAGGAACTCGGCGTCGATCTGGTGGCTGACGGCTGGTACGGCATGTGGCTGCCGGCGGGCAGTTCGCCGGATTTCGCCAAGAAGCTGAGCGCTGCCGCAGCCGAAGTGCTGGCAAAGCCTGATGTGAAGGAGAAGCTCAACGCCGTCTCGCTCATTCCGGTCGGCTCGACGCCGGAGGATCTGACCAAGGCGCTCGCGGCCGACACCGCATTCTGGCAGCCGATCGTGAAGGCCACGGGCTACAAGATCACGAATTGAGGGCTGGCGCGCACGGATATCGGCCTGAGGATTCGTTCAGGACTACCCCTCACTTCGCGCCGGCCTTTTCCAGGATGGCCACCATCTCGCGATAGCCGCGACCTTTGGCGAGTTTGAGCGGTGTCGCGCCACTGCCGTCCGGAATGTTCACGTCGGCGCCGGCCTCGACCAGGGCACGCAGCGTCTCGGTGTGGTTGCTGCCGCCGTCGCCAAGCACGATGGATTCGATCAGCGCGGTCCATTTCAGATTGTTGACATGATCCAGCGGTGCCTTGGCGGCGACCAGCATTCGCACCACTTCAGCATGGCCAAGGTGAGCTGCCGCGATCAGGGCCGTGCCGTCGTAGCGGCTGGTGACGGCCTTTGGGTTGCCTCCACCCTCGATCGCGATTCGGAGCATCGGCACATCGTTGGCGACCGCCGCGATCGTGATGATGTCGTAACGGTCGGCTTCAAGCTTGTTCGGATCGGCACCGAGCCGGATCAAAGCGCGGGCAGCATCGTGCTTTTTCAGGTAGACGGCGACGTGCAGCGGCGTTCGCTGCCGGCTGTCGACAGCTTCCTTGTTTTCATTCGAGGCGATGCGCTGTTCGATTTCGGCGACGTCGCCGCGGGCGGCCGCGGCATGCAGGCCACTATAGGCACGCACTTCCGTCTCGGTCGGGGCGATCTGGGCGAAGGCGGGCAGCGCAGTCACGAGCGCGATAAGCAGGACAGCGAGGACGTGCATGGGAGAGCCTCCCGGCGCTACTGTGTTGCAATCCGCTTGCGGATCGCGGCCAATTCCGCCTCGTCCCAGATGCCGATCAGGACGCCGTTTTTCACCTGAAGCTGGTTCTCCGCGTAGGCGGCGATCTTCGCGTTCGGCGTGGTGATGTGCATCTTGGGATGCAGCGCCCAGTCGAACAGCGCCGCTTGCAGCCGCGCGATCACCTCAGTGCATGCAGGGTCTTCGCCGCGATCGGCGAATTCCAGGGGATCACTTTCGAGGTCGTACAGCATCGGGCGGAAGCCTGAGGCCTGAACGTATTTCCAGCGGCCGTCGAACACCATGAACAGGCGGCATTGCTCGATCGGCTGGTTCAGCTTCAAGCGAACGTCCTGCATGCAATAGTCGTATTCGGAGAACACCACCTTGCGCCAATCGGCGGGCGCTGCGCCATGCAGCAGCGGCAGCAGGGAGCGACCTTCGAGAATATGATCCGGCGCCTTGCCGCCGAAATATTCGATGAAGGTCGGCGCCAGATCGATCGCTTCGACCAGCGCATCGCTGACAGTACCGCGCGTCGCGTCGGCCTCGCGTGACGGATCGATCACGATCAGCGGAATTTTGGCGGATTGATCGTGGAACAGATCCTTCTCGCCCATCCAGTGATCACCGAGATAGTCGCCGTGGTCGGAGGTGAACACGATCATCGTGGTGTCGAGCAGGCCGCGGCTCTCCAGGAACTGCATCAAGACGCCCATCTGGTCGTCGATCTGCTTGATCAGGCCCATATAGGTCGGGATGACTTTTTCCCGCGCCTCGTCACGCGCCATGTTGCGGGAGTAGCGCATGTCCATGTAGGCGGCGAACACCGGATGCGCTTCCTGACGCTCCTTCTCCGAACGCACCGCCGGCAGGATGTCGGCCGCGCTGTACATGCTGGCGTAGGGTTCGGGGGCGATATAGGGCCAATGCGGCTTGATATAGGACAGATGCAGGCACCAGGGACGTCCGTCCGTATCGGCTTCCGCGATGAAATCCATCGCGCGGCGCGTCATGTAAGGAGTCTCCGAATGCTCTTCCGAGACGCGCGCCGCCTTGTCGGCGTGCACCAGTAGCCAGCCGTTCTGCAGCGCGCCGTCGTCATCCGCGCCTGAATTGGCCCAGTGCTCCCATGGATTGGTGGCCTCGTACCCCTGCTCACGCAGATAGTCGTCATAGCGCGGGCGGGGCCGGTTATCGGGATGCAGACCGTCGTCGCGCTCATAGGGCTCGAAACCGCATTCCGACACATGCACGCCGATGATGGAATCCGGCGCGATCCCGAGCGCCTGCAGGCCTTCGATATCAGGCGCCATGTGGGTCTTGCCGACCAGCACGTTGCGGACGCCGATCTTGTTCAGGTGATCGCCGAGCGTGGGCTCGCCCACCCGCAGCGGCCAGCCGTTCCAGTGCGAGCCGTGCGAGCGCATGTAGCGGCCGGTGTAGAATGACATCCGCGAGGGCCCGCAGATCGGTGACTGCACATAGGCTTTTGAGAAGCGCACGCCGCGTTTCGCCATCGCATCGATGTTCGGCGTGGTCAGCGTCGGGTGGCCGGTACAGCCCAGATAATCATAGCGAAGCTGATCGCACATGATCCAGAGGACGTTCTTGGGCTGCGGCATGCTTCACACAGGGTACGATTTCAATCGTCCGATGCTGCAATATCGAACGACCGATTGCAAACGTACTCGCAGTGCGAGGTCAGCCCTGCGGCGTCGCCGGGGTCCAGGGCTCGGCCTGTGCCGCGCCGCCCTTGGCCTTCAGCGAAACCGGGGCCTCGCCGATCACCTCGACCAGCGCCTTCAGCGCTTCCGGCATGCCCTCGCCGGTCACCGCCGAGATCAGCAGCGGCGTCTTCTTCGCCGCGCGCTTCAACCGGCCCTTTTGCTTCTTCAGCTCGTCCGGCGTCACGGCATCGATCTTGTTGAGCGCGACGATCTCGATCTTCTCGGCGAGATGTCCCTCATAGGCATCGAGCTCGGTGCGGACCGTCTTGTAGGCCTTGCCGGCATGTTCGCAGGTCGCATCGATCAGATGCAGCAGCACGCGGCAGCGCTCGACATGGCCCAAAAACCGGTCGCCGAGGCCGGCGCCTTCATGCGCGCCCTCGATCAGGCCTGGAATATCCGCCAGCACGAATTCACGGCCCTGCGCGTTCACGACGCCGAGCTGCGGATGCAATGTGGTGAAGGGATAGTCCGCTATCTTTGGCTTTGCAGCGCTGACGACGGAGAGGAAGGTCGACTTGCCGGCATTGGGCAGGCCGACGAGGCCGGCGTCCGCGATCAGTTTCAGCCGCAGCCAGATCCAGCGTTCCTCGCCTTCCTGGCCGGGATTGGCGTTGCGCGGCGCGCGGTTGGTGGAGGATTTGAAGTGCGCATTGCCGAAGCCGCCATTGCCGCCTTCGGCCAGTACGAATTTTTCGCCGAGCGTGGTGAAGTCGTGGATGAGCGTTTCACGATCTTCATCGAAGATCTGCGTGCCGACCGGCACCTTGAGCACGATCGACTTGCCGTTGGCGCCATGGCGGTCCTTGCCCATGCCATTGGTGCCCTTCTGCGCCTTGAAGTGCTGCTGATAGCGATAGTCGATCAGCGTGTTCAGGCCATCGACCACTTCGATGACGACGTCGCCGCCGCGGCCGCCATTGCCGCCGGAGGGGCCACCGAACTCGATGAACTTCTCGCGGCGGAACGCCACGCAGCCGTTGCCGCCGTCGCCGGAGCGGATATAGACCTTTGCTTCGTCAAGGAATTTCATGATGGCTTCTATGGCGTTTCGAGCGAATTGCGCAGCGGATCGCGATGCAATCAAGTTTACGCAGATTGCGTAGACTTATCTGCGGCAAACGCGTCAAAACGATCGCTGGAGCCTCGTTCCGATCAATCGGTGCAGAATAGGTTCTAGGTAAGGCAGGGGGGGCGCTGCGGCAACCCTTAAGCCGTCAAACATTGCCGAAAAGCCTTAATTTTCGGGACTTTTTGCCGCCCAGGGCGATATTTAGGCCTCTCAAGCGGGATATCGCTCCAACCAGCGCATATCGGGGCTCGCGGCGATCGAATGGGGCGGCGCGATCAGGTTGGCCGCTTGCGGATCAGAAATTTCTGCATTCCCTCCAGCACCAGTTCCTTGCGTTGGTTGAACACGGTCGAGCGCAGCGTCACCACGCCGGTGGTGCGGCCGGGGACCAGTTCGGTTACTTCAAGCGCGGGATAGATGGTGTCGCCGGCATAGACCGGCTTGAGGAACCGGCTCGACTGTTCGAGGAAACCGATCAGCGATTCCTCGACGATGTAAGGAAACAGCCCGGCGCCCGGCGCGGTGTGCACCAGGGTCTGGAATCCATGCGCCAGCAGGTCCGGCATGCCGCGGCTGCGGCAATATTCGACATCGTAATGGATCGGGTGGGTATCGCCGCTCGCGGTCTGGAACGCGGCGAACACGGCCGAGGTCTGGGTCCGGCTCGGGATCACGAAACGCTCGCCGAGTTTGAAATCCTCGAACCAGCGCTGCTCGGGCACCATGCGATGCTGTGCGGGGTCGAACTCGGCCATGGCGGATTTCCTGTTGTGCTCTGCGAGATGGCGTACCGGTAGCGCAGCAGCCATGCTGCGACAATCCGTTCAAATCGTCATGCGCGGGCTTGTCCCGGGCATCCACGCCTTTAAAACAACGACGCACCAAAACGTGGAAGACCGGCGCAAACCCGGCGCTTTGAGGAAATGTCCCTGTTCGCAAAACCATCCACCTATGACGAGCGTTCCGCGCGGCTGGCCGGCATCGGATTGATGCTGCTGTCGATCTTCATGTTCTCGTTCGGCGACGCGCTCGGCAAGTTCATGGTCGCGACCTATTCGGTCGGGCAATTGCTGTGGCTGCGCGCCTGCGCGGCGCTCCTGGTGCTGCTGCCGATCATCTGGAGGCAGCGCGCCGAATTCACGCGCCTGGAACGGCCCTGGCTGCAATTGCTCCGGGTAACGCTCTCCACGCTGGAAGTTGCCGCCTTCTTTATCGCGACCGTCTACCTGCCGCTCGCCGACGTCATCACCTATTATCTGGCGGCGCCGATTTTCGTCACGGCGCTGTCGGGGCTGGTGCTGGGCGAGCGCGTCGGCTGGCGGCGCTGGAGTGCGATTCTGATCGGCTTCGTGGGCGTACTGATCGCGCTGCGGCCGTCGGCGCAGACCGTGAGCTGGCCCGCGATGATCGCGCTCGGCGGCAGCCTGTCGTTTGCGCTTTTGATGCTGATCACGCGATCGCTGCGGGCGACGCCGGACATCGTACTGACGACAACGCAGTTTGGCGGCACGTTCCTGCTCGGCGCGGCGATGTCGCCGGTCGGCTGGGTAACGCCTACGCTCGGCAGCCTGGGCATGTTCGCCGCCGCGGGAGTGATTTCGGTGTGCGCGCTGCTGTGCATCAACCGTTCGCTGAAGCTGGCGCCGGCCAGCGTCGTGGTGCCCTATCAATATTCAATGATCGTGTGGGCGGTGATCTTCGGCTTCGTGGTGTGGGGAGACGTGCCGTCACCGGCGACCATCATAGGTGCCGCGATCATCATCGGCGCCGGACTTTACATCTTCCTGCGCGAGCAGCAGCTCGGACGCGAGGAGACGGTGGTTAATCCGCCGGCGTAGCTCCTCTGTCGTCCCGGCCTTGCGCCGGGACCAATACGCCGCGGCCTCTCGATGTAAGAAAGCTGTTCACCGACTTTCGCTCCACCACAAACGCCTGTGGTTATGGGTCCCCCGATGCGCTCTTGCGCATCTGAGCTCAAGGCCGGGACGACGGTGGAGAGAGCGCTACCGCTCCCGCCGCGTCGAACTGCCCCAGTTCTTCAGCGACGACCACACACTGCGAGAAAGCCGAAAACAATCGACCGGGGTCGATGATCCCAGCGCCTCGAAACGGTGCAACTCAACGCCGCTCCACTGGAAGCCGCATTTCTCCAGGATGTTGCGCGAGGAGGGGTTGGCGACGCGAGCGCCCGATATCAGGTGCTCAGCATCGAATTCCTCGAAGTGAAAATCGATCACCGCGCGCGCAGCTTCGGTGCCAAAGCCCTGGCCCCAATGCTCGACGCCAAGCCAATAGCCGAGTTCCGGCGCATCCTGCTCGCGCCAGTCGATGCCGACCATGCCGAGCGGCGAATGGTTGTTCTCGATCAGGAACACGGTCGCCCGGCCGCCGCCCAACGCGCGCACGAATTCGACGGCGTGATCCCTTGAATACGGATGCGGCAGGCGGCGGGTGTTTTCCGCAATGCGGCGATCGTTGGCGAGGTACGCAATCGCTTTTACGTCCGCGAGCGTCGGCCGGCGCAAGGTCAGCCGCTCGGTCTCGAGGACGCATGGACTGGCTTCACGCAATGTCGGGGTCGGGATGTCCTGCAACATGTCGGGCTCCTGAAATGCGAAAACATACGCAAACAAAAAGGGAGGCCGGTTTCCCGCCTCCCCTTGGAGCCTTTTTTGACTCCGCCGGTTCAACAGGACCCGGCGGACTCATGTTGTCCACCGTCTATTCGGCCGCCTCCGCCATCGGAACAACCGATACGAAAGTGCGGCCATTGCCTTTTGCACGGAACTCGACGTGACCTTCGATCTTGGCGAACAGAGTATGGTCGGTGCCCATGCCCACATTAAGGCCGGGATGCCAGGTGGTGCCGCGCTGACGCGCGATAATGTTGCCGGGGATCACGTGCTCGCCGCCATACGCCTTGATGCCAAGGCGCTTGCCCGCTGAATCACGTCCGTTCCGCGATGAACCGCCTGCTTTTTTGTGAGCCATGGCCCGTCTCCAACTTCGCCGTAATCTAGATCAATTCCTTGACGGAATCATTTCACGCTTTATCACGCATCAAATCTTGATGCGCTGATATTACTTCTTGGCTGCGGCCTTCTTGGCCGGAGCCTTTTTTGCGGCGGGCTTTGCCGCAGCCTTCTTGGCGGGCGCCTTCTTGGCCGCCGGTGCCTCGTCGCCCTCGGCGGGCGCCGCGACAACCTTTTCCTTCTTCGGCCGCGGGCCGATCGAAGGCTTGGCGTTATCGGCCAGGATCTCGGTGATGCGAAGCACCGTGAGCTCGTCGCGATAGCCGCGCTTGCGGCGCGAATTCTTGCGGCGGCGCTTCTTGAACGCGATCACCTTGGGGCCGCGCTTGTGGTCCAGCACTTCTGCCGCGACCGAGGCGCCTGCCACGGTGGGTGCGCCCAGCACCGGCGTGTCACCGCCGAGCACCAGAACTTCGCCAAGTTGCACGATCGTGCCGACGTCGCCGGCGATCTTGCCTATCTCGAGTACATCATTCGGAACGACCCGGTATTGCCGGCCGCCGGTTTTGATGACTGCGAACATCGTTTTATTCCTTCGTGTTCGATCCCGGCCTCGGACGTCGTCCCCATAGGGTCATGTCCGGGTCGGCTTTTTGGTCAGTCGTTATGGGTACGATTTTCGCACGGTCGGGGTGTGAACCCTCAAATTCGCGCAAAAACAAGCGGCGCGAGAAATCCCGCGCCGGATGCCGGGACTTATAGCCGCTGGCAGCCCCGAGTCAAGGCAAAGGAGCGCCAAAACTGGCCCAAAATGAGGGATTTGGGGTCAGAAGGGGCGAATGCCGAGTGCCGAATAGCGAATAAGGGGGCAACTCGCCATTCGCCATTCGCTATTCGCCACTCGCCCAAGTGAAACCAATGGGTTCCCCGCCCGTTGTGTCACCGAAATCCGGTTGGGCAAGGGCAAAAATGGCAGAGGACACAGTCAAAACCACGGGCATCGCCCGCCACGGCGCCAGCCGTCTGCCGTCCGTGGAGGTCGATAGTTTCAACATCGAGCTCAAGGACGATGACGGGTTTCTCGGCGACCGCGCCAGCAAAAGCGCGTTTCGCGAGATTTTGGAGGGGCTGCGCAAGCCGCTGAAGAAAAACGGCGACGATCCCTTGGGCAGGAGATCCACCGGCGATATTGCCAAGAGCGAGCTCGACGAGGTGCTCCTGGGCAAAGATGTCGCCGCTGCGGCGCTGGTGCACGGCGCGATCGAGGAATTCGCACAGGAACTGGCCTATGTGACCGGGCGATTCCTCAAGACCAAGGCCTGGGCCGATACCGAGCGCATCGTGGTCGGCGGCGGCTTCCGGCAAAGCCGGGTCGGCGAACTTGCCATCGCCCGCGCCGGCATCCTTCTCAAGGCCGAGGAGCATGAGGTCGATCTGGTGCCGATCCGTTTTCACCCGGATGAGGCCGGCCTTATCGGCACGCTGCATCTGGCGCCGTCATGGATTTTCGAGGCCCATGACAGCATCCTCGCCGTCGATATCGGCGGCACCAACATCCGCTGCGGCGTGGTCGAGTCGCGCTGGAAGAAGGCGCCCGATCTCTCCAAGGCCGCTGTGTGGAAATCCGAGCTGTGGCGGCATGCCGACGATGAGCCGACGCGCGAAGGCGCGGTGAAGCGGCTGGTCAAGATGCTGAAGGATCTGATCGCCGAGGCTGAAGCAGAGGGCCACAAGCTGGCGCCTTTCATCGGCATTGCCTGTCCCGGTGTGATCAATGAGGACGGCTCGATCGAGAAGGGCGCGCAAAACCTGCCGGGCAATTGGGAGAGCAGCAAATTCAATCTGCCGGAAAGTCTCGTGGAAGCTATACCGATGATCGGCGATCATGACACCGCGGTGTTGATGCACAATGACGGCGTCGTGCAGGGGCTTTCCGAGGTCCCTTACATGCAGGATGTCGAGCGATGGGGCGTGCTGACCATCGGTACGGGTCTCGGCAATGCGCGCTTCACCAATCGCAGGAAAGAAAACGGCAGGGGCGAAAAGGCCAAAGACAAGGGCGACAGCGACAAGGACGACAAGAAAGCAAAGAAGGGTAAAGATTAACGGGCGCGTTCGAGTGCGGTTAATGCCGGCGCGCATCGAGAAAACCCTTGAAACAAGGGGCTGGAGCGATCTTCCCGCCTCCAGCGCTGCGCGCGATGAGAGTTCGCATCGCGCGCGGTAAGGTTGACTGGTTAGGTTAAAATCGGGATCGCGTTGCCCTTTCCGCGCGCGCCGCTACCGTCAAATCGTCGCTCCAGCTGACCGGCGAAGCCGCACTTCCCGGCCAGAATTTCAAAGCAGCGGCACGGGGCCGTCAGTGTTTTGTCGCGTCTGGCGGCCCCACCTTTATCTCGACCTTCAATCCTCATTTCCAGCCGATGCGCTGAAAGAACGCCGCGATCTCGGATGCCGCGCGATCGGGATCCTCGCGATGCGCGAAGTGGCCCACGCCTTCAAACATCGCGAGGTCGAGATTTGAAAAAGTCTCGCCGAGCCGATCGGTCCAGGCGTAGGGAAACAGCGGGTCGTGTTCGGCCCAGCGAACGCAGGTCGGCAGATCGATCGGCGCCAGCGTGGGCGCCTCGCCCTTCAGCATGCGGATCCGCCCGGCATGCGCACCGCGATAATACGCAAAGCCGCCGGCGAGGTTGCCGTCTTTGAGGAAATTGTCGACGAACGCTTCGAGCACGTCGTCGAACGCTTGGCGGCGATGGCTCCAGTGTGTCAGGAAATAGCCGATATAGGCCCGGCAGCTCTCGCGGCTGGCGCCGATCAGTTTGGGTGCGATCTCCAGCTGGTTGAGCGACTGGTACCAGATATGGTTCAGCCGGTCCGGCTCCGCCATCCGCCGCCCGATGCCGGGATAGAGAAAATCGAAGAAGAACAGTCCGGCGATGCGCTCCGGCGCGGCGCGCGCCAGCGGCTGCATCAGCCCGCCGCCGACATCGTGGCCGACAATGCCGGCCTGCGCGAGGCCGAGCGCGTCCATCAGCGCCAGCATATCCGCGGCGTGCTGGTCGGGACCGTGCGGTCCGTTGGGCTTGTCGCTGTCGCCGAAACCGCGCAGGTCGGGCGCATAGAGCGTGAAGCGATCGGCGAGCCGCGCCATGACCGGCTCCCAGGTCAGCCAGAATTCGGGCCAGCCATGCAGCAACAATAGGGGCTGTCCTTTGCCGGCGCGGGCGACATGGAACGCCGCGCCATTGGCCCGAACTGTCAAATGCTCCATTTTTCGGCTCCTTTTTTCAGATCCTGGGTGCGCCTGGGCGTCAGCGAAAATCTTGCCCCCGCGCCTTGTCTGGCCCGCCGTCCTCGCCTAGAACTCGCCCCGACCGCGGGGCCTCGAGGAATCACCCCAAAATGGCGCCTGGAGAGGTGGCAGAGTGGTCGAATGCACCGCACTCGAAATGCGGCATAGGTGCAAGCCTATCGGGGGTTCGAATCCCTCCCTCTCCGCCACCCTACGCCCTGTGGGCTTCGGGTGGCAGGCCGCCCGATAGGGCGAAGGGTGCCTCCCGAAGCTCCGTAAACATCAACAGTAGCGTAGCCTTGCGAGCGATCAGCTTGCTGACATTTCCACACTCGCCGCGGGTCGCGACGCGATGCTGTTCCCGTCGCGATGGGTTGTGCGATTCGCTAGTTCGGCGCGGCTGCGGTTTGATATCGCCATCCATGTCGTCGAAAACCGAATTCCCGACTCCGATATTGGTCCGGCGGGACGCCGACCACAGCGAAGGCCGCTGGCTTCACGTCAATTCTTGCCTGCTGCATCGGCCCGCCGGTCGGCGATCAGCGCCCGCGTTGCTGGCAATCGGCGGCTTTGCGGCTAAACGAACTGCCCGATTGGCAATGGCCGGACATACTGGCGCATCTGAAATGTACGAAGTGCGCAGCGTCGGCTGGGTTGATCCGCGCCCGAACTGGGCGAGTCGTTGACTACAACAAGGGTGTGACCGGTTGACGGGCCGCAGGTAGTCCATTCCAGATTGCGTCCGATACGGAGCACGGGTAAACAATGTCCATTCGTATGACGTATACTTGAAAAGGCGGCCTTTCATGACCAAAGCAACGGCCGTTTTCACACCCACCGATGTCCCGACCATCACCTACGTTGAGCGGACCGCAAAGAATTACGAAGACGAACTACGCAAGGCGTTCCAAATTCCGAAGATGATCGTTTCGATCTCGGGGCCATCGAAGTCTGGCAAAACCGTTCTCGTCACCAAGGTTGTTTCTAGAGACAACCTCATTCACCTTTACGGAGCCAGCATCAAGACAGCGGATGACTTATGGAAAAACGTACTGGCCTGGATGGGCGGCCCTATCGAGGTTACAGAAACCAGCGGTTCAAAAAAGGGCGGAACAGTTTCCGGCACCGCGAGTGGTAAAGCTGGCATTCCCTTTGTTGCCGAAGGAAGCGTCGGCACATCGGGGAGTACAACAGTAGAGTCCAATTCGCAGACGGCAAAGAAACTGGCGCTTAATGCTCTCGACCAAATAGTGAAAGACATTGGCGGGAGCGACTTCGTGGTCTTTGTCGATGATTTTCATTACATTGAGGCATCAGTCCGGGAAGAAATCGGCAGGCAAATAAAGGCTGCAGCAGAACTCGGCATTCGAATTTGCACGGCGTCTGTGCCTCATCGATCAGATGACGTCGTCCGAAGTAATACAGAGCTTAGAGGGCGTGTGACGGCGGTCGATATGACCTATTGGTCCGTCACCGAACTTGAACAGATTGCATACCGAGGATTTAAAGAACTCAACGTGGACCTAGCACCAAGCGTCCTTTGCGGGCTTTCCAATGAAGCATTCGGCTCGCCGCAGTTGATGCAAGCTATCAGCCCCAATTTTTGTTTCGAGAGTAATATAGGCGAGACGCTTCCCGATCACGTTCGTGTCGACGTCGAGTCCTACAAGGTCCGCAGAGTTCTAGAACGGACGTCCACCTCGACGGATTTTTCTACACTCCTTAACGTGCTTCATGCCGGTCCAAAACAACGCGGGACAGAACGAAAGCAATTCCGATTCACCGATGGTAGCTCCGGCGATGTCTATCGGTGCGTACTGCTGGCAATAAAATCCGATCCATCCAGCCTGTCTTTCCGTTACGACGAAATGCTCAGGCGGACTGTTCGAGTCTGCATAGGAGAAAGCCCATCGGGATCAAGTGTTTCTGAGTCGCTTGGTCAAATGGCCAAACTCGCCAAAACTGTTCAAGATGCGCCAGTGATCGAATGGGACGAGGACGTTCTCGATATCGTCGAACCGTACTTCCTGTTCTTCCTCCGCTGCTCGTCACATCTCGAAGGGCTAGGCACGAAGGCCAACACGGACGGCGAGACTCAACTCGGTTTCGAGCGGTTGTAGAGGAGCGCGCTTCAGCCTGCACGCAGTTGCTGCGTCATTCCGACCCGTCGAGCAATAACTTCTGATGTTCAGAAGTCTTGTCAAGCGCAAAATTTCCGTAAATCAAAAATATTCTTCTTCCCTTCGACCCCAAATCACCTGCACATATATCGCCATCCTGTCCCACTCGGAGGGGCGTTGGCCATCGTCACAACGAGGGGCAGGTCGCGGTGGACGCTGATGTCGCGATTGACGGTTGCGGCAAAGGCGTACGGCGAAAGCGTGTGGTCCTGGCGCCCGTAACGGCGTTAAGCTCCGAAGAAGCTAACGCTTCCGAGGGGCGACGGTGGCAATAGAGGCCGTCTCACCGGGGAGAGCGCGTCATAAGCCGTAAAGCCATTGCGCAGGGAATGTCGGAGTGCCTCCGCTGCCCTGTATGCTCGTGTGCACCATCTTGTTGCACAATCGCACACGAGACCGCGGGTGCAGCGCGCACCCGGCATTCCCTGCGCCCTCTCATTTCGAGAGGTGCGAAGATGACCTGCAAACCTCGGGCGCAACGCGCTGCGGGAACGTGAATTTGCGTTCCGTTGCGATGCGTCTCGTTGAAAAGTATGCGGGACTGCCTGCAACGGCCAGCATCCTTGTCGGACAAGGCGGCGTCTGGCGTAACGCAGCGGCGGCCTGAACCGGGAGAACGTCATGTCAGCGACCGTCCAACCGGCCACCAAGAAGGGGGCCGCGATTTTTCTGGCGCAGTTCATCGGCGATGATCAGCCGTTTGACGTCTTGCAAACAAACACGTTGGCGCGGGCGTGCCATTCGAAGCTCCAGGTTAGGCCTCGAAATGGTGACTCCAACCTAGCGGGCAAGCTCCGAGGATGTCCGCTTTACCACCTCGCTATCCATTTTCCGCTCGATCGCTCTCTCTAAAGAGCGGGCCATGATGATAGCCGATCGTTCGTCAAGATGTGCTCCATCGGTCCATCGGATCTCGTTGGATGGATAGTCCAATGATAACCATTTGCCGTGGTCGTGCCCAAAGGCCTCTGCCATCGCTGACCGCCCCGTTGTCATATATCGGGACTGCGCGAATGCGGGGCCCAGAGGAAGTTCGTAAAAGAACACCGAAATGCTTTGCTTCTCGAGCGTCTCCACGATGTGCTTCAATTCGGCTACGTTTCGACGGATGATCTGATCGTGATCCGCATTATTCCACTCAGCCAGGATAGCAGTGAGCACAACTGGGTTGTATTCGGGGGCTGGCGGCTTTCGTAGAATTACCTCTTCCAAGGCCGATTGCCGAAGAAGCGCAGATTTGTCATCCCTGTCAAAGCGCCGCCAATCGTCGAGCCTTTGCTGGTACAACGCGGCCAATGTGCGAAGGGGCCTGAAATTCATTGGTGCGCGCGCAGGCTCCGCATTGCTCGTGCGGACCCTCTCGACCATTGCCTGGTCGACACCGCGAGAAAGCGTATTGGTCTCGATGGCTATGAGCCGCGGCCGAACAGCAGCAGCCGCCTCAATCATTGCTGCCCCGGTCAACGGAGATCCGCCAGGCAGCGCCAGATTTCGAACGTAAAGTTTATGAAAAAATTCTTCGTGCAATCGCACGGTGAACGAACTGCCCGTTAACGCGATCGGAGCAACTGGACTGTTGAGATAACGATCGGCAATCCTGGACTGTATTTCATCCGTCGTGGTCGCGGGAAAGTCAGGGATATCTTTGAGGAACTGAGGGGCTATCCAACACATTGCCAATACTGCGACACATACAGCGCTCGCCTTCACGAACCAGCTCATCGAGGCAGTACGGTCCATGTCCAACCTAGAACTGGAAATATATGAACGCTGTGTCGGGACCGGCTTCGATTAGCATCAGAGCTGCCATCGCGCCATACACATAGGGATCGAGGTTACCCCGTAGCACAACGAGCCTCTCCGAGGTAATAAAATGCTGTATGAGAACTGGCAGCGCATAGATCAGCACCAGACTTCGGTAAATGCGCGCAGGATTGGGCACGGACTGATCAATAAACATACCAGAAATATAATCCATCGCATGCTCGAAATTCGGGAGCTTGAAAAAAACCCACAGGAAGGAGACGCATAAAAAAACAACAAGCATGCGAGCCGCAACGATCACGCGACGCAGAGCGGCAATCGCTGCAAGTTTTTCTATCAAGGGCAGGAACGGACGCTCGATCACCAGAAGGAGGCCGTGCATTAGCCCCCATGCCAGGTAGCTCAATCCGGCGCCGTGCCAAAGACCACCCAGGCCCATCACGATCATTAGATTGAGGTACATCCGCCCTTTACCATCGCGGTTGCCGCCTAACGGGATGTAGAGGTAGGTGCGGAGCCAGGTTGACAGCGAAATGTGCCAGCGCGTCCAGAATTCAGCAAACGACTGCGAGATATAGGGCAAGTTGAAATTTATTGGCAGACGGTAGCCGAACAGCAGCCCCAGCCCGATCGCGATAGCAGAATACCCGAAGAAGTCGGCATAGATTTGATAGCTATAGAGGAACAGGCAGAGCCAGCGGTCGCTGCTTCGAAGCGCATGGTATAGAGGATAATCCATGTTGGTCGTAAGCGTGTTGAGGTTGTTCGCGACAAACAGTTTGAAGAAGTAGCCGGCGACAATCCATCTGGCCGCCTCGACGAACGGCACTTCGTTGATAAATTTCGGTTGGATCTGCGGCAGAAAGTTTTCCGCTCGCGTGATAGGCCCGGAGACGAGCTGCGGGAAGAATATGATGTAAAGAAACACCTCCCATTGGGAGGGGGCTGGGCCGGCGCGTTTCGTCATGTCCACCAGCAAGCTGATGTTGTGGAAGACGAAGAACGAAATGCCTATTGGGAGCGGAAGTTTCAGCAAGAGGTCGATCGCGCCAACATCCGAGAGTGCCGGTGAGGAGGGGTCGACGAACAGCAATTTGTATTTGAAAAAGGCGAGTAACGCGAGATTGAATGCAATGCCGGCCGGCAGCCACAACTTGCGTCGAACCATGGCCTTCAAGAGAAAGAAGTAAGTCCCGAAGACCGCTATCGCGAGCAGCGCCAGCAATTCCGGTTGCCCGAATCCGTAGAAAAACAGGCTTGCAAGAACCAGGATGTAGACCTGATACGGGCGAACGAGTGGCCAGTAATAAAGGGCAAATATCCCAGACACGAACACCGCAAATTGCCACGACGTGAAAGTCAACGAGTTAGCCTCCAGGCAGGGGGAGTGGTTGGAAAAATCCCATCTGCCGATCTCGCATCCCGGACGCAGCGCCTGTTCAGCGGAGCACCAAGCCAGACATAAATCGCGAAAACAACCCCGTGCAAAGTAGAATGGGCGTCGAAGCACTCGTGCGTTGCGTCCGGAGGCGCGCGAAGAAAATGGTCCATGGACATGGACCAACCCAATCTCTTCCCACGCTCGCTGTCGTGGCGCCCAGCTCATCGGCAAAGAGCGGAGCAGAGGCGGCCTCCAGCTGAGTCACTGTCCACGGCGAACCGGAAGGCCTTGCCGACCTTCGCATCGTCAAGCGCTTCACGTTGATCGGGCCACCTCACTTTTGCCCTTCATCCATTCAGTTGTTCCAAGCGTGCACTGCACGAGCATGGACGCCGTGCGGCAAGGCGTGGCACCCAAAGGGGCTTGACGCCTGCAGTCTGGTCATCCTACTGGTCTTACCAAGGTAATATCAAAAATGATCGGCGGGAATGGAACTCAAGCGAGCGGCCGAGGGTGAAAGGGGTTTCCAGAAGGTCTTTGCCTTCCTGCGCGACCGGTTGATCGCCGGTTCGCTCAAGCCGGGCGACCGTCTGGTCTCCGAACGCGAGCTCGCGACGCAGCTCGGCGTCAGCCGGCCGCTGGTGCGGGAAGCCCTGCGCGCCCTGACCATGCTTGGCATCGTCGAAATCCGTGATCGCATCGGCACCGTGGTGACGCGTCCGGACGTTTCCGTGCTCAACGACTTCTTCACCTTCGCGCTGGCCCAGCAGGCCGACATGGTGGACGACGTGATGCAGGCACGCATCGCGATCGAATGTCAGGCGGTTCGGCTGGCCTGCGAGCGCGCCAGCATCGCCGATTTCGAGCATCTACAGCGTGCGCTGGCGAAAATTTCGGAAACCATCGACGAGGCCGATGCGGGCGGCATGGCCGACTTCGAGTTTCACCAGTCGATCGTGCTGGCGTCCCATTCGGAGACGCTCGCCGTCCTGCACAATTCGATGGCCGGCCTGTTGACGCACTCGCACCGCAGCCGGCGCGAGCTCGTGCAGGCCTTCCCGTCGATGAAGACGTACTTGATCGACGATCACAAGCGCATCTTCGACGCGATCGTCGCACGCGATCCCGAGCGGGCGGATACGACGCTGCGCCGACATTTTGCGATCGGCGATGAATACCGACGGCGAGCCGTCGTCGGTCAGAAAGACAGCCGGCAGATATCACGCTGAGTGCTATCGACGAGAACAACGAGACGAAGAGAGAAGCGATGGGACGGCAAGAGAAGCGTTGGCTTCATCGGCATCGGTACGATGGGCCGGGAAATGGTCCGCAACCTGCTCAAGGCCGGGCACGTCGTCAGGGCTTTCGACGTTGCCGAGGCCGCAATTGCCGACGTGGTTTCGCAAGGAGCCGTGGGCGCCAACAACCCTGCGGATGCCGGGCGGGGCTGCGACATCGTCGTCACCATGCTGCCTGACACGCCGCATGTCGAAGCGGTGATCTACGGCGAGGACGGCCTTTTGAAATCGCCGCCTGCGGGCAAGCTGATCGTGGACATGAGCACGATCTCGCCGGTCGCGGTCCGCCGCATCCATGCGGATCTGCAACGCGCGGGCATCAGTTTCATCGATGCCCCCGTGTCCGGCGGCCCTCTCGGCGCCAAGAACGGCGCGCTGTCGATCATGGCGGGCGGTGAAGCGGAAGCCTTCGGTAGGGCTGAACCGTTCTTCAGGGCCATGGGCACCACCATCACCCATGTCGGCGCTGCCGGCGCCGGACAAACCGTCAAACTCTGCAATCAGCTGATCTGCGGCATCAACATCCAGGCGATCTGCGAAGCGCTCGCGTTGGGTCGCGCCTCCGGCGTCGACCTGGATTTGCTTCGCCGCGTTCTGCTGGGCGGCTCGGCCGCATCGTGGATGCTGGACAAGCTCGGTCCGGCGATGATCGCAGGCGACGTCGGCGCCGGCTTTCGGATCGACCTGATGCTCAAGGATCTCAGGCTGGTGCAAGAGCATGCACAGGCGCTGAACGTGCCGCTGCCTGGAACCGCACTCGTCACCAGCCAATATGTCGACGCGCGGGCGCACGGTGAGGGCGCGAACGGCAATCAGGCCCTGTTCCGTGTCTACGACCGCATGACCAATCAAAGCACTGGATGATCCTGTTGCAATGAACATCGAACTCGACTTTCCCGCAGTGCTGGAACGGTGGCCGAACTTCCTCGCAGGCGCCATTCTGACGCTCGAGCTCGCGTTCCTGGCGACGGTTTCCGGCGCCATTCTCGGCACACTTGCGGCCGTGGGCCGCGGAGCCCATACCCGGCTGATTGCCCGCATCTGCAAGGTCTATGTCGAAGCCATCCGCAATACGCCGCTGCTGGTCCAGATATTCCTGGTCTATTTCGGACTCGCCAGCATCGGACTGAAATTGTCCGCCTTCACCGTCGCGGTGGTTGCCCTGACGATCAATGTCGGGGCCTACACGGCCGAGATCATGCGGGCAGGATTCGAAGCGATCCCGCGCGGGCAGATCGAGGCCGCCGAAGGTCTCGCGCTCTCGCGCTTCCAGATCTATTGGCACATCATCCTGCTGCCCGCAGTCGAAAAGGTTTATCCGGCGCTCACCAGCCAGTTCGTCCTGCTGATGCTTGCCTCGTCGGTCTGCTCGCAGATCTCCGCCGAGGAATTGACGGCCGTGGCCAACTACGTCCAGTCGGATACCTACCGGGCGTTCGAGACCTACATCATCGTCGCCGTGCTCTACATTCTGCTGTCGCTGGTCATGCGCGCGGGATTCTGGGGCCTCGGCCTCGTCCTGTTTCCGCGCCGGCGGCGGCTCGGCACGGCGTTGTGAGGTAGCGCATGGGCGGACATCTCAACGCCAACCACCTGCTTTTCCTCGGCCATGGCGCGCTATGGACGGTCGGGCTTTCCCTGATCGCTCTCATTGGCGGCGGTATCGTCGGCTTCGTAATCGCGCTCGCGCGCATTTCTCCGCTCAAATCCGTGCGACTTCTCAGCGCCGCCTATGTGCAACTGGTTCAGGGCACGCCGCTCCTCGTCATCCTGTTCCTCGGCTATTTTGGACTGGCAGCGATTGGCCTCAAGATGTCGCCGCTAGCCGCCGCCAGCGCTTCGCTTACCCTCTATGTCGCCGCCTATCTCGGCGAGATCTGGCGCGGCTCGATCCAGTCGGTGCCAAAGCCGCAATGGGAAGCGGCGGAAGGTCTGGCGCTGAGCCGGACCCAGCGCATGATGAAGGTGATCCTGCCGCAGGCGATGCGCATCGCGACGCCGCCCACCGTCGGCTTCATGGTGCAGATCATCAAGAACACTTCGCTCGCCTCGGTGGTCGGTTTCGTCGAACTGATGCGCTCGGGACAGATCGTCAACAACTCGCTGTTCGAGCCATTCATCGTCTACGCCATCATCGCCGCCGTCTATTTCGCCATGTGCTACCCGCTGTCCCTGTTCAGCCAGAAGCTGGAGCGGCGGATGGGACGTGGCAGTGCCAACAACCTCAGTCTGGCCTGACATGCAGCAAACCGCATCTTCCACTCCCATCGTATCTCTCCGCGACGTGCAGAAGAGCTTCGGCTCGCTGAAGGTGCTCGATGGCGTGAGCTTTACCGTCGAGCGCGGCGAGGTCCTTGCCATCATTGGCAGGTCGGGTTCCGGCAAGAGCACTGCGCTGCGCTGCATCGACCGGTTCGAGAAGGTCGACGGAGGCGAGATCACGGTCTGCGGGCGCAGGGTCGATCTTCCAGACGTCGATCTGCGCGCGCTGCGACAGGATGTCGGTATCGTATTCCAGAGCTACAACCTGTTTCCGCACCTCACGATCGAGCAGAACATCACGCTGGCTCCGTGCTCGGTGAAGCGAATGGATTTGTCCGAGGCAAAGGCGCTGGCTCACAAGGTGCTGGCGCAGGTCGGTCTCGAAGAGAAGATTCACGCCTATCCCGAGCAGCTATCCGGTGGTCAGCAGCAACGCGCTGCCATCGCACGTTCGCTCGCCATGCAGCCCAAGGTCATGCTGTTCGACGAGGTGACTTCGGCGCTCGATCCCGAATTGACAGGCGAAGTCCTGAAGGTGATCGAGCAGCTCGCCGCCGATGGCATGACCATGGTGATGGTCACGCATGAAATGGGATTTGCAAGGAGCATCGCCGATCGGATCGTCTTCATGCATCGTGGCAAGGTTCACGAAACCGGGCCTGCCTCGATCCTGACGGCACCGACAACGCCGGAACTCGTCCAGTTTGTGGGGACGGGCAATCTAAAATCATAACAGGAGAGGAAAAAGCCAATGATGATCGGAAACCGGAAGATCTGGAGCAGCGCCGTCGCTGCCTGTTGTCTCGTCGTGCTGGCTGACCGGCCGGCGCAGGCCGACCTGCTCGATGACATCACGCAGGCCAAGAAGATCCGTATCTCGACGGACCTTGCAATTCCCCCGTCCGGCATGATGGACAGCAGCATGAAGCCGACCGGCTCCGATGTCGAGGTTGCCCAGTTGCTGGCCAAGGATTGGGGCCTCGAACTGGAGTTCATCCAGACCACCGGCGCGACGCGGATCCCGAATGTGCAGACCGGCAAGGCCGATATCATCATATCCACCCTGTCGGTCACGCCCGAGCGGGCCAAGGTGATCGATTTCACGAAGAAATACGCAACGCTGCAATCGGATATCGGCTGCCTGAAGTCGCTGAACGTCAAGGACTGGCCGGACCTGAAGGACAAGACCGTTGGCGTCTCGCGCGGCACCACGCAGGATACGATGCTGTCGAACATGAAGGACAAGGAACTGAAGATCGCGCGCTATGACGACGATGCCACCGGCGTGACAGCTGCGGTCTCGGGTCAGGTCGATTGCGTCGGCTCGTCGGCCACGATCATCAACCAGATCGGCATCAAGAACCCGGCGCGCGTTTTCGAATCCAAGATCCCGCTCGCCAGCTTCGAACTCGCCATCGGGCTGAAGAAGGGTGAGACGCGCCTGCTGGAGAAGCTCAACGCGTGGGTCACCGAAAACGTCAAGAACGGCAAGCTCAACGCCATCTACAAGAAATTCCACGGGGTCGAGCTGCCGCCCGACATGCGTGGTTGAACGAAGCACAACCGTGACAGCCGGGTGCGGCTGTCACGGTCCCAAAAACAACGAAATGGAAATCACATGCGCCTTGTCATAGGATCCGACCACGCCGGCTGGCCGCTCAAGCAAGCCGTCATCGACCATATCCGCAGCCTCGGTCACGAGGTCGTCGATGTTGGCTCCTATGACGAGAAGCCGGTGGATTTTCCCGATATCGCGCGGGCCGTGGCGAAAAAGGTCACGTCTGGCGAAGTCGCGCGCGGCATCATGGTTTGCGGCACCGGTGTCGGTGCCTCGATTGCGGCCAACAAAATGAAGGGCATCCGCGCCGCGGTCTGTCACGACGTCCATTCGGCCCATCAGAGCGTCGAGCATGACGATGTGAATGTCATGTGCATTGGTGCGCAAATCGTCGGGCCGTGGCTCGCCAACGATCTCATCTCCTCGTTTCTTGCCGCCGAGTTTTCGACGGACGAAGATTTCCGGCGCCGCGTTCAAAAGCTTCACGAAATGGATGCGGAAGGCTGAGGTCTTTGCTCGGGGGCGGGCGATGATCCTTGTGTTCGGTTCGCTTAATGTCGACCTGGTCGCCAGGGTGCCGGTCATTCCCGGCCCCGGCCGGACGGTGCTCGCCCCATCCTATCAAACCCACTTCGGCGGAAAGGGCGCCAACCAGGCGGTCGCCGCCGCACGGATCGCCGGCCCGGGAAGGGTCCGCATGGCGGGCCGGCTGGGGCGGGACGTATTTGGCGAGGAGTCGCTCAAGAATCTCGCCGGCAACGGCATCGACACCGGCCAGATCGTCAGGGTCGATGCGCCGACCGGTTGCGCGTTCATCACCGTCGATCCGAGTGGAGAAAACGCGATCACGGTGGCGAGCGGCGCTAACAATACGGCCTGTGCCGCCGATGTCGCGGAGACGCTCTTCAACGCCGACACCGTTCTGGTGCTGCAAATGGAGGTGCCGTACGCCGAGTCCCTTCACCTTGCGCGCAAGGCCAGGTCAGCCGGTGGCAAAGTTATCTGGAACCTGGCCCCGGTCCCGGATCAGATGACAGGCGCGATGATCCGCGATCTGCTCGAAGCTGCGGACTACCTCATCGTAAACGAGCATGAAGCGCTCGACCTTGCTGCCGCGCTCGACGCAGGCGTGACGGATTTCGAGACCGCCTGCAGCTGGCTGGCCAGATCGGGCGGGTTGACTTGCGTGGTGACAGCCGGAGCGCAGGGGGCACTGGCCTGCACTGCCGACGATACCCGGTACCGTGCGCCGGCGCCGAGTATCAGACCGGTCGACACCACAGGCGCCGGCGATACGTTTGTCGGCGCCTTCGCTTCCATGATCGGCGAAAAATCGTCGCTCAAAAAGGCGCTGGAAGTGGGATGCGAGGCCGCGGCCTTGAGTTGCCTGAAGGCCGGCGCGCAGCATGGCATGCCGATGAGAGACGCGTTACGCGAGGTGTCAGCGACAGTCCCGAACATAGCACCTGCACTCAGATGCGTGGATGACGCCGGCATTTTCAAAGAGGGCTGACAATCCACTTCCGGCAGGCGGGCCCCCGATGGGGGGGCGGGACCGAGATCGTCTCGCGTATTGAACGGCCGGCATCCCTGTCGGACAATAACGCGGCGTCCTATCTGCGTGGTGCAGCCGTCTGAACCGGAGAAGATCTCATGTCAGCGACCATCCGACCGGCCACCATGAAGGGACCCGCAATTTTTCTGGCGCAGTTCATCGGTGATGATCCGCCGTTTGACAGCCTCGATGCGATCTGCGGCTGGGCGGCAGGGCTTGGTTACAAGGGCGTTCAGGTCCCGACCTCCGATCCACGCCTGATCGACCTCGACAAGGCCGCCGCCTCTCAGGCCTATTGCGATGAAATTGCCGGCGTGGCTGCGAGCCATGGCCTGGTGATCACGGAATTGTCCACCCATTTGCAGGGACAGCTGGTCGCGGTTCATCCGGCCTACAACGAAGCCTTCGACGCTTTTGCACCGCCGGCCGTCAGGGGCAGGCCGAACGAACGTCAGATCTGGGCAACAGATCAACTGATGAAGGCCGCGCAGGCGTCTCGCCGCCTCGGCCTCACCGGCAGCGTGAGCTTCACCGGCGCGCTGGCCTGGCCGTTTCTTTACCCCTGGCCGCAGCGGCCGCCGGGCCTGATCGAGGCGGCGTTCGACGAACTCGCGCGTCGCTGGCGTCCGATTCTTGATGCGTATGAGGAAGCGGGTGTCGACCTCTGCTACGAGATCCATCCAGGCGAGGACGTCTGCGACGGCATCACCTTCGAGATGTTCTACGAGCGCACCGGCAATCATCCGCGTTGCGCGATCAACTACGATCCGTCCCATTTCGTCCTGCAGCAACTGGACTACCTGGCCTTCATCGATATTTACGCCGGGCGCATTCGCGCCTTCCACGTCAAGGACGCGGAGTTCAATCCGACGGGGCGGCAGGGCGTCTATTCGGGCTTCCAGTCCTGGATCAATCGCGCCGGCCGCTTTCGCTCGCTCGGCGACGGACAGGTCGATTTCAAGGCGATCTTCTCGCGGCTGGCTGCCATCGGATTCGACCGCTGGGCGGTGCTGGAGTGGGAATGCTGCCTGAAGAACGCGGAGGACGGCGCGCGCGAAGGCGCTACCTTTATCCGCGATCACATTATCCGCGTCACCGATCGAGCCTTCGACGATTTTACGGGCGGCGCCAGCGACGAGGCACAGATCCGGCGGACACTGGGGCTCATCTGAGCGCCGGAGTAGATCGACAGGAGCGCGCGATATGGCTGAACCACGCATTCGACTTGGAATGGTCGGCGGCGGGGAAGGCGCCTTCATCGGCGCCGTCCACCGTATCGCCGCGCGCCTGGACGATCGCTACGAACTCATCGCCGGCGCGCTTTCGGCCTCGCCCGACAGAGCGATGCGATCGGCGGCGGCGATCGGCCTTCCATCCGATCGATCCTATCCGGACTTCCGGACCATGGCGCAGGCCGAGGCCGCGCGAACCGATGGTATCGAAGCGGTTGCGATCGTCACCCCAAACCATATGCACGCCCCGGTCGCCGACGCCTTCCTGGATGCGGGCGTCCACATCATCTGCGACAAACCGTTGACGACAACCCTAGAGGAGGCGCGCCGCTTGCGCGACAAGGCGCGCGCGAGCGGACTGATATTCGCTGTCACCTATAATTATTCCGGCTATCCGCTGGTCCGGCATGCACGCGCCATGGTTCAGGGCGACGAGCTCGGCGCGATCCGGATCGTGCAGGTCGAATACCCGCAGGATTGGCTGGCCGATCCGCTTGAGGCCACCGGCCAGAAGCAGGCCGACTGGCGTACCGATCCGGCGCGCGCGGGCGCCGGCGGCTGCGTCGGCGACATCGGTACCCATGCCTACCAGCTGGCGCACTTTGTTACCGGCATGATGCCTGAGCAGATCTTGGCCGAGACGACCATCTTCGTGCCGGGCCGCCGTGTCGATGACAATGTGCAAATTCTGCTGCGCTACAAGAGCGGGGCGCGGGGCGCCTTGTGGGCGAGCCAGGTTGCACCCGGAAACGAAAACGGGCTGCGGTTACGGATCTTCGGCGAGAAGGGCGGTCTTGACTGGCGGCAGGAAGAGCCGAACCTTCTCGTTTGGTCGCCGCTTGGTGAGGCGACGCGCCTGGTACGCCGCGGCGCAAGGTCTGTGAATGCCGCCGGTCAGCGTGTCAGTCGTACGCCACCCGGCCATCCCGAAGGATATCTGGAAGCGTTCGCGACGATCTATACCGAAGTGGCCGCAGCTATTGTAGCCGGACGTACCGCTTCCCTTGCTGATCCCCGAGTGACCTTTCCAACGATCGAGGATGGCTTTGCCGGTGTCGCGATGGTGGACGCCGTGCTGCGCTCGAGCGCCGCCGGAGGGGTCTGGATGCCAATTGAATTTTGAACGCACCGACGCGCCGACATGGCTGTTGCGTGGTGCGTTGGCCTTCCGCAGCGCGGTGAGAAGGAATTGGGTAATCAACACGTACCTATCCGGCTCGTCTCAATTCGCTCAGCGGATGAGTAATAGATGCGATCGGGCAGGGAAGCGCTCGCAGCCGGCGAGATGCTGCGCTGCCCGCGCATGACAGCGTCGGCGAAAATGAGACGCTTGGATATTGGCGGCTCGGGCTTTGATCGGCAGCTTTCCTGAAGGCGCCCGCAAGGGGCGCGTCAGGAGACGCTCATGAGGAAGGTCCGGCGTGGTTGCCGGATTCTCTTCCGCGTCAGAGGGAGGACAACAATGCGCAAGTCTTTGCTTGGCGCCGTCGCGGTGGCTGCCCTTATGCTGCCCGGCGCAGCTCTCGCCCAGAGCGGCACCATCAAGATCGGCATTCTGGTGGCGCTGGAAGGCGCCTTCGCGACCGGTGGCCAGGATGGCGTCCGAAATGTCGAACTGGCTCTCAAGCAGGTCAACAACACCATTGCCGGCAAGAAGATTGAAACCGTCGTCGCTCCGACGGATACCAAACCCGACACAACGGTCCGTATGGCTCGCAAGCTTATTGAGCAGGACAAGGTCGACTTCATCATCGGCCCGCTTTCCGGCTCGGAAGGCATCGCCATGCGCGACTTCGCCAAGACCATCCCCGACAAGGTGGTGATCAACGGCATTTCCGGCGCGCTCGAGACGACATGGGTCGATCCGGCGGCGAACTTCTACCGCTTCAACCTCGACGGCTCGCAATGGGGCTACGGCCTCGGCGGCTACGTGGTGAAGACGAAGGGCTGGAAGAAGGTTGCAACGATCGCAGCCGATTACTCGTTCGGCTATACGAACTTCATGGGTTTTGCGGTGGATTTCTGCAAGTCGGGCGGCGACATCGTCCAGCGGTTCTGGCAGCCGCTCGGCCAATCGGATTTCGGCGGGATCATCGCGCAGCTGCCGGACAATGTGGATGCGATCTACCTGGGCCTGGGCGGCACGGATGCGATCAACTTCCTCAATCAATACCAGCAGGCCGGTGAAAAAACCCGCCTGATCGGCGGTACCATCATGGCCGACCAGACCGTTCTGACGGCGAAAGGTAAAGCGAAAGACGTGCTGAAGGGCACGCCGACCTCCGGACCCTTCGCCGCCGACAATACCGACCCGGCATGGACCTCGTATGTGAAGCTCTATCAGGACAGCTTCCCCGCCAACCAGCGCCTCCCGTCGCCTTCGCTGTTCGGTCTGGGCTACTACGTCGCCACGCAGGCCGCCATCAAAGGGCTCGAAGCGGCCGGGGGCGATCTGTCCAACGGGCAGGCAAAGTTCAAGGAAGCACTGGGCAAGCTCCAGCTCGACAGCCCCATCGGCAAGATCACGCTGAACGAAAACCGGCAGGCGACCGGAACGGTCTTCGTCAACGAAGTGGTCGATGGACCGGACGGCAACTTGACCAGCAAGATGGTGGCCAAGACCGAAAACGTGAACCAGACGCTCGGCATGACGACGGCTCAGTTCAAGGCCCTGGGGCTGCCGGCGCGCGATGCGGTCGACTGCGCCAAGCTGCGCGCGGGCGGCTGAGCGCGCCTGCCGCTGATGTCATCTTCGGTGGCCGGCGCTCTCAGCCGGCCATCGCTTCCTTCGGAAATTCCGCCATTGCAGTCTCCATGCGGCGGAAACGCCGGGAGCGTCTCCGATGACTCTTATCGACTATCTCACACGCACCCATTTCGCTGAGGCCGCGATCGAGGATGCGCTTCCCGAGGAGGTGGGGCCGCTCGCTCGGGCGCTGGTGCTCGTTGACAGCGAGCCGGGAAGCGCGGCCGTTTGCTCGCGCGTGCAGGAGTCGCTCGGCCAGACGGCGATCAGCCTGGCGCGGACCGATCGTGCCAGCCCTCATGGAGAAGCAACCGTCAGGATTCTGAGCGCCATGAGTGACATCCGGACGGACACGCTGATCGCCGTGGGTGGATCTGCGGCCGTCGGGCAGGCGCGGCTCGCTGCGGAGCATGCATTGCGGCGCGGCGAACGCCTCCTGCTGATCGCGGTTCCTGCCGGCCTTTGCGATTTCGGATTGGCGCGGCGGGTGCGCCTGGGGCAGGGCCAGCCGGTCACCTGCCCGCGCCCCGACCGGGTCATCGCCGATCCGACGGTGCTTGAGGGAGCGTCCTCACGCCGCCTCGCCGCCGCGGCCATGGAGGTGCTGGTCCATGCCATCGAAGCCTACGCCAGCCCCGTCTACCATCCGCCGGCAGACGCGCTGGCGCTGGAGGCCACAAAGCGGCTCACGCGGTGGCTACCCGTGGCGCTTGCTTCGCCCAGTCACCGGGAAGCGCAGCGCGAATTGATGGCCGCGGCATTGACGGCGGGGCTCGCGCTGGAAAAAGCGGTCGGCGGGGTCGATGCGCTTGCGCATCCGATCAAGGCTGAACTTGGACCCGGCGTCCTGCAAGGCGACCTCCATGTGCCATTGATGGCGGCCATGGCCGACTTCAACACCGAAGCCGTGGGCGATCGATACGCCGCCATGGCCGAAACCTTCACCAGAACAACGCCAGAGCCGCACTTGAGCACCGCCATCGGAGCGTTCGCCCGCGCCATCGGCCTGCCGACCTCCTTGCGGGAGATGGGGATCAATCCGGCCCAGTTCGACCGTTTTGCGGAAATGGCCGCGAACGACCCCGGCGCCCTTGCCAATCCCCGACGGCTGACCCCAGGCGACTGCCGCCGCATTCTCGAGGCCGCCTGGTGAGCACGAACGAGAAGCACCCGGCGCGGGGCAAACGGCCTGGACCGGTGGCGGCCGGGGCAATTTGCCTGTTGTCACAACGCGATCTCCTAATACATTCTTCCATAACCGCGCACAAAGATGGGCGGGGAGGAAACCGATGAGTATTGCTCACGCGGTCGCACATGGTGCGTTCGGGCGCGCTTGCCTCTATGAGCTGGATCGGCCGATGGTGCCGCATGCCCATCGCGAGGGGCACCTGATCTTTCACGTCAGCGGACCGGTCGCCAGCGTGGTTGTCGATGGCAAGGCCTTGCCGCTCACGCCCTCCAGCGCAACGGCAATCAGCCCATGGCAACCGCATTATTTCGCGCCGGTTGACCGCCGGGAATCAACGCTGACGCTCGTTCTCTACATCCGCCCGGGCTGGTTTGTTGAGGCGAGCCACACGGCCTTTGAAATCCTGCGCTTCGGCCGCTCTACCGTCGAAATGAGCGACCACATCAGCCGGCTTGTCCTGGAAACCGCACGGCTTCTCGCCCGCCATGGCGGCTGCGATGGCTCTTTCGAAGACCGCCTCAGTGCCCTCACCCAGGCGGCCTTCGATCAAACCTGGCAGTGGACGAGCGCGGCTGACAGGCCGGCTGCCCATTGCTCGGGACTGCGGGATTTCCGCCTCCGGCGCGCGATCAGCCTGCTGAGCGAGAGGCTTGGCGAGCCCGTCGACCTTGCAGAGATTTCGCGGAACGCCGGGCTTTCGCGCCCGCATTTCTTCAAGCTGTTTCGCGAGCAGATGGGTCTGCCCCCGACGATCTTCCTCAACGCCCTGCGCATGGAGCGCGCGATAGATCGATTGGCCGGAGGCACGGAAACGGTTTCTGAGATCGGGCTCGATCTCGGCTTTGCGACCCCGGCGAGCTTCTCGCGGTTCTTCATCGCCAATGGCGTCGTGCCGCCGAGCGCCTACCGGCGCAGCGTTGCGGGCCTCACACACTGAAAAAGAGGTGCATCACTCCAAAGAAGAGACGTTCGGGCTAGAGAACAGACGTTCGGGAAAAGACAGGCCGGCAACTTCGATCTAGCCTTCAATCCAACGGTGGCGAAGTTCGCCACGGGAAGCTGTTGGGCCGTTCTGAGATGGACAATTACATCAAGCGCTATCCGCTCTGGAGCCTGATCTTTTTCCTCTTGGCCGCAGCGTTCCTGTGTCTTGTGCTGGCCCCCTGGCCACCCGAACTGGTGGCGGTTTGGGGCCGCAAGCAAATTTTCCTGAATGCCCTTTTGGGCGGCATCACGCTTGGCGCGCTCTATTTCCTCGTGGCTGCCGGCTTCACGCTGATCTTCGGCCTGATGCGCGTCGTCAATCTGGCGCATGGGTCGTTGTTCCTGATCGGTGGATATGTTGGCTACGAGGTCGCGACCGCCTCGGGTTCGTGGCTGCTGGCATTTCCGATTGTGTTCATCGTCGTGGGGCTGATCGGGCTCTTGATGCAGTTCTTCATCTTCTCGAAAATGGAAGGCGAGGAGCTCCGCCAGACGCTGGTCAGCATCGGGCTTTCGATCGTGTTTGCCGACCTCATGCTGTGGTGGTGGGGTGGGCAATCCTATTCCATTCTCGCTCCGCAATTCCTGCAGGGGCCGATGGAATTGCCCCTCGTGAGCAACATCAACGACGCGACCGGCGTGGTCACGTGGCTGCGCTACCCGTCCGTGCGTGTCTGGATCCTGGTCGCGGCAATCGTGATCGGGATCGCGATGTGGCTGGTTTTGAACCGCACCGCGCTCGGCATGCTGATCCGTGCGGGCGTGGACGACCGTGAGATGCTGGCCGCCTCCGGCGTGCGCATCCACTTGGTGTTTCTGGCGGTGTTCGGCTTCGGCGCCGGGCTTGCCGGTATTGCGGGGATCATCGGTGCCACGTTCCAGTCGCTGTCGCCGGGGGAGGATACACGTTTCCTGCTGGCGAGCCTCGTGGTGGTGATCGTCGGAGGCATGGGGTCGATCGTCGGCGCGGCTTTGGGCGCGCTGATCATCGGGGTGGCCGAGCAGATGGGGTTTGTCTACGCGCCGACCTATTCGATCGTTCTCACCTTCCTCATCATGGCGGCGGTGCTGGCGTTTCGGCCGCAGGGCCTTCTGGGAACGAGGCGATAGGCCATGTCGGTTGCCGATCAAGCCCCTCGCTTCGCCAGCCCCGTCGACCAGCGGATGTGGTCCGAGCGCATTCCCGCCCCCTGGTGGATCCTCGGGTTGATCCTGCTGTTGCTACCGATCGTGGCCAACAATTTCTGGCTGTTCCAGATCATGGGCTGGACTTTCATTCTGGGCATGATCGGGCTCAGCCTGATGTTCCTCGCCGGCTATGGCGGAATGGTGAGCCTGCTGCAAATGTCGATTGCGGGGTTGGCCGGCTACATGGTCGCCATCCTCGGGCCGTCCGGCGCGGCCAATGTCAGTCTCGGCCTCTCCTGGTGGATCGTGCTCCCGGCCGCCTTCCTGATCGCGGCGCTTTTCGCGACGATGTGCGGCGCGCTCGCCGTTCGCACGGATGGCATCTACACGATCATGATCACGCTCGCGATCGCGGCGGCCTTTTTCTATTTCACACGACAGAACTACTCCATCTTCAACGGCTATTCCGGGTTCAACCTCGTGTTGCCGCCGAAGCTCTTCGGCGTGAACTGGCGCGATCCCCTGCCTTTCTACTACCTCTCCCTTGCCTGCGCCGCGCTTTGCTACGGCGCAGTGGTCTATCTGGCGCGCTCCCCCTTCGGGCTCGCTCTTCAGGGCGTGCGCGACAACCCGCGCCGCATGGCGGCACTGGGTTTCAACGTCACCGCCCATCGCGTGGCAGCCTACGCGCTGGCGAGCGTTTTCGCCTCCACGGGCGGGATTCTTCTGGTCTGGCAGAATGCGCAGATCGCGCCGGGCACGATCGGTATTTCTTCCGCGATCGACGTGCTCGTGGTCGCGGTGGTCGGCGGGATGCGCCGTCCGCTCGGACCGTTTATCGGCGCTTTCATCTACGTGTTGCTGCAGGTGTTCTCGACCGACATTCTCGGCTTTTTCGGGTTCTCGGCGGATCGCTTCAAGCTGATCATCGGGATCGGCTTCCTGGCGATCGTGCTGTTCTCGCCGGATGGCGTGCTCGGCCTATGGGATCGCTGGCGCGCGAGGATGGCGGCGCGCAAGGCCGCGACGACGGGAGGCGGGGCATGAACGCGCCCGTTGTGTCTTCCCGGATGAACGTGCCCGGGGCCGGCAATGCCAGCTCCGGCAATGCGCTGGAACTGCGCGGCATCACCAAGATGTTCGGCGCGCTGGCCGCAATCTCGGACGTCACGCTTTCGGTGAAACCGGGCGAAAGGCGGGCCGTTCTCGGATCGAATGGCGCGGGCAAAACCACGCTGTTCAACTGCATCACCGGGGATTTTCTGCCCACAGCGGGCCTGGTCCGGTTTTTTGGCGAGGATGTGACGGTCTTCCCGCCTCATGAGCGCATCCGCCGGGGCCTGCGCCGCACCTACCAGATCTCCTCGCTCTTCACCGGGCTGAGCGTGATGGACAACGTCTATCTGGCCTGCTGCGGCGTTTCGCGAAACCGTTTCTCGCTGGTCCGGCCTCGGCCCGACGATGCCCTCGTGCAGGCCGCGGAAATACTGGTCGAAGCCGTGCACCTGACCGCCGACAAGGACCGCCTGGTTGGCGAACTGGCCTATGGCCAGCAGCGCCAGCTCGAAGTTGCCCTGGCGCTATCAGGCGCGCCGCGCTTTGTGCTGTTCGACGAGCCTGCGGCAGGGCTGTCGCCGACCGAGCGCGCCGAACTGGTGACGATTTTGACCTCGCTGCCGGCGCATATCGGATTCATCATTATCGAACACGACATGGATGTCGCGCTGCGTGTCGCCGAAAGCGTGACGATGATGCACAACGGCCGGATCTTCAAGGAAGGCCGGTCCGACGAGATCGAATCCGATCCGGAAGTTCAGGAGCTTTATCTCGGAGGCGGTCATGCCCATCACTGACCGCCGTCAGCAGCTACGCGGCACGCTGCCGGCGCTCCAGGTCAGCGGGCTGAACCTGTATTACGGCCGCTCGCACGCGCTGCAGGGCGTCGATCTGACCTTGCAGGATGGTGTGCTCAGCCTGGTCGGCCGCAACGGCATGGGCAAGACCTCGCTGTGCAAGGCGATCATGGGCCTGGTGCCGGTGTCGAGCGGCTCGATCAGCGCTTTCGGTGAGGAACTGGTCGGCCGTTCCACCACCGACATCGCCCGGCTCGGTATCGGCTATGTGCCGCAGGGCCGGCGACTGTGGCGGTCGCTGAGTGTCGACGAGCACTTGCGGCTGGCGCAGCGCGGGCCGCGCGGCGGCTGGACGCGGGAGCGGGTCTACGACACCTTTCCGCGGCTTGGCGAACGCAAGAACAACGCCGGCTCTCAGCTCTCCGGTGGCGAGCAGCAGATGCTGGCGATTTCGCGGGCGTTGCTGCTCAATCCGCGGCTCCTGATCATGGACGAGCCGACCGAAGGCCTCGCGCCTGTCATCGTCGCGCAGGTCGAGGACATGCTGGTGCGGCTGAGCGAGGAAGGCGACGTCGCTATCCTCGTCATCGAACAGAACATCGGCGTGGCGACCGAGATCTCCGAAACGGTCGCGATCATGGTCAACGGCCGGGTCAACCGCGTCATCGAGGCGGCGCGGCTGGCAGCCGATCGCGACCTGCAGCAGCGCCTGCTCGGCGTTGGTCGCCATGGCCACGAGGAGATCGAACCGCCGCCTGCTTCTGCGAGCGAGCCCGGCGGCCGCCGGACCGCAGCGGCGCCAGCTCGCAACGATGCGCCGATCCGGGTCTATTTGTCGAACCCGGTGCTGCCGACCCGCTGGAGCGCCGATGTTGCGGCCGCGCGGATCGAGGCGTCCGCGCACACCCTGACGCGCATGCCCGTCGTCGCCGCGACCGTCGCGTCCGACCGCAAGGTTGGGCGCAGCATAGGTGGTCTCAACGAACCGTTCGTCGCGGTAGCCGGTACGCTCGATACCAAGGGCGAGGAGCTGCGCTTCATCGCCGACATCATCAAGGCGGCGGGCCTGCCGGTAAAGCTGGTCGACCTGTCGACCACGGGCCGGATCTCCGGCGCGGATGTGCCGCCGCTGGAGATCGCGCTGCATCACCCGCGCGGTTCCGCCGGGGTGTTCAATGCCGACCGCGGCGCCGCCGTGGCGGCGATGGCGGAGGCTTTCGAGACCTGGGTGAAGGGCAAGTCCGGCCGCGACGGCGTCAGGCTGCTCGGCCTGATTTCCGCCGGCGGCTCCGGCGCCACGGCGCTCGCGACGCCGGCGATGCGGGCGCTGCCGGTCGGCGTGCCGAAGCTGATGATCTCCACCGTCGCCTCCGGCAACACGCGGGCTTATGTCGGCCCTTCCGATATCATGATGATGTATTCCGTCACCGACGTTCAGGGCCTGAACGCGATTTCGCGACAGGTGCTGGCGAACGGCGCGCAGGCGATGGCCGGGATGGCGAGGGCGCGGCTGGAGGCGAGCAAGGCGCCGCCGCCGCGCCGCCACGCCGGTGGCGACCGGCCGCTGGTAGGCCTCACGATGTTCGGCGTCACCACGCCCTGCGTGCAGCAGGTGACGAAACTGATCGGCGACGATTACGAATGCCTGGTGTTCCACGCCACCGGCATCGGCGGCCAGTCGATGGAGAAGCTGGTCGACGGCGGCATGGTGCCGGCGGTGATCGACGTCTCGACCACCGAAATCGCCGACCTGTTGTTCGGCGGCGTGTTTCCCGCGACCGAGGACCGGTTCGGCGCCATCATCCGCACCCGGATTCCCTATGTCGGTTCGGTCGGTGCGCTCGACATGGTCAATTTCGGCGCGCCCGACAGCGTCCCCGAGCGCTATCGGACGCGGTTGCTTCATCAGCACAATCCGCAGGTCACCCTGATGCGGACAACGCCCGCGGAGAATGCCGCAATGGGCCGCTGGATCGGCGAACGGCTCAATCTGATGGAAGGCCCGGTGCGCTTCCTGCTGCCGGAGGGCGGAGTTTCGGCGCTCGACGAGGCGGGTAAGCCGTTCTTCGACACCGCGGCGCGCGAGGCGCTGTTCGGCGCGCTGGAGGCGAGCGTGCGGCAGACGGCGTCGCGGCAGCTTGTCCGTTTGCCTCATCATATCAACAGCCCGGCATTTGCGGCCGCGCTGGCGCAACATTTTCGCGCGCTGCATGGCGCGCGACCGCGCGCACGTGCGGCGGGCCGATAGGGAATCACAGCATGGTAGCGATCGATCGGCAGGCTCTTCTCTCCAGGTTTCACGACATGATCGCGCGCGGCGAGCCCATCGTCGGCGGCGGCGCCGGCACCGGGCTATCCGCCAAATGCGAGGAAGCCGGCGGCATCGACCTGATCGTGATCTACAATTCCGGCCGCTTCCGGATGGCCGGGCGTGGTTCGCTGTCCGGCCTGATGCCGTACGGCGACGCCAATGCGATCGTGATGGAGATGGCTGCCGAGGTGCTGCCGGTCGTGAAGAAGACTCCGGTGCTGGCCGGCGTCTGCGCCACCGATCCATTCCGCAGCATGGACCGGTTTCTCGACGAGGTGAAAGCTGCGGGCTTTTCTGGCGTACAGAACTTTCCGACGGTCGGGCTGATCGACGGCAGCTTCCGGATCGGGCTGGAGGAAACCGGCATGTCCTACGCGCTCGAAGTCGAAATGATCGCGCTGGCCGGAGCCAAGGGCCTGTTGACGACGCCCTATGTGTTCTCGGCCGACGATGCCGCGGCGATGGCGGGCGCGGGGGCCGACATCATTGTCTGCCATTTCGGGTTGACCGCCGGCGGCGCGATCGGCGCGCGGACCGCACCGAAGCTCGAGGATGTTCCGGCCCTGCTGGACGCCTGGGCGGCGGCGGCGCTCGCGGTGAAGCCTGAAGCGATCATTCTCGTGCATGGCGGTCCAGTGGCAGAACCCGCGGACGCCGAATTCGTCATCAAGACCTCGCGGCATTGCCACGGCTTCTACGGCGCCTCCTCGATGGAGCGGTTGCCGGTCGAAGTCGCGATCCGTGAGCAGACCCGAAAGTTCAAGGCCATCAGCCGCAGCTGAACGGACCATGCGACAGCACTTTGTGAAGGGAGAACAGATATGTCAGGCCAGCTGATCGGAGCGCTCATTCTCTGGCTGATCGTCGCGATCATCGTGATCGCGATCGTCGTCTATCTGGTGAACTGGCTGTACCGGCGCTCGTCGAAGGAAGCAGCGTTCGTCCGTACCGGTGCTGCCGGCGAGAAAGTGGTGATCGATTCCGGCGCCTTCGTGCTGCCGTTCATCCACGACATCACGCCTGTCAACATGAACGTGCTGCAGATGCGGGTGCATCGCGGCCAGGACGACGCCATCATCACCCGCGACCGGATGCGGGTCGACATCGACGCCGACTTCTACGTCCGCGTCCGCGCCACCGCCGAGGCGGTGTCGCTCGCGGCCTCGACGCTCGGCCGGCGCACCATGCAGCCGGAGACGCTGCACGAACTGTTGTCCGGCAAGTTCGTCTCGGCGATCCGCTCGGTCGCCTCCGAGATGACGATGGAGGACATGCACGAGCAGCGCGGGGTCTATCTCGCCAAGGTCAAGGAGGCTGCCGCCGAGGCGCTTGCCCAAAACGGGCTCGAACTGGAATCGGTGGCGCTGACCAATCTCGACCAGACCGACCTGCAATATTTCAACGCCTCGAACCGCTTCGATGCCGAGGGCCTGACCCATCTGATCGAGCAGATCGAGGGCCGGCGCAAGGCGCGCAACGACATCGAGCAGGATTCGATGATCAAGATCCGTTCGCGCAATCTCGAGGCGGAGAAGCAGTCGCTCGAGATCGAGCGCGAGAGCGAACTGGCGCGCCTGGAGCAGCAGCGCGACGTCGAGGTGCGCCGCGCCGTGCAGCGCGCCGAAATCGCCCGCGAACGTGCGATGCGCGACACCGAGGCCGAGCAGGCCCAAATCAACGCGCGCGAGGAAATCGAAAAGTCGCGGATCGGCAATGAACGCGCTATCAGCGAGGCAAGGATCGCCTCCGAGCGCGACGTCCGCCAGCGCGAGATCGAGCGCAGCCAGACCGTCGACCAGGCCGAGATCGCCGCGCGCGAGACGGTGGAGAAGGCGCGGATCGCCAACGAACAGCTGATCAAGGAGGCCCGCATCACCGCCGACCGCGAGATCCGCGAGCGCGAGATCGAGCAGTTGCGAGCGTTGCAGGCCGCTGAAATCGCCGCGCGCGAATCCACCGAACGCGCCCGGATTGCGCAGGAAGCGTCGGTCAGCACCGACCGGATCGCCAACGAGCAGCGGATTTCCAGCCTCGACATCGAGAAGCGGCGGTCGATCGAGGAAGCCGACATCGCCGCGCGGCTCGCCACCGAATCCGCCGAAATCGCCCGCAACAGCGCGATCATCGCCAGCCGCCTCGCCGCGGAGGAAAAGCGGCTGGCGCGCGAGATCGTCCGTGATCGTACCGTCCAGCAGGAGACCATCGCGGCGAAGGAACTGGTGGAGTCCGCCCGCATCGTCCAGGAGGAGCGCGTTCGCGCGCTGACGATCACGCGCAACCAGGCGATCGACGAGGCCGAGATCGCAGCATTGCATGCGGTCGAGGCGGCCCGGATCGCCAACGAGAAGGAAATCGCGGCGCATCGCATTCTCGCCGAGCAGGAAACGCGGTCGCAGGAGATCGCGCGGACGCAGAGGCTGGAAGGCGCCGAGATCGCCGCGCGCGAGGCGACCGAGACCGCCCGCATCGCACAGGAGCAAGCGGTTGCCGCCTCGCGGATCGCTTCCGATCTCGAAATCCGCAGCCTCGATATCGATCGCGCCAAGGCGATCGAGACCGCCGAAATCAAGAAGCGCGATGCGGTCGAGGTCAGCCGGATCGAGGCCGAGCTTGCGATCGACAAGGAGCGGATCGCGGCCTCCAAGAGCCGCGAGGTGCTGCAGATCGATCAGAAGAAGACCGTCGAGATCGCCGAAGAGGAGCGCGTCATCGCGATCTCCGCGCGGAAGATCGAGCGGGTCGATTCCGACCGTGCCGTGCGCGCCGCCGAGATCAATGCACGCCAGGAGGTCGAGAAGGTCGACATCACGCGCGAGCGCGAACTGGAGGTGGCTCGGCTGGAACGCCGCAAGGCGCTCGAACAGCTCGATATCGCGCGCAACCAGGCGCTGCAGGAATCCGAAATTGCGGCGCGCGAGGAAATCGAACGTGCGCGCATCGCCTCCGAGCGCGGCCTCGACGAGGCCCGTGTGGGCCGCGACCGCGACCTGCGCAAGCTCGAGGTCGATCGCGAACGCGAGGTCGAGAGCGCGGTGATGGACAAGGCGATCGCGATTTTCGAGAAGTCGCTGCTGGAATCCGCAGCCCAGGTAAAGGCGGAGATGGCGAAGGCCAAGGCGGTGGAGGCCGAGGAGATCGTCAAGACGGTGCGCGAAAGCGAGAACGCCAAGCGACGCACCGCGGTCGAAGTCATGCTGGCGAGAAAGAACGCCGATGAGAAGCGGATCGGGGCCGAGGCCGATGCGATCCGCGCCGCGGTCGATGCGGAAGCGCAGAAGCTGCTCTACGAGGCCGAGAACGCGCTCACCGACGAGGCGCGGTACGGCCTGTTCCGGCGACGGCTTCTGGACCGGATCGAGGGCATCGTTCGCGAAAGCGTCAAGCCGATGGAGAAGATCGAGGGCATCCGCATCCTGCATGTCGACGGGCTCGGCGGCATGGCCGGCAATGGCGGCGGCAGTTCGCGCACGCCAACCGACGAGGTGATCGAATCGGCGCTGCGCTACCGGGTGCAGGCGCCGCTGATCGATCAGGTGCTGAAGGAAATCGGAATCGAGGGCGGCAACCTCGCCAAGATGGGCGGCTTGATGCGCGAGGCCAGCGACATGCAGCGCGTCAGCAAGGAGGCCCTGCCACCCAAGCCGAAGGACGGGCCAGCCCTCACAGAGTCGGGGCCCGGCGAGCGCAAGCCGTCCGGCCGCGGCGATAAAGGCAAGGGCAAGGAGTAATCAATGGCCCGCGTCTACGTATCCAGCGTCATCAATGCGCCGGCGACCAAGGTCTGGGCGCGCGTGCGCGACTTCAACGGTTTGCCGAACTGGCATCCCGGTATCGCGGAGAGCCGGATCGAGAACGGTGAGCCGGCCGACAAGGTCGGCTGCGTCCGTGCGTTCGCGCTGCGCAACGGCGACCGGCTGCGCGAAAAGCTGCTCGGCCTGTCGGACTTCGACATGGTCTGCACCTATTCGATCCTGGATTCGCCGATGCCGCTGACCAACTACGTCGCCACGCTGCGGCTGACGCCGGTCACCGATCAGGACCGCACCTTCATCGAATGGAGCGCCGATTTCGACTGTGCGCCGGAACTGGAAGCGGACTTGGTCGGCGGCGTCGGCGGCAATGTGTTCCAGACCGGTTTTGACGCGCTCAACCGCGCCTTCGGAGCCTGAGCCATGCCGCGGGTGGTTCGCAGTACCATCATCGACGCCCCGGTCGAGCGGCTGTGGGCGGTGCTGCGCGACTTCAACGGCCATGAATCCTGGCATCCGATCGTCGCCAAGAGCACCATCGAGCGCGGCTATCCGTCCGACAAGATCGGCTGCGTCCGCCGCTTCACGATGCAGGACGGCGCCGAATTGCGCGAGCAACTGCTGGCCCTGTCGGATCTGGAAATGACCTTCAGTTACTGCCTGCTGGAGACGCCGATTCCGCTGTTCAACTACGTCGCCCATGTCCGGCTGCTGCCGGTCACCGACGGCAACCGCAGCTTCTGGCAATGGGAGGGCCGGTTCACCACGCCGGCCGGGCGCGAGACGGAGCTCGCCGAGCTCGTCGGCAACGAAGTCTATTCAAATGGCATCGCGGCGGTCCGCCAGCTGCCCGAACTCGCAGGTTAGGAAAACGCCATGCCCGTCAATGTCCGCATCGTGCAGGGATTACAGGAAGCCGCTGAAATCCTGGCCAGCGACCGCGGCGCGCAATTGCTCGGCGGCGGCACGCTGCTGGTGCGCGATATCAACGAAGGCGTGATGACGGAAGGCACGTTGCTGCGCGCGGTCGATCCGGCGCTGCTGGCGATGAACACCGGCGGTGCACGGGTCGAACTCGGCGCCGGCGTCACCATGGCGATGGTGCTGGCCAGCCGGGACCTGTCCTATCTGCACGCGGCGGCGCGCGGCATTGGTGGCCCCGCGGTGCGGACCACGGCGACCATTGGCGGCAATCTGTTCGCCGCGACGCCCTATGGCGATTTCACCACCGCGCTGCTGGCGCTCGACGCGGTCGTCACGCTGCATGCCGGTTTCGGCGGTGCGCGGGTGATGCCGCTGGAGGAGATGCTGGCGAACCGGGCGCGGGGCGGGGTGGGACTGGTTGCTTCGGTTGGCTTCAGCCGCCCGGCCGGCGCCGATGCGTTTCGCTTCGTCAAAGTCGCCCGCGTGCGGCCCAAGGGCGTCTCGGTGCTGTCGATCGCGGCGCATCTGCCGCAGAACGGCGGACGGATCAGCGGCGCGCGGATCGCCTATGGCGCGATGGGGCCGACGCCGCTGCGCGCCAAGGCGGTCGAGCGTGTGCTGGAAGGCCGCAGCCTCGACGCCGCCACCATTGCCGCTGCGAAGACCGCGGCGCTCGAGGGCACGCAGCCCGCGACCGATGCGATCGCCTCGGAGTGGTATCGCCGCGAAGTATTGCCTGTGCATCTCGGTCGGCTGCTTGCCGGCGAGACATCCTGAAGGAACGCAGAATGGCCCGGATGCCTGTACAGTTTCGCCTCAACGGCTCTGATCGCGCGGTGTTCGTCGAGCCGGCAGAAACGCTGCTCGGCACCATCCGGCGTGGGCTCGGCGATTTCGCCCCCAAGTTCGGTTGCGGCCAGGGCACCTGCGGCGTCTGCACCGTGCTGGTCGATGGCGAGCCGCGATTGGGCTGCCTCACGCTCAGCGTGACCTGCGAGGGCCGATCGATCGAAACCGCAAGTGGGCTCGCTGATGGGCCGACCCTGCATCCGCTGCAGGCCGCCTTCATGGAGCATTTCGCCGCGCAATGCGGTTTCTGCACGCCCGGCATGCTGATGGCGGCGAAGGCGCTGCTCGACCGCAATCCGAACCCTACACGTGTCGAGGTCGTCGAGGCGATCGCCGGCAATGTCTGCCGCTGCACCGGCTACGAGCCGATCATCAACGCCATCCTGGCCGCCGCGCAGCAGCGCGGCGTCCGCCGCGCCTGAGGAGATCCCGATGCTGGAGTTTCGCAAGGATCTGTTCGCCGACGAGCGCGACGACAATCTCAACGTGATCGGCAAGGGCGAGCAGCGCCAGGACATGCTGGGGCATGTCACTGGCCGCACCCGCTTCTTCGACGATCACGGCTTTGACGGCCTGCTGCATCTGAAGGTCGTGCGCTCGCCGCATCACCACGCCCGGATCCGGAGCATCGACGTGACAGCCGCGGAGCGCGCGCCTGGCGTCAAGCGCGTGATCCGCGGGCAGGACGTGCCGCTCAACAAGAACACGCTGCTCAGCCTGATCGATTTCGGCAAGGACGACGAGCCGACGCTGGCGGTCGACAAGGTGCGCTACAAGGGCGAGCCGATCGTCGCCATCATTGCCGACAGCGAGGCGGAAGCCCTGGCCGCGGTCAAGCTGGTTCGGGTCAGCTACGATCCGCTGCCCACGGTGTTCGACGTGCAGGAGGCGCTGAAGCCGGGCGCGGTCGTCGTCAACGAGACCTATCCCGGAAACTATTTCGAGTATCACGACAAATACGACCATCAGAAGCTGCGCTTCGGCGATGTCGAGGCCGCGTTCCGCACCGCCGATCACGTGATCGAGGAACGTTACCAGATGTCGCCGATCGAGCACGCCTCGACCGAGACCAACGGCACCATCGCCGCGCCCGAAACCAACAACCGTTACGTCGTGCATTCCTGCGCGCAGGGCCTGTTCTTCTCGCTCGGCACCACCGCGAAAATCCTCGCGCTGGAATCCAACCGGCTGCATTTCATCGGCGGCACCGTCGGTGGCGGCTTTGGCGGCAAGGTCGACTCGCTGACCGAGCCGCTGGCGGTGCTCGGCGCGATCCTCACCGGCCGGCCGGTCCGCTACGTGCTGGGGCGCGAGGAGGAGATGCAGTTCGCCTCGCCGCGCGGGGCCGAGCGGCACGTCATCAAGGACGGCGTGATGCGCGACGGCCGTATCGTCGCGCGGCAGATCACCTCCTATTTCGATGCCGGCGCCTATACGCGGCTGACCAGCTACGGCGTGGTCAAATGCGTCGCGCACATGCCGGGGCCCTACACGATCCCGAATGTGCGCGGCGACGCCTATTGCGTCTTCACCAACCGCGTGCCGGCCACCGCGATGCGCGGCTTCGGCGTCACCGGGGTGGACTTCTCGATCGAGGTGCAGATGGACAAGCTGGCGCATCTGGTCGGCATCGACCCGATGGAGTTCCGCATCCTCAACGCCTATCGCGACGGCGACATGAAGGCGCATCGCCGCGTCGCGCACAACACCGCGCTGATCGAATGCGTGCAGGTCGTGGCGCAGAAGGTGAACTGGCCTTTGAGCGAAACCGCGCGGCGCGCTTCGTCGCTGAGCGGCGGCGGCGGCCCGCGCGCGGCAATTCCGCCCACCGTGACCGATGAGAGCGGCCGGATCGGCCGGCCGGAGACGCGGCAGGCACCGCCACAGCTGACGCCGGGCGCGGCACCGCTGCCGGCCCATCAGCCTCGGCCCCCCGTGCCGGTCTATCAGCCGCCGCCGGCGCATCAGCCGGCGGCAGCATTGCCGAACTATCCGTCGCAGCCAGCCGATGCCGCGCCGCTGCCGGCTCCGGCGCCGCCGGTTCCGAATGCGCCGGCGCCACCCCAACACGGCGCGGCGCGGTTCTCGTCGGTGTTCACACGGAGGCGCTGAGATGGCACGGCATCAGGGGCGCGGAATGGCGTCCATCAACTACCCGATCGGCATGAATCTCGGCGGCGATCCCAGTCAGGCGCTGGTGCACGCCAATCCGGATGGCAAGTTCACCGTGGCGCTGTCGGCGATCGATCTCGGGCAGGGCATGAAGCAGGTCAGCCGTCAGATCGCGGCAGAGACGCTGGGCGTGCCGATCGAGGACGTCTATGTCGATACCGCCGACAGCGACACCGGTCCGCACGACATGGGCTCGTTCGCCTCGCGCGGCACGCATCGCGTCGGCAATGCGGTGATCGTTGCCGCAAAGGAGGCGCGGGGCGTGCTGCTGGAGGCGGCCGCCGAGGAGCTCGAGGTCAACGCCGACGACCTCGTCACCGACGGCAAGGGCAACATCCATGTCCGCGGCGCGGCGTCGAAATCGATCACCGTGAAGGCCGCCTCGCAGGCTGCGCAGTTCAAGCAGGGCAAGACGATCTCCGGCCGCGGCATCTTTCTGATCCCGCTCTCGACCGTCAATCCGGAAACCGGGGAGATGTCGCCGGTCACCGCCTATGCCCATGCCTGTCTCGTCGTCGATCTGGAGGTCTGCGACGAAACCGGTGACGTCAAGGTCAACAAGCTGACCAGCGCCTATGAACTCGGCCGCGCGCTCAATCCGAAAATGGTCGAGCAGCAACTGGTCGGCGGCGCCTGGATGGGCATGAGCCACGCGCTCTACGAGACGCCGGAGCCGTATTATCCCAACCCCGAACATGGCGGCCGCGACTACAACGAATATCTGATGCCCGGCCCCGGCGACATCGCGCCGCACGACATCACGGTGCTGGAGCGACCGGCGCCGGATGGTCCGTTCGGTGGCAAGGGCCCCGGCGAGATGTGCGCCAATCCGGTGCTGCCGGCGGTCGCCAACGCGATCTTCAATGCCATCGGTGTGCGGATCGACACGCTGCCGATCACGCCGGAAAAGATCCTGCGTGCGCTGAAGGCGCAGGGCGGCGCGCGACCGCAAGTCCGGCGCGCATAGGGGGCATCGGGATGGCGGTGCGCGGCAGTGTTGGTGGGATCGATCGGCCGGAGAAACTGGCCGAAGCGCTGCGCGCGGCCTATTACCTCGCCGATGACGGCTTTGCGACCGCCGGCTACCTCGCGCTCGCGCTCGGCAAGCCGCTGCTGCTGGAAGGCGCGCCGGGTGTCGGCAAGACCGAGGCCGCCAAGGCGATCGCCGGAATCATGGGACGGCAGCTGATCCGGCTGCAATGCTACGAGGGCATCGACTCCGCCGCTGCGCTGTACGAGTGGAACTATCCGCGCCAGATGCTGGCGATCCGCCAGGCCGGCGACGAGCCGATCGACATCTATCGCGACGATTTCCTGATCGAGCGGCCGATGCTGGCGGCGCTGCGCCGGCCGGAATCGACGGTGCTGCTGATCGACGAAATCGACCGCTCCGATCCGGAGTTCGAGGCGTTCCTGCTCGAATTCCTGTCGGACTTCTCGATCTCGATCCCGGAGCGCGGCACGCTGCGCGCGCATGAACGCCCGGTGGTGGTCCTGACCTCGAACCGCACCCGCGACCTGCACGAGGCGCTGCGGCGGCGCTGCGTCTATCACTACATCGCCTATCCGGATCCGGAGCGCGAGGCGCGGATCATCATGATGCGTTCGTCCTCTGTCGCCGAGGCCACCGCGCGCGCGATCGTGACCGCGGTCGGGCGGCTGCGGCAGGAGCCGCTCACCAAGCCGCCCGGCGTCGCCGAAGCGATCGACTGGGCGGAAGCGTCGACGCTGCTGGCGAAAACCGGCGCACCGTGGCCGGACGCGTTCCGGCGCGCGATCGGCGTGGCGCTGAAGGACGAGGAGGATCTGGCCTTCATCGCGCCGCGGCTGGGCGCCATCATCGCGGAGATCGCGGCATGACGGTATCAGCTCTGCCGCGTGCGGCCCGGCCGCTGCTGGATTTCATCGCGCTGCTGCGCCGCAACGGATTTCCGGTTGCGCCGGAACAAGGCCTGGCCTTCCTGCGGGCGATTGAACTGCTCGGCCCGCGCGATATCGAGGACATCCGCCGTGCCGGCATCGCCACGCTGGCGCCGCCGTTCGAGCGGCAACCCGATTTCGACATGCTGTTCGACATGCATTTTCTCGGCCTTGCCGGCGTGCTGTCCGATCAAATCGCCGAAAGCGACGAGGAACTGCAAGTTCAGGACGATGGCGCCGGATATGACGCGCCGCTATCGGACGAGACAAACGAAACCGGGCAGGCGGCGACCTCCAGCGAGGCGCTGTCGCGGCGAGCGTTGCGGCCGGACGATGAGAGCCAGCAGCTGGCGCGTTTCAGCCGGCACCTGCCGACCCGGCTGCCGCGCCGCCGTGGCTATCGGATGCGCTCCGCCAAGCGCGGCGGGGGCTTCGACCTGCAGCGCTCGCTGCGGGACGCCATCCGCACCGATGGCGAGCTCATCCTTCTGCGCCGCAGCGAACGTCAATTGCGGCCACGTGCCATCCTGCTGCTGATCGACGTGTCCGGCTCGATGAAGGCGCGCTCCGATGCGCATCTGCGCTTTGCCCATGCGCTGGTAGGCGCGGCACCGCGCGTCGAGGTGTTCACGTTCGGCACGCGGCTGACCCGGCTGACCCGCGCGCTGCGGCTGAAGAACCGCGAGCAGGCGCTTGCGGTCGCAGCCGACCTCGTGGCCGATTGGGACGGCGGCACCCGGATCGGCGATGCGCTGGCCGCCTTCCTTTCGGTGCCGCGTTTCGCCGGCTATGCCCGCGGCGCGCTGGTGCTGGTGCTGTCCGACGGGCTCGAGCGCGGCGATCCGGCGCAGATGATCCGCGCGGTCGGGCATCTCGCCGCGCGCGCCTGGCGGATCGACTGGCTGACGCCGCTTGCCGCCGCGGCCGATTATCGCCCGGAGACCGCCGCACTACGCGCGGTGCTGCCAATGCTCGACAGCCTCGCCAATGGCGCGACGACCGAGCGGCTGTGCAGGCATGTTCTCGACCTCTCACGACGGAGGGCCGCCCGATGAGTAAGCCTGCGTCCGGCTGCGTCGATGCGCATCATCACATCTGGCGGCAGCAGGATCTGCCCTGGCTGCTCGGGCCGATGCAGCCGCGGATCTTTGGGCCCTATGAGCCGATCCGCCGCGACTACACCATCGCGGAATATCTGGCGGATGTCTCTGCCGCCGGCATCACGCGGTCGGTTTACGTGCAGGCGAACTGGGCACCGGCGCGTTTCCTCGACGAGGTCCGCTACGTCACCGACGCCGCGCGGGAAACCGGCTGGCCGCACGCCATTGTCGCCTATGCGGATTTCACCGTGGAGGATGTGCGGCCTCAACTGGAGCAGCTGGCGGCGTTCCCGCTGGTGCGGGGCGTCAGGATGCAGTTGCACTGGCACGAAAATCCGCAATACCGTTTCGCAGCGGCTCCGGATCTGCCGCGCGATCCGACGCTCCGGCGCAACATCGCGCGATTGAGCGAATATGGCTGGGCCTTCGATCTGCAGGTGTTCGCGCCGCAGATGGCCGGCGCGGCCGAGCTTGCCGATGCCTGTCCCGGCGTCAGCTTCGTTCTGCAGCATGCCGGCATGCTGGAGGATTTGTCGCCGGCCGGCATCGAAGCCTGGCGCACCGGCATGGCGCTGCTGGCGCAGCGGCCCAACGTCGTGGCGAAGCTGTCCGGCCTCGGCACCTTCCTGCATCGCAACGACCCGGCGCATATCGGTTTCGTGGTCGGCGAAACCGTGCGGCTGTTCGGCGCCGGACGCTGCATGTTCGGCTCGAACTTTCCGATTGAAAAACTCTGGACCCGCTACGAGGCGCTGTTCGATGCCTATCGCACGGCGACGCAGACGCTGTCCGCCGCGGACCGGCAGGCGATTTTTCACGACACCGCCGCCGGGATTTACCGGCTGGCCTGATCTTAGAGAACAACAGGATTCAACGAGGGGAAACGATCACATGGCGCTCGAAATCAAGATCCTGGACTACGGCGACATCGAACTGGAATCCAGCTTCCTCGTGCTGGGACGTGATTGCGGGCGCACCAGGCGGGTATACACATACGGCTTCCTGATCCTCGGAGGGCCGTGGCCGATGGTGGTCGATACCGGCTATCGGCACAATCAGATCATGGAAAGCCTCGGCATGCGCGGCCTGCAGCACCATGAGAACATGATCGAGAACCAGCTCGCCAGGCATGGCGTGCGGATGGGCGACGTCCGCTACGTCATGCACACCCATCTCCACATCGACCATGCCGGCAAGGACGAGTTGTTCCCGATGAACACGACGGTGCTGCTGAACCGGCGCGAACTGGAATATTCGGTGTCGGGCCTGATGCATCCGCAATATCCGGCGCCTGACATCAAGCATTTGATCGACCGGCTGCACACCCGCCACGCGTTGCGTCTCGAGGATCTCGAACTGTCCGGCCCGATCGAGGTCTGCCCCGGCGTCACCGTCGATGCGGCGGGCGCCCACACCGAAGGTTCGATGAACATCCATGTCGAGACCGCCGAGGGCCGCGCCACCATATGCGGCGACGTGATCTACGATTTCAACGACCAGATCGTGAATCCTTTCCACGAACTGCATCACAACGAGCCCCGCACCACAGGCAATCACGGCAACACCAAGCGCGAGGAGAAGGCGGCGATCAAGCGGCTGCTGTCCGGTTCGCGCTTCCTGCTGCCGGTGCATGACAAGCCGGCCAAGATTGAGCACGGCCAGGTCGTGGCGCGGCTCGACATGGCGGTGCCGGGACCGACCGTACAATCGCTGCCGTCACGCAATTGGTTCGCAGCGTGAGCGGCGGCTTCGGAGACCAGCGATGACCACGCATATCGCGCTGCGCCCGTCCTTTGCCGAATTGATCGACCTGTGGGCGCCGGTGCGGCAGGCCGGCACCGGATTCCAGTTCACGGAAGGGCCGGTCTGGCACCCGAAGACGCATGACTTGCTGTTCTCCGACATGCCGGGCGACGTGCGCCGCTGTCTCGACGCGCAGGGCGTTCGCGACGCGATGCGTCCATCCAACAAATGCAACGGCATGACCTATGATGCCGGGCTGAACCTGATCGTCTGCGAACACGCCACCTCCACGCTGGTGCGCGAACGTCCCGACGGCCGGCGCGAGATTTTGGCGTCGCATTTCGACGGGCTGGAGTTGAACTCGCCGAACGACGTCTGCGTCAAGTCCGATGGTGCAATCTATTTTTCCGACCCGTGGTATGGCCGGATGCCGATCTACGGCGTCGAACGGCCGCGTCAGCTCGGCTTCCAGGGCGTCTATCGCGTGCCGCCCCGCGGCGGCGAGCCGCAATTGCTGGTCGACCGCTATCTGTTCGATCAGCCGAACGGGTTGTGCTTTTCGCCGGATGAGCAGCGGCTCTACGTCAACGACACCGTCAAGCATCTGATCCGCGTGTTCGACGTCGATGCCGGCGGCGGTCTCCGCAACGGCCGGGTGTTCGCCTCCAACATCGTCTCGGCCACCGAGCCCGGCGTGCCGGACGGCATGAAATGCGACGCGCTCGGCAATGTCTGGGTGTCGGCGCCGGGCGGAATCTGGGTCTATACGCCGGACGGCCGATTGATCGGCAAGCTGCGCGTTCCCGAGCTGGTCAGCAATCTGACCTGGGGCGGCCCCGATTGGCGCACGCTCTACATCACCGCGACGCATTCGGTTTATGCGGTGCCGGTGAAGGTCGGGCCGCGCAACGAGCCCTATATGCGCGCCGGCCAAAATTCGCCGGCCGCAGCCCGGCCGGAGCCGGCGCCGGTGACCACCGTCAATCGGTCCGCAGCCCAAATCGCCGAGCCGGGTTACGCGGTCGATCCGACGCGCTGCGCGCTGATCATTCAGGACATGCAGAACGACGTCGTGATGGACGGCGGCGCCTTTGCGTCATCCGGCTCGCCGGTGCATTGCCGCGAACAGAACGCCATCGCCAACGCAAAGCGGCTCGCGGAGGCTGCGCGTGCCCGCGGCGTCCTGGTGATTCACGTCTGGTTCGTGGTCGAGCCGGGCGCGCCCGGCGTGACCGCGAATGCGCCGCTGTTCGAAGGGTTGATCGACGCGAAAGCACTGGTGCGGGGCACCTGGGGTGCTGCGCCGGTGTCGGGGCTCGAGCCGCACGCGGGCGACCAGGTGGTGGAGAAAATGCGGATGAGCGCGTGGGAGGGTACGAGGCTGGAGGCCATGCTGAAGGCGGCCGGGCGCGATTTCGTCATCGTCACCGGCGCGTGGACCAATATGTCGATCGAGCACACCGCCCGCACCGGCGCGGACAAAGGCTTCTACATGATCGTGCCGGAGGATTGCTGCTCGACGATGAACGCCGAATGGCACATTGCCGCGGTGAACTACGCGATCCAGAATGTGGCGATGGTGACTCGCGCTGACGATCTGATCGCTGCGATGTCCTGATCGAGGTTGCCAAGCCGGCGAGCCCCGGCATCGCGAGGTTGAGCATGTCCCGCGTGTTGCCGTTCAGATCATCCTGCGTCGCTAATCGGTGTGCGCCTGGGAGTATTTGCGTCAATTATACAGCGAGCCGTCGCCCAGCACGGATTGCCTGAAGCGGGTGGTGAGGATGCCGCCGTCGGCGGGCGGCAGCACGAAGTAAAGCGCTTCGGGATTGATCTTGACCTGTGCGAACACGGGCCCGTCGCCGCGGTGTGCGAGATCGCGGATCTCGGTGACCTCGGCCATGGTCCGGACGATCCGCGATGTCCTGAAGCCGGCGGCCGCGGCGATCCCGGCGAGGTCGACGCCGGCTGCCGTATGGGTCTTCTGCATTCCGGTCTCGCCGAAGCGCTCATTGTCGAGCACGGCAATGGTGAGATTCGCCGGGTTCTGCACGGCGATCGTGGCAAGCGCGCCGAGGCTCATCAGCATTTCGCCGTCGCCGGTGATGACGAGCACCCGGCGCTTGGGCTGCGCAATGGCGAGACCAAAGCCCATCATGGCGGCCGCGCCCATCGCACCCCAGAGCGGGAAGTTGTTGGGACTGTCGCCCGCAGCCGAGATATCCCAGTTGGGGGCGCCGAGCCCGGCAACGACCAGGAGATCGCTCCGATCGCGCAGCAATTCATTGACGACATCGCGGCGATGCAGCAGTTCGTTGGGAACGTTCATTTGCGGGCGAGCTCCTTGAAATTCTTGGCACCGAGCACGCGCTGTCCTATCAGGACGGCGGCGGGCCGCCAGGTGTTGAAGGCAAGGTTGGCCGCGCCGGAAACGGTCGAAGCGACCAGATGCGGCTCGTCGGCGCGCGTCACGATCACGCCCATGGCTTCGAGGACGGCCTTGGTGCCCTGGCCCATCGGGACTTGCCACGGGTTGAACTCACCCCATTCGCCGCGCATCGTCACCAGCATCAAGAGCGGCATGCGGCAGATCATCGGCAGCGACAGCATGTTGATGCAGTTGCCGACGCCGCTCGATTGCAGCAGCAGGACGCCGCGTTCTCCGCCGAGCCAGGCACCGGCCAGCATGGCGATCCCTTCCTCTTCGGTGGTCAGGGTGATGACGCGGGCTTGAGGATCCGCCTCGAATGCGCGGATGAGGCGGCTGTGGCCCGCATCCGGCACCATTCCGACCTGGCGCACGTCAGCCTCCTTGAGGACGCGGTACACGTCGTCGGGCCAGGTCGGCAGTGCGACCGGCTCTTTCTTCTGCAGATCCGCCACGGAGAGGCCCCCCTTTTTCTCGATCTCGAACACGCGTTGCCGGGATAGTACGCCGCCGTTTCGTCGAGAAGGTATGCAAAATTGAAAAGCGGCCGGTCGCGTCAGCCCGGCTCGCTGCACCGCCATATGACAACACGGGAGCCACAGGCCGGGCGACTTATGACGGCCACCGGCGCGTCGCTATTCTCGCGCCAATTCAGGCAGCACGTGGTAGCGGGCGATCTCATGCGGAAATTCGCCGCGGTTGGCGAGCAGGACGATACCGACCTTGTGCGCCGGCACCAGGCCGAGATAGGCCGACGCGTTGTTAAGTCCGCCCGGCTTGTCGACGACGGTCACGTCGTTCAAGTGGATGTTTTCCCAGGCCATCGCCTGTCCGAACTTCTCGGTCACGTGAAATGCCTCACGCTGCGTCATCTGCAATGCTTGCCGCAACTGCGGATCGATCGCCTCTCCATCGATGAAGGCAGCCAGAAAGGTGGCCAGATCGCGCGCCGAGGTGAACATCTGACCAGTCCCCGGGAAATCGTAGTAAGTCTGCTGATCTCCAGGCGGACCGATCGCCATGCCCGTATCGGAGTAGCCCTGCACGACACGCTTCATCAGCTCCGGAGCCATCATGGCGCGATGGTCTGGCCCCCGCTCGGGGAGGAATGTCTGGTTCATGCCGAGCGGTTTCAGGATATTCGCCTCGATGAGATCACCGATCGGCTGGCCGTAGCGGCGTTCGAGCGCGAGCTGGAGCAGCACATATCCCGCATGGGTGTAGATGCGCTGCTTGCCCGGATGCTCGCCTGATGGCGGCGTCCATGCGTTGAGCGCCTCGAAGAACTGCGGCAGGTTAAACGAATCGTTCGGCCATGGCGGGTGATCGGTCGGCAACAGGAGCCCGGATGTATGCGTTGCCAGTTCGCCGATCGTCACGCGTTTGATGTAGTCGCCGCGCAGCTCGGGGACATATCTGCTCACGGGGTCATCGAGACGGAGTTCGCCGCGAAGCGTACCCAGTGCTACCAGGATTGCCTCAAACGGTTTGCGCACCGACGCTACGTTGAACAACGTGTCTGAAGTGATTGGCTGCCTTGTCGCCTCATCGGCGACGCCGTAGTTGAAAAACTCGGTGTGACCCGCAGCGTAGACGGCCACAGCGAGACCGCCCGGCTTCCCACGGTCTCCGGCGCCAGATAGGCCGTGACGATGTGCTGAATTTTGGCGTCCATGCCAATATCCGCGACCGACCCGCCCGCCAGCGCGAGTAGCAGAACGGGAAGAACGATCAGGCCTGTCGGTCGATGATGTCGCCACCGGCGCGTGGAACTTGTCACCATACTGGGCCATCGTCTCGTTGACGCCGATGGACCTTTTTGCGGGCACGATTCTGGCGCTTGTCGGGAAGCGCCCGTCAATTTGCTGTGAGTTGCCGAATTCCTTGGGCTCAGGAGATCGCAATGATCTCGAGCTCGTGACCGGATACGCCGACGACATCTCCGACAGCTTTGCCCATCAGAGATATTGCCACCGGGGACACGAAGGAAATGGAGCCGGCCTTGGGGTCCGCTTCGTCCTCTCCCACGATATGATATTTCTGCACGCGCCCATCCTCGCGCCTGAAGGTCACCGTGCTCCCGAACGCAACCTTGTCGACTGACGTAGGCTTGGCGACGAGCTGAGCCGTCCGAACTCTCGCCGCAAAGTAGCGCGCATCGCGCAAGGGCGTTGCCGCTTGCCGCCGCCGCTCATTCACGTCTTCGATCTGCTGCGCCGTCTCGTACGCCTCGCGCGCCTGTTGCAGTTGAAACTCGAGCGCCTTCAATCCTGCTTCCGTAACCAGGTTCGGATGAGCAGAGATCGGACGGTCGGGGAGCAGCGTCTCAGATGCGGTTTCGGCACTGTCTTCCTTGGTGAAGGCAACGCTCAACTCGGCCTCCTTTCGAGTGGGATATGCCAGGCAACGGAATTGTAACACAACGCTCGGCGGTTTTTGCGTATCACATATCGCGGAGCGGATGGAACCTGGTTGCCTCTTTGGGGGTACCGCCTGTTCTGGAGGCCGCGCGATCCCGGCGCGAAGCGGATGCCAGCCGTGGAAACATCCTAACAGCCCTTAGCGCCACCCGAGCGCGGGAGCCACGTGCGTCAGAATCGATTCGATGACATGGGCATTGTAGGCAACGCCGAGCTGGTTAGGGACGGTCAACAGTAATGTGTCGGCCTCATCGATCGCCTCGTCATTCCTCAGCTGCTCAATCAGGACGTCCGGCTCAGCCGCATAGCTGCGGCCGAAGATCGCCTGGGTTTCCGGCGAGATAAAGCCGATTTGGTCATCCTCGTCTCCACCGCGGCCGAAGTAGGCGCGATCACGATCATCCATGATGGCGATGATGCTGCGGCTGACGGACACCCGTGGCTCGCGCGCATGGCCTGCCTCTTTCCACGCCGAGCGGTAGGCCCTGATCTGGGCAGCCTGCTGGATGTGGAAAGCCTCGCCGGTTTCGTCGTTCTTGAGCGTCGAACTCTGCAGGTTCATGCCCAGCTTCGCTGCCCAAATTGCCGTGGCGTTCGAGCCGGCTCCCCACCAAATGCGATCACGCAGTCCCTGGGAGTGCGGTTCAAGACGCAGCAATCCCGGCGGATTTGGAAACATCGGACGTGGATTGGGCTGCGCGAAGCCGTGGCCATCAAGCACGTCGAGAAAGACCTGGGCATGGCGCCGGCCCATGTCGGCTTCGGTCTCGCCTTCGGCCGGTTGGTAGCCGAAATACCGCCATCCATCGATGACCTGCTCGGGCGATCCTCGGCTAATTCCAAGTTGCAGGCGCCCGCCCGAGATGAGATCGGCCGCGCCGGCGTCTTCCACCATGTAGAGCGGGTTCTCATAGCGCATGTCGATAACCGCCGTGCCGATCTCGATGCGGCTGGTTTTCGCGCCGACCGCCGCCAGCAACGGGAAAGGCGAGGCGAGTTGGCGGGCGAAGTGATGAACGCGAAAATAGGCGCCGTCGGCGCCCAATTCCTCGGCCGCGATGGCCAAATCGATGGATTGCAGCAGCGTGTCCGCCGCCGAGCGGGTCTGCGATTGCGAAGAGGGTGTCCAGTGCCCGAACGACAGGAATCCGATGCTTTTCATGCGGGGTCATCTAGGTGCTTTCTGTCGATTTGCCACCGTCACCGCGAGCGGGACTGTCCGCGCACCGAACATGGAATCGACTGCTCGTCTCCGTCTCCCGCGCAGGCTGGACCAAAAGTGCTCTTGGGTGTTACAGGGTCGAAACACAAGCCGGTCGAACATCGTTGAGTGTTGTTGGCTTTTCGGCACGCGGGATCGGTGATCAGGACTGCCATGCCCGTCGGCGAACTCTTCATTCTCGGCTTCTTCGGCAAAACCATCCCGGCATGGCTGCGGGAATTTGCGGCCAAGTACGGCTTGGGCGGCGTGATCCTGTTCGATTATTCCTGCCAGACGCAAAAATACGACAACAACATTGAATCGCCGGAGCAGGTGCAGCGTCTCTGCGAGGAGATCTCCCGCCTGCCGTCGCGGCCGATGGTGTTCATCGACCAGGAGGGCGGGCTGGTGCGGCGGCTCAAGGAGAGTAAGGGGTTCAAGCCGCTGCCGAGCCCGAAGGAATTCAACCATCTTGCTTTGAGCGAGAAGCGGGAAGTACTTGCCGCCAGTTTTGCCGAAATGCGCCGTCTCGGCATTCACTACGACTTCGCGCCCGTCATCGACGTTGATTACAATCCCGATAATCCGAACATCGGCAAGATCAAGCGTTCCTGGTCCGCCGATATCGGCGAGGTGGAGGCCAATGCGCTGCTGGTGAGCGAGGTCGCGCGCGCGGCGGGCATCGGGCTTTGTCTGAAGCATTTCCCCGGCATCGGCGGCGCGGTGGTGGATTCGCATCAGGAGTTCATGGACATTTCCGACAGTCTGCGCACCGAGCAGGAAGAGCTGTTCTATTCGCTGGCGCCAAAAATGTTCGGCGATGCCGTGCTGGTCAGCCACGCCATCGTCAGGCAATGGGACCGCGACAATCCGATGACCCTGTCTGCCGCCGGCCTTGCCCGGTTGCGCCAGCGGCTTCCCGATACGCTCCTGATCACCGACGACATGCAAATGCAGGGTCTGCAGAAGGCGTTGGGCACGCGGCAAGCCAGCCTTCAATCGCTCAAGGCCGGTATCGACATGCTCTGCATCGGCAACAATCTGTTCGATCAGGAGCGGGAAATGGCCGCCATCGCCCAATCCGTCGAGCAATCCCTTGATAATGGGACCTTAACGGGTTCCGCCATTAAGGAATCGATCGCCCGCGTCATCAGGCGAAAGGCGCTTTTGGCGGCCTGATAGGCCCCAATGGCTGGCTATGCGTACCGGCGCGCCGGTTCCCCGCCAACGATGGGTTGCCTTGCGAGGCCGTTGAGACTACAAGCCTTTTTTCCAACGGGAAGACAGGCGATGGCCCACAATTACGCAATCAATGACGACGTGCACCACCAGCTGCAGGGGCCGCAGGGCCGCGCCACCGTCAAGGAACGCAGCATCTACACCATCGTCACCTGCCTGCCGATCGAGGCCGACGGCCGCCCGCGCTACCGCATCAAGAGCAAGACCGAGAACGTCGAGCGCGTCGTGACCGAGGAGCAGATCAGCCGGCTCGGCTGATCCGCTGCCATTCTTCATTTGGACGGCTGCTTGTTTGGACGGTTGGTGCGCGCCCGCAACGCCTTGTCGTGCGCGGCGATGTCGACATCGCCGTCTGCCTTCTCTTGATTTCGTTACTGTTGATGTCGCGCGTCGGTCATCGCGCGGCCTGCACCTCGCAAATCGGTGAAGCCGTGGTCACCTGCGATCACAGTGTTTCTACGGCTCCTTGTGAAGCAATTCACACGCGGGTGCCGGCACCGGCGTTAACGACGGCGCATGACAACACGGCGGAAAGCATATTGGTGGTTCAGGCTCGTTGCCTCGGGACGCTTCCTCGAAAAGTTCCTGTGGCTCCCGCGCAACTGACCCGCGTCGAGGTTGCGTCCGATCCGTCGCTTAGCGGAAACAGCGACGAATATTTCATCGAAGCTGCGTCTGCGAATTGCCGGTGAGGCCCTCACACGCGGCTTGTTGCGTTGCCGCATGGCTGCCTGGTTTAAACAGTTCAGCGGATGGGACCATAACGAATCAAATTGAGTGCATTAGAGAAGCAAATACCCATAAGGCGAAATTATGAGGGATTGAGCTGCGAGGCCAACGCATTTCTACGGGCCGTAAAACTACGGAGTCCTGAACCGGTGGCATCGTACTTCCTCGATTGAAGGCCAAAACCGCTCGCATTGGTTCAGGTTCCGGTCCAGTTGCCGGTTCCCCGTATTCTTACTGGTTAAAAAATTAACCACCGGCGGCGATGGAATCGATAAATTAGTTATATGTCGCAGCAAGACCATCGAGCCGGTGATTCCCACTTTCCGACATGGATGGAAACCGTCACGCCTCTCGAGAGCAATCTTGAAATCGTCCAGTTGTCCGTCGCGCGTGCTCGCGCAACGGAAGAAGCGGAAGCGTCGATCGCTCGCCAGTTGAATGGACCGCTGACAGCGCTGCTGCTCTACATGAACGAGATCAAGCAGCACAGCCACCAGTTCTCCGAGGCGCCCGGCAATCGCGTCTACCTGCAACAGGTCGTCGACAACGCGGTTCAACAACTCGAACGCGTCTGCGTCGTGGTGAAGCAGATGTCGGACAAGCATCCCGCCTTTGCTTCTGATTCCGATCGCAAGCAGGGGCGGGAGAGCCAGGCCAACCGCACCAAGGATGGCGGTCGCACGCCGGGGGTGATGTTCGCCTCGGAGTCCGGTCAGAAGCCGCTCACCAAGCGCGAGCGCGAGGTGCTGAGCCTGATCAGTGAAGGCTGCTCCAACAAGCAAGGCGCCTTGCGGATGAACATCAGCCCGAGGACGTTCGAGAGCCATCGAGCCGAAGCCATGCGCAAGCTCGGCGCCCGCAACACCGCGGATCTCGTCCGCAAGGCGTTGTTGCAGCCGGCCTGATTATTTCAGTTGCTCAGAATGCAAATGTGCACTGCGCCTGCGGTGGAAGCACCGCAATGCTGCAGGTTCACAAAAGCCGATTGCAATCGCGACAGGGCCGACGGGGTCGGACCAGAGGGTGATCCGGAACAGCGGGAGCCGGATTTCCGAGAAGATCGCGCCAGGTTGCGCTCAGCAGAAGTCTTCCGCGAATGAGCGCATGCGGGGTGCGGGCCGGGCGGCGATGGCCGGTTTTGGCTCTTCCGGGATGATGGTGATCACCCAGGCCGCCGGAACACTCGACTTGTTTTCCACGATCGATCGAACGTGGCCGGTGACGGCCGAGCCGGCCGAGCGGAAGGTTGCGGTTCTGCCGTTGAACTGGGCGATACGGAAACGCCGCACTTCTTTCTGATCGCTCGTTTCGAACGTGAACATGAGGGTGCTCCTTGGTCCACGCGACTATCGCGATTCAACGTTATCCGTCTGTGAAAATCGTAAACCGTAGTAGTACGGCAAGCCGCGCCCGCGGCGCGCGGGGCCGTCCCGTCCGGACACCGCGAGACAGGTCGGATGCCGCCTCGCCGTTCGCCGATACCGCTTTGCGTCTGATGGCCGCGAGGATAGAGGGCGAGGCGGCGCTGGATGGCGGCCTTCAGCGCGACGCGGCGCGCCCGGGCTCGATGCTATTCGGCCGCGCTGGGGAACACGGCTTCCATCTTGGTCTTCAGCGTCGCCGCGTTGAACGGTTTGACGATGTAGTTGCTGACGCCGGCCTTCTTCGCGGCGATGACGTTCTCCGTCTTCGATTCCGCCGTTATCATGATGAAGGGCGTGTTTGAGAATTCCGGGCTCGCGCGGACTTCCTTCAGCAGGTCGTAGCCCGTCATCGGCTCCATGTTCCAGTCGGAGATCACGAGGCCGTATCGCTTGCCCTGCATCTTGGCGAGCGCCGCCGAGCCGTCGCTGGCATCGTCGACGTTCTCGAATCCGAGCTGCTTGAGGAGGTTGCGGATGATGCGGATCATGGTGCTGTAGTCATCGACCACCAGGATCGGCATCGACAAATCAAAAGCCATGTCTTTACTCCGCGCAGCTAGCAAACCGCCGAACACGGGTGAACTCGCGTGGCATTCGAAATCGTCTCGATGCTCTTTCCCGAACCTGCCCGTCAGCACCGTGACAAGTATCAGGGGTCATTGAACAGCGCGTTAACTCGCGGCCGAATAAATCCCGGGCAAATGCCGGGCCTGGCCGTAATTATACGGTGAGTTCCCGGCTGGCCGGATCGCGGGGCGCAATCTTCACGCGCATCGCCCGGCCGGCGCCTATCAATGGGCTCGGGAGCCCGCCCGCCCATGGACAGCGGCCGAGGGTCACGCCGCCGCGCAATGGATGCGCGAATGCAGCAGGCGGTCGTACTGGGTCTTGACCGTCGCGTAGCACTCGCAGGAGGTCCTGATCAGGCCGTCCAGATTGGTGATCTCGATATGTCCGCGGCTGTAATGGATGAAATTCGCCTGCTGCAGCGTGTTGGCCACCAGCGATACGCTGTTGCGACGCGCGCCGATCATCTGCGCCATCGCTTCCTGGGTCAGCACGAGCTTGTCGCTGCCGGACAGGTCGCGGGTATGTAACAAGCAGCGCGCCAGCCGGGACTCTACCGTGTGCGAGGCGTTGCAGCCCGCAGTCTGCTGGATCTGCGCGTAGACCGCCAATCCGTGCCGTGCCAGCAAAGTGCGCAGCGTCGCGCTCTGGTCGGCAGCCGCCCGAAGCTGATCGAGGTCGATCGTCGAGGCCACGCCGGGGACCAGCACCAGCGCGCTGTTCAGCGCGATCGGGTCGCCGAGGGCGGAGAATGCGCCGAAGATGCTGTCGCGGCCGACCATCGCGATCTGGACGTGCTCGCCTCGCGCGAGCTTGACAACGAGGGAGATCACGCCTCGGTGCGGCAGGTAGGCGCGCTTGAGCGTCTCGTCGACTTCCACCAGCACCAGATCCTGGGTGAGGTCGGCGGAGCGCAAATGCGGGCGGATCAGTTCAAAATCGTCCGCAGTCAGCGAAGACAAAAATCCATTCGGGGAACGAGGGGCTGAATCCAAAGCAGTCTCCTGCCTTACGGTCAAAGCCGGTCTCAGGGTGCCAGGCACCAAAAATATGCAATATACGCCGTCAAAAATGCCCGTTCATCTTGCCATGAATCGCCGGCGGGAAATATCGGCAAATAGCCGCACGCTGCCGCTGCCTTGGCTCCGTTGGGGCCACTTCGCCTGGTGGCCGCCCGAAGGCCCGGCCCTGAGAAGGGAGGCCGTGGCGTCAGTCGGTGCCGGCCCGGCGTCGAAGGTCACGGACGCCGACGAGGCTGTCGCGGCCCATCTTTGCGACCTCCAACGTCTGACCTTCGGAAAGGCTGACCACCGTTGAAACGACCCCCTGAGGGGCAGGTAGACCCCGCGGCCAAGGCGCCGGCCTTGCTCGGGACCCCGCCCTCGGCCGGTTCGACGGTCTCAAGTACAGCCAGGGACTGGCACTCTGGTGCGGGCAGAGCCTGTAACAGGCGACTAGGAGGGCTGCGCCCGCACTCTCAATCCGGGCGGAAGGCGGGACTTGAACGGTCTCGCATCAGCTATGCCGCCGCCTGGCGGAATGGTCCCGAGCTTGCTCAAGGTTGTGGAACCGCCCTATACCCTGTGGAGGGCAGACAGACTCGGCCATTTGCGACGGAATTGCGAATAGTGCGCTGATTCGCAAGGCAAAAGCCGCTCGAGAAGGCCTTGATGCGCCGTTGGGGTGCCTGATCAGGCGTGTCGTCGGGTTGGCGTCGTTATGTGTCTCTTGCAGCGCGTCCGATACGGCGGAGGAGGCCGTCATGCGTCGTATTTTGGTTGTCGATGACGACCTTCATACCCGCCTTGCGATACGCGCCTGGCTCAATCAGTGCGGTTTCAGGGTCGCTATCGTGGATGGCGGGCCCAACGGCCTCGCAACTTTGCGTCGAACCAGAAAAGGGTGGCGGCTGCGCACGTGCTACGACTGAGGAGCGATTGAAGACAGATATCTTGCTTCGGGGGGCTGAAATGACACGGGTACTCGTTGTCGATGACGATCCGATGGTTTGCATGGCCATTGAGATCTATCTGGAACGTCACGGGTTCGAAGTGATGATTGCCGATGGCGGCGAAGCCGGGCTACGCGCTCTCGAAGATGCCAGTTTCGACCTGATGATCGTCGATATCTTCATGCCGCATATGCGCGGTTTCGAATCGATCCGGATATTCCACGAGCGCGCGCCGGCCATTCCGCTGGTCGCAATGTCCGGATACGCGTTTGCGAATCTCGACTCGCCGGCGCCGGACTTTCTGCGAATGGCGCTCGAACTCGGCGCGGCGCGCTGCCTGCGCAAGCCGTTTACGCCGGCGGCGCTGCTGATTAACGAATGCCTCGACGAAGCGCGGACGCGCTATGCGGGCGTCGCCGAGTCGAGATAAGCACTCCAGGCTATCGCCGCCTTCGGCCGCGGCCCGACGTTATCTTCTCCGTTGTACCGGTTCGATTGGTACCGTCGAGGCGCTTGTCGGCGGCTTGATCACCGTGAATGCAGAACTCTGAGATCGTTCCCGCTCGCGGGAGCGAGCCGCATGCGATCGTTGCGAAACTCTGGCCGTCCGCGTCGGTAAGAATCTGTTTACCATAAATGATGATGCAGCGACTTTTCCCGCCGTCGCGTAGTCGTGCGGACATGCAAGTTAACCAGTGGGTAGGCGTGGGGAGACCAGTGTGGCACGGGCGCCGAATGAAAGTTGCGGCGTTGCGTCAACAGCGTTCATCCAGAAGGATATGAGTCATGTCAGGTATTGTTCTCTCGTCGTCGGTTCGCCAGAACCTTCTCTCGCTGCAGTCGACCGCCGATCTGCTCGCGACCACGCAGTCCCGCCTCTCGACCGGCAAGAAGGTCAACACGGCGCTCGACAATCCGACCAACTATTTCACCGCCGCCTCGCTCGATAGCCGCGCCAGCGACATCAACAATCTTCTCGACGGCATCGGCAACGGCGTGCAGGTCCTGCAGTCCGCCAACACCGGTATCACTTCGCTGCAGAAGCTCGTCGACTCCGCCAAGTCCGTCGCCAATCAGGCGCTGCAGACCACGGTCGGCTTCTCGACCAAGTCGGCGTTCACCTCCGTCGATATCGCGGGCGCAACGGCCGACAATCTCGTCGCCGATCAGGACCCGACCAACGCTGCGTTCACCGGTGCTTCCGCTCCGCAGCGCGCTGCGTATACCAGCACGGCCGCGACAGCGGGCACCCAGCTCTATTCGGGCAACGCCACTAACGCGAGCGCTTCGACGCTGCTGTCGGCCCTGACCACCAACGCCGGCGTCGGCGGCGCCGCCAATGCGATCCAGGCTAACGACACGCTGACTGTCAACGGCAAGACGATCACCTTCGGAGCCGGCGCGAATGGCCTCGTCGGTTCGGGCACCGCCTATACGATGGGTGTCGATACCTCGTTGAGCGATTTGATGACAGCGATCGACACCCTGTCGGGCAACACGACCCCGGCCAACGCGTCGACGGCAACGGCCGGCATTATCACCCTGAGGTCCGGTACGGCCGCCGACCTCGTCGTGACCGGCTCCGCAAACGTGCTCGACAAGCTCGCCATCGACGGCGCCGGTGCAAGCACCGCCACTCGTGGCGGTGGCGCCGTGACGGCCGGTGCCCTGGCCGGCGCCACCAAGCTGAGCGTCGGCGACGGCACGGCCGCTTCGCTGTCGAACGCCTTCGCGGTAGGTGACACCCTCACCGTCAACGGCAAGACGCTGAGCTTCGTGGCCGCGAACACGATCGGCAACGATCCGAACCAGATCAAGGTCGACAGCGACGTCACCGGCCTGCTGGCGAAGATCGACGGTCTGACCGGCTCGTCGACGGCCTCGACCATCACCGGCGGCGTGATCACGCTGAACACCGGTACGCTGAGCGATCTGACGATCACCAGCAACAACGCTGGCGCTCTGACCGCGCTCGGTCTGGCGGGTGGCGTGACACAGGCCCGCACGCAAGTGCCGGGCGTGCTGGAAGGCAAGACCCTGAATATCGGCGCGACGGGCGGCGGCACTGCCACCGCCATCGTGTTCGGTGTGGGCGCCGGCCGCGTCTCCTCGCTCAACGGGCTGAACGATGCTCTCGCCGCCAACAACCTGCAGGCCACTTTCGTGTCCGGCAAGCTGACGATCACCACCACGAACGATGCGGCTTCGGCCACGATCGGTGCGATCACCGGTTCCGCGGTCGGCGCCGGCCAGGCGTTCGCTGCCGGCACCACGGCGCCGGCTCCGGTTGTTGACGCATCGGCCAAGCTGACCCGTGACAACCTGGTCAGCCAGTACAACAACATCATCAATCAGATCACCACCACCTCGCAGGACGCGTCGTTCAACGGCGTCAACCTGCTCGGCGGCGACACTCTGAAGCTGACGTTCAACGAAACCGGCAAGTCGACGCTGAGCATCCAGGGCGTCAACTTCAACCCGGCCGGCCTCGGCCTCGACGTCCTGACCACGGGCGCCTTCAAGGACAACGCTGCGATCAACGAGATCGTGACGTCGCTGAGCAACGCGTCGTCCACGCTGCGCTCGCAGGCTTCGGCCTTCGGTTCGAACCTGTCGATCGTGCAGATCCGTCAGGACTTCAACAAGAACCTGATCAACGTGCTGCAGACCGGCTCGTCGAACCTGACGCTGGCCGACACCAACGAGGAAGCGGCGAACAGCCAGGCGCTGTCGACCCGTCAGTCGATCGCGGTGTCCGCGCTGGCGCTGGCCAACCAGAGCCAGCAGAGCGTGCTCCAGCTGCTCCGCTAAGTTCAGCCACATCAACGTTCAAGACGGCGGGGGAAACCCCGCCGTTTTTCTTTTTGGCTGAAAGAAAAATGTCCAGTCGTGCGGGCAAAACGCATCATGCAAAAAATTGTGGCTTCGATCTTAATCTCATCAGAACGCACCGCGGGCATGGTGGTGAAAATATGGATTTCGCCGGACCGCTGACACAATTGGTAACCGCCGCTAACCATATTTAAAGGCCGGACTTGTATGAAAGTTGGGCAGTTCTTGCAGCCACGCGGTCACTGCCAACCGCTCCCACCGAGGTTCCCTGAATGACCAATGCAGCCCAGGCCTACGCTCGTACGTCGCATGCGACGTCGTCTCCCCGTGAAATCGAAGCGCAGGCGCTGCTGAAGGCCGCACGACAGCTCCAGGAAGTCCAGACCAACTGGGCCGGTCCCGGCCAGGCGCTTGAGAACGCGCTGCTGTTCAACCGCCGGCTCTGGTCGATTTTCATGAGCGCGGCGACGGCCGACGAGAATCCGCAGCCGATCGAGGTTCGCCAGAAGATCGCCAATATCGGTGTGTTCGTGATGAAGCAGACGGTCGACATGCAGATGAGCCCGGATCCCGCCAAGCTGAAGGCGCTGATCGACATCAACTGCAACCTGGCCGCCGGCCTGGCCGGCCGCGCCTAACGACACCTGAGGGTAGGGGAGCCGTAGCATGGCCGACGTCCTGAGCATCCTGTCGGCCAACTACAAGACCGTCGGGCAGACCGTGCCCTCCAATACGCCGTACTTCGCGGTCAATCCCGACAATTATCAGGGCGACTGGACCGGCAAATATGCCGACAACAAGTCGTTCAAGATCTCGGTCTCGAACGTCACCGGCTTTCGCGCCAAGGTGCATTACCAGAGCGGCGCCACCAGCAAATATCAGGACGTGCTGATCAGGAATAATTCGTTCCGGGTCGGCGACACCAAGTTCACGCTGGCGAGCAACGGCAAGGCCGAGATCAACACCGTCGTCACCGATCCCGTCAGCGGACAGACCTATCTGGACAAGGCTTACGCGACCCACGAAACCTGAGTAGCAGGCGTTCTGGCTTTCAAGCCCGCTGGTCGGTAACGCGCAGACGTTGCGGCGCTTCCCTGGTCAGGTCGAGGGCGTGGAAATAGGCGCGGCGGCGCAGCACTGCTTCTTCCGGAAATTGCTTCACGACCTGGCTGGTCCGGTTGTCGACCACCTGATAGACGACCGCTCGCGCGTCGCGATCGATCACCACCTGGTTCGAGACGGACGGATTCGAAATCGAAACATGGACCGCGCGGGAATCGCTGCTGCGTGCGCCCGCGTCCGACGCCGTGACGCTCTTAGGCGCCGGCAATTCGGTCGCGACCGCATTGTGCGCCGCTTCGCTGATCGGTTGAACAATCGGCGCGGCAACCGGTGCCCCCACCGGTTTGATGTTGAAATCTGTACTCATGGCAGCCTCCAGGCTTGCTTCGAGTCAAATCCCAACCCCTCTCAAACAGCAATATAACTTCCCACCCCTCAACACGGTGTTAGGGAACGCGCTGAATCCCGTGCTTATACGGGGACGCGAGTTTGTCGAAAATTTTAGATGTTTAGAGCGAGCGGCTCACCGCGAGCGGCGTCATGTTGCGCGGCCCTGGCGTCGCGCGCTGGCCGCTCGCCGTATAGGTGTTGGGGATGTTGCGGCGCTGGATCTCGACGTTGACGCCGCGCACGATGCCTTCGGACACCGCATGCGCGGTCGCAAGCACCGTGAGATTGATCTGCAGCATGGCGCGGAAGGTGTCGTGATGGCGGCGCAGTGTGGTCAGCAATTCAGGCGAGACCTGCGCCAGGTATCTTTGCGAGTTCTTCAGATGCTCGACCGCGACCATGTAGCGGCGCGACAGCTCGCCCTTCTGGCCTTCAAGCTCCATCGCTTCGCGGATCTTGCCGGCGCGAACCAGTTCGGTTTCGCGCTCGATGATGCCGAGCAGCCCGCTCATCACGTCCATCAGGTCTTCCGCAAGTTTGCGGGCCTCGACCGGCGAGGAAATCGCGCGTGCCGGTGTGGCGGCGGGCTGGGCTTGCGGGCGCTGATTCATGTCGGGGTTCCCTTATGTCAGCCGGCGCGGTTGGCTTGCTGCAGGATCAAGGTACGGAAGACGTCGTTGGAGATTCCGATGCCGCCGGATTTGGCGAACGACTTCGAATATTCATCCGTCAGCATCGAGCGCCAGGCGCCGGTGCCCGTCGTATCGCCGAACGGGCCTTCGCCTTTGACGCCGGTGGTCATCTGCGAAAACATCGAGTTCAGGAACATCGCCTCGAAGTCCTGTGCCTTGGCGCGGGTCTTCTTCTGCGCCTCGGGCGAAATCTTGGTCAGGGCCTCGGCCAGCTGCGGGTCGTTGCGACCGGTGATCAGCGTGGATTTCGGGTACGAATTGCTGATGCCGTTCAAGCTTTGCATCACATCACCTCGATGTCGGCCTGGATCGCGCCGGCGGCCTTGATTGCCTGCAGGATGCCGATCAGGTCGCGCGGACCGATGCCGAGACCGTTGAGGCCGTCGACGAGCTGCTGCAGCGAGACGCCGTCTTTGACGACCGCGAATTTCTTGCCGTCTTCGGAAACGGACACGCTCGAGCGCGGCGTCACCACGGTCCGGCCGCGTGACAGCGGATTGGGTTGGCTCACTTGCGGGCTCTCGGAAATCGAGACAGTGAGGTTGCCCTGCGCCACCGCCACCGTGGCGACGCGCACATCGCGGCCCATCACGATGATGCCGGAGCGTTCGTCGATCACGATCTTGGCGGTGAGGTCGGGTTCGACCTGCAATTGCTCGATCTCGGTCAGGAAGGCGACGACGTTGCCCTTGAACTCGGCGGGGATCGCCAGTTGCACCGTGGACGGATCGATCGGCTCCGCGGTCTTGACGCCGAGGAAATCATTGACGGCCGCGGCGATGCGCTTGGCGGTGGTGAAATCGGCATTGCGCAGCGCCAGCCGCACATTGGGCAGGCGATTGAGCGCGAATTCGATCTCGCGCTCGATGATGGCGCCGTTGGGGATACGGCCGTTGGTCGGTACGCCGCGGGTGATGCTGGCGGCGGCGCCTTCCGCCGCGAAGCCCGAGATTGCGAGCGAGCCTTGCGCGACCGCATAGACATTGCCGTCGGCGCCGAGCAGGGGGGTGACGAGCAGGGTGCCGCCGGTCAGGTTCTTGGCGTCGCCGAGCGCGGAAACGGTGACGTCCATCCGCGTGCCCTGGGTGCCGAACGCCGGCAGATTGCCGGTGACCATCACGGCGGCGACGTTGCCGGTGCGGATGGTGGCGCCGCGGATGTTGACGCCCATTCGCTCCAGCATCGCCTGCAGCGACTGCTTGGTGAAGGGGATGTTGTTCAGCGTGTCGCCGGTGCCGTTGAGGCCGACGACGAGGCCGTAGCCGATCAACTGGTTTTGACGCACGCCCTCGATATTGGCTAGGTCCTTGATCCGCGAGGTCGCGCCTGCGGACATGGCCGACAATGCCAGCGCCAGCAGCGCTGCGCAGCCTACCCTCAACACTCTTGCCGTATGGATGCCGGGCATCCCAATGCTCCCCTGAAGTCTTCCCGGACCACACGCCACTCCCATGACGGTAGCCCGGGATTAACTATGCGAGATCGGTGCCACGCGGATTCGGTGGCCTAGTCCGTTGAAAGTGCTATGCTTTACGTGTTGGTGCGCGATCCGGCCGATCTCGCGGCACCGGCGAAACTGCCGCGCGGCGGCAGATTTTGCCGGGTCGTTTACGCGGCATTAACCATAAAGCGGCGAAGCTCCCTGCAATCGACCGGCGAGATTCACGACGATGCGCATCTACGGACCGAACGGCACCACGCTTGGATCGCCCGCGAGCAGCACGCGGCGAACCAACTCGACCGGCTTTTCGCTGCCGGATGCGCCGGCGACGCCGGACGAGACCCGCTCCGCGGCCCCGCCGAAAGCCGCCGGCAGCATCGACGCGCTGCTGGCGATGCAGGGCGTCGAGGATCCGACCGAGCGCCGCAAGCGGTCGGTGGCACGCGGGCGCGGCGCGCTCGACGCGCTCGACGAACTCAAGCTCGGGTTGCTGTCCGGCAATCTCGATGCCGCCACCATGAACCGGCTGCGCGATGCCGCGGCCAACCTGAAATCCTCCTCCGGCGATCCCGGCCTCGATGCCGTCCTGGCCGAGATCGAGCTTCGAGTCGAAGTCGAACTGGCCAAGGCCGGGAAATTCTAGGCTTCGCGCGCTCTTCTCATCCTGTTTGTCTCACGCCGCCATCGAATTGCGCTGCGCATCGTAGCGCCGCTGTGCGTTCAGCACTTCTTTCAGATTGCTTTCCGCCCAATCGCGCAAGGCATCGACCGCCGTCGACAGCGTCGCGCCCAGCGGCGTGATCGAATACTCCACCGTCACCGGCACGGTTGCGATGACACGGCGCTTGATCAGCCCGTCGCGCTCCAGGCTCTTCAGCACCTGCGACAGCATCTTCTGCGAGATGCCTTCGATGGCACGGCGTAGCGCATTGAAGCGCATCGGCTCGTCGCGCACCAGGAGCAGAATCAGCACCGCCCATTTGTCGCCGACGCGATCGAGAATCTGGCGCGTCGGACAATTGGCGGCATAGGCGTCGGGTTTCATTTTCATGGCGGTTACTCCGGCGTAATCAGGTGAGTTCAAAGTGCTCTCTTAACACCTACGCTCTTTGCGTTATCTAGTCACCATTGGATACCACATCCATCCCATCGCAAGGAGACCCAAGATGAAGATCGCCGTCGTCGGCGCGTCCGGAAATGCCGGCTCGCGTATCGTCACCGAACTGGCCAGCCGCGGCCACACCATCACCGCCATTGCCCGCCACCCCGAGAGGATCGCGAGCCAGCCCAACGTCACGGCCAAGCAGGGCGACGTGCAGGACCAGGCCGGCCTGGCCGCGTTGTTCGCCGGCCACGACGCTGCGGTCAGCTCGGTGCACTTCCTCGACAGCGACCCGGCCCGGCTGATTGGCGCCGCCCGTGATTCGAAGGTCGGCCGCTACCTCGTGGTCGGCGGCGCCGGCAGCCTCGAGGTGGCGCCGGGCGTCCGGCTGGTCACGACGCCGAATTTTCCCGTGGTATACAAGGCCGAGGCCGAGAAGGGCGGCGCCTTTCTCGACCTGCTGCGGCAGGAAAAGGAGCTGAACTGGACCTTCCTGTCGCCCTCGGCCCTGTTCACGGCCGGCGAGCGGACGGCCAAGTTCCGTCTCGGGACCGACCAGCTTTTGATCGCGTCCGACGGCAAAAGCTGGATTTCCTTCGAGGACTTCGCAGTTGCACTCGCCGACGAAATCGAGCGTCCGGCCCATATCCGGCAGCGTTTTACCGTCGGTTACTGACCAAGCGGGCTGCCCCGCTGCGGTGCACAGTTTTGCCTGTGTATGCGCTCCGGGGCGGCCTTCCTTGCCCCAGGGCCGATATTGTCTGTCACAACTCGCCGCTATATAAGGCGCGCGCGGACGGACGATTTTCCGTTTCGCCTTGCACTTAAAGATGGGCTGACATTGGAAAAGTTGAAGAATTATCGACCCTCCGAAAAAGAGCCTTTCATGAACGACCGCCAGCGCGATTATTTTCGCGCCAAGCTGCTGGCGTGGAAGGACGAGATCCTGCGGGAATCGAAGATCACCCTGCAGACCCTCCAGGAAGAGAACGTCAATCATCCCGATCTGGCTGATCGTGCCTCTTCCGAAACCGATCGCGCGATCGAACTGCGCGCTCGGGACCGCCAGCGCAAGCTGATCTCCAAGATCGACGCGGCGCTGCAGCGTATCGAAGACAACACCTACGGCTATTGCGAAGAGACCGGCGAGCCGATCTCGTTGAAGCGGCTGGAAGCCCGCCCGATCGCAACGCTGTCGGTGGAAGCGCAGGAGCGTCACGAGAAGCGTGAAAAGGTTTACCGGGACGAGTAGAGTAACCTCCGGCATCTGACCGCAGCGCGCGGTCGGCGTTGCCGGATTGCAACGAGAGAGCTGCCGCCGATGGATAAAATTCTCGCGGCCGCCAAGCGCATCGCCAGCGCCCGCCGCAGCCGTTCGCCGCTGGCCGCGCTTTCGAGCGAACTCGTGCCGCAGGACGAGGCCGAGGGCTACAAGATCCAGCGCGCGGTGCACGATCTCTTGCTGCCGCAGGTAGGCAGCCTCGTCGGATACAAGATCGGCTGCACCAGCGCGGTGATGCAGCAATATCTCGACATACCCCATCCCTGTGGCGGCGGCGTGTTTGCCAAGGGCGTGCATGAGTCCGGCGCCAAGCTGCGCTTCGGCGATTACGTCCGTGTCGGCGTCGAGTGCGAAATTGCGGTCCGGCTCGCGCGCAATTTGCTGCCGTCGGAAGCGCCGTTCACGGCGGAGTGGGTAATGGAGGCGATCGAGGCCTATTACCCCGCGATCGAGATCGTCGACGACCGCTACGCCAAATGGGAAACCATGGGCGCGCCGACGCTGGTGGCCGATGATTTCTTCGCCGCCGGCTGCGTGCTCGGTCAGGCGATCCCGCGCACCGCGGCGCCCAATCTGCTCAAGGTGGTCGGCCGCGCCATTGTCAACGACACCGAAGTCGGGCGCGGCACCGGCGCCGACGTGCTCGGGCATCCGCACAACGCGCTGGCTTGGCTCGCCAATCATCTGGCCGAGGAGGGCACGGGATTGCACGCCGGGCAGGTCGTGCTCACCGGCAGCCTGGTCAAGACCGTGTGGCTCAATGCCGGCGACAGCGTGGTGATGGAGCTCGACGGGCTCGGCACCGTGGCGGCGAGCTTTCGGGACTGAGCGGCAATCATGCAAGGGCAGGAGAGCGTTCCCTCGATTCTCGAAGCCGACGCGCGCGGTGAAATCGCCGAGATCTTCGCCGACATCCGAAAGGTGCTCGGCACCAGCGTCGTCAATTTGATCTGGCGCAACCTCGCGACCATGCCGGGCGCGCTGCCCTGGACCTGGGCCACGGTGCGGCCGCTTTATCTCGGCGCCGCACCGCTGCATGCCGAATCGGTCAGGCGCACGATCGCCTTGCCGGATGTGCCCGGATTTTCCGCCGACACGTTGCTCGCCGCCGGCATCGATCAATCCGACCAAGCCATCATTCGCAATGTGCTGGACAGCTATCAATACACCAACGCGCTGGCGCTGACCGTGCTGTCGGCGTTGCTCGCGCATTTCGAACCGCGCCCGGCCGTGAACGTCGCGGCCGCCGGCTCCGCACCTCCGCCCTCCGGCGTCAAGATTCCGGAACTGCCGCCGATGGACGCGCTCGATCCCGAGGTGGCGCGGCTTGTTGGCGAATTGAACGGTTTTGGCGAGGACACCGAACCGCAATTGATTGCGAGCATGTACCGGCATCTGGCGTACTGGCCGGCGTATCTGGCGCTGGTGCGAACCATGCTGGTGCCGCTGCAAGCCGACGGCCGGCTCGACGCGTTGACGCGTTCGACCCGCGCGCTCGGGTATGCGCATGGCCAGATGCTGGCGCCGCAGCTGAAACCTGCGGCACCGCCCGATACGCTTGCGGATGTGCTGAAATCGTGCCGGTTGTTTGTCGAACATCCGATCGCCCGCATGACCGGGCTCTGCGCATTGATCCGCCGCGCGACGCCTGAGTGAAGTTTAGCTACCCGAGCACTTCAACTCGGTGCGGTCATAGAACGCCTTGATGGCGTTGAAGGGGACGACGAGCCGTTCCGGATAGCCCTTGAACCACACCAGCACTTCGAAGCGGTCGTCCTTCACGGTCAGCTTGCCGAATTCATATTGCAGGACCACGGTCATCTCGTTCGGATATTTTTCCAGGAGATAGCCCGGCATTTTCACGCCCTCGGTCCGGGTCGTGAAGGTGATATGGACCGGATGTTCTTCGGCCGCGTGCCACAGCGTCTCTGCAATGTTGAAGCGCGCCGGCGTCGTGCTGCAGGGTTCAGCCGCCACTGCGCGGGATGCGGTGAACATGGTCGCCAGCAGGGCGAACAGGATTGCTGCTTTTCTCGTCATGGCCGCCTGCATTGGTTCGTCTCGCGTTGTCACACTGTTTCATGCGTCAGTTGCCGTGGAATGCACGTGGGTTCATTTCGGTGGCGCATTGTCCCTTCGAATGTGCGGGAGGTCACAGCTACACCGTCGTTCCGGCCTTGAGATGCGTAATTGCGCATCTGAGCTTAAGGCTGGGACGACGGCGGTGTTTGTTGCTGCACCGTGGTCTAAGCGCACTTCCGCGTTCTCGCGGCCTGATACGCCCGAGGTTTGCCAGAAGTTCCTTGCCCTCGAAATATGAGGGCGCAGGGAAGACCGGGTGCGCGCTGCACCCGCGGTCCCGTGTGCGGTTTGCACTAAATAGGCTGCACACGAGCATACAGGGCAGCGGAGAACACCCGGCCTTCCCTGCGCAATGGCTTTACGGCTTATGCCGTGATCTCCCCGGAGACGAGTTCTTGGTTGACTCCGTCATCGCCGGTTCAGCTCACGCTTAGCCGACGGCTTGACGCCAGCAACGGGCGCCAGGACCACACGGTTTTGCCGTACGCCCATCCACGCCATCGTCTCAGCGCAAACAAGCGTCCACCGCAACCCGCCCAACGTCCGTGACGACGGCCGACGCCCTTCTGAGTAGGACGGGATGGCTAAACATATGCACCTGATTTTCCATTCTGGTAAACAGAAATATTTTTTATTTTAGGGCTTGACACAACTTCTGTAAATCGGAACTGATTTGCCCGTCGGGCCAATAAGCCGCATGTATTTGACTTGACGGAGCGCTGTTCGGCTCTTTCACGCCGGAGAACGGCGCACTACGCTGTCGCCGGCGCAGCAAGCCTTGCCCGACCAATCAAGCAGGCGCCTGCGCAAGGGAGGGAAAATGATGCCGCAGCTCACGCCTGTGAACCGCCGCAAATTGCTGGCCATGCTCGGCGGCTCGATTGCCGCGCCGTATCTCGCAAGGCGCGAGGCGTTCGCGCAAGAGGCGTGGCCGGCGCGGCAGGTGAAATACGTCAACGGTTTTCCGGCCGGCGGCGCCACCGATACGCTGTCGCGGATCATCTGTCAGAAGATGAGCGACCTGTCCGGACAGTCCTTCGTCGTCGAGAACAAGGCTGGCGCGGGCGGCGTGCTGGGGGCGGATGCGGTGGCAAAGTCGCCGCCAGACGGATACACGCTCGGCCTCGGCGGCATCGCCAGCAACGTGCTGGCGATCGGAAGCTACGCAAAGCTTCCCTATGATCCGCGCGCCGATTTCACCTTCATCGGCGGCATGTGGCAATTGCCCAATATCCTGGTGGCGAAGAAGGACCTGTTTTCCTCCGACATCAGGGAGTTGCTGGCCGCGTTCAGGAAGGAGCCGAAGAAATATACCTATGCCTCGGCCGGGTTCGGCACCACGTTGCATCTGTCGGGCGAGATGATGAACAGCATGGCCGGCGTGGAGGTCAACCACATTCCCTATCGCGGCGCCGCGCCCGCATTGACCGACCTGCTCGGCGGCCGCGTCGATCTGTTGTTCGACAATCTGCCCGGCTCGTTGCCGAGCGTGCGCGCAGGCCAGGTCAAGCCGGTCGCCGTCACGTCGCTGAAGCGGCTCCCCGAGCTTCCTGATGTGCCCACCATGGCCGAGGTGCTGCCGGGATATGCGATGACGTCGTGGACCGCGCTGATCGGGCCGGCGAACATGAAGGCCGATCTTGTCGCGCAGGTAAGTGCGCTCACCGTCAAGGCGCTCGCCGATCGCGGCTTGCAGGAGCGCTACGCAGAGCTTGGCGCCACGCCGTGGCCGGCCTCATCAACCGAGATCAGCAAATTCCGCGACGACGAGGAAAAGCGGCTGCTGCCGATCATGCAGGCGGCGGGGATCAAGCCGGGGTAGAGGAGGGCTGGCGGTTGGGGAGGCGGCGTTGCCGCGCGGCTCGTTCCGAACGAACGACCTGGCCGCCCATCCAGGTTCAGACGGCAGAGATAAAGTCTCTGTGCAGGCAAGTTGGTCTTTGGGCGCGATCGAACAACACGGTGATGCCAGTGGTACGAGAGCTCACGTCAATAACAATGCCAGCCCGGTCAGCCAACTCTGGGCACCGAACGGCTCCAAGCCATCCTAAAACGGGTGCCGACAACAATTCTGTCGGTTTTCTGGTCAATCATTATGAGCTTCTTTCTTCGCTATGCATTATATCGCCCATAGCTTCGGGTGATCGGAAGGCGCGCTCTACGCCGTGCGTCGCGACTTTGTCGTGACACTTCCGGAAATTGGGCGTACTCATGCGGCGAGCGGCCACGCCTTGAGATAAACTCCCGAATGGCGCTAGGGACGGCGACCGGCTGATCAAACAAGCTTCGGGGAGATCAAAGTATCGTCCGCCCGGTGTGGCGCGGGGACTCAATCGCGCATTCCCGTAAGGCTCCGACAAGCAAACTCAAATGGGGGTGTTCTCAAAGAAGGAGGACTTCCATGAAACTTCGCGCAGCATTGTTCTTTGCGGCCGCACTTGGCGGCGTCGCTGCCGTGGTTGCCCCTGCGACAACGGCCGCGGCTGAGCCCAACAGCCAGATCACTATCCTCTATGACGCTTTCGGCACCGATGCCGCAATGAAGAAGGATTGGGGCTTCTCCGCGCTCGTGGAGGTCGTCGGTAAACGAATCCTGTTTGACACAGGCAACGATCCAGACATCTTCGCAGCCAACGTCAAGGCGAAGGGTGTTGACCTTACCAACATCGATTTCGTCGTCCTGTCGCACCGACACTCCGATCACATGGCTGGCCTGAATCATGTTCTGAGCCTGAATCCGACGGTAAAGATCTACGCACCTAGAGAAGGATTCGGCATTTACGGTTCGTCGCTGCCATCGAGCTTCTACCGAAAGGACGAGTCTTTGCCCTCCGAGATGCGCTACTACGAGGGCAAGCCGCCGGAAGTCATGAAATTCGGCACCGCTTGGCAGGGAGCCAACATCGAACTAATCGACAAAACGACGGAAATCGTTCCAGGCATTACCTTGATAGCACTGGTATCCGACGCTCCAGGCACGAAAGAGCTCAAAGAGTTGTCCTTAGCGGTCAACACCTCGGACGGCGTAGTGCTTGTGGTCGGCTGCGCGCACCCGGGAGTCGAAAAGATCGTCGAGGCGGCGGCGGCCATCAGTTCCAAAATACGTTTGATCGCCGGCGGATTCCACCTCGTCGTCGCTCCGGACGAGGTCATTGCCAGGTCCGTGGCAACGCTCAAGGATACGTTCAAGATAGAGAGCATCGCTCCGGGCCACTGCACCGGTGAGCCGACATTCGCAGCGTTGAAGCAGGCTTTCGGCGACCGATACCTTTATGCGGGCGTTGGCACATCGCTGTCGTTGGTACCAAGCACGGGCTCTGTCGGGCGACGGGGCGAGGGACCCGTTCTCCAAGAAGACGACCTAACCACTTATCGGAAGCTCGCCCGCCGCGAAGACCCCTTCGGCATTTTCCAGGCGCGGATTCAACGCTCAAATCTTTCGCACCAGTGAAGGCGCGTAACAGCCTACGCACGATCGATGTGCAGGCGGGACGGGGATGGCGCCGCCTCAAGGTCCGAATTTGGTCTCCGAGCGTGCAAGTAATCAATTAATCGTTTGGTTCGATGCCTGGATCGATTGGACTACAAGCAGAGGCTGTCGTGCAGCAAGCAAGAGGGTGGGTTACGCTTCGCTAACCCACCTCCGAACCTGTCTCTGACGTCCGCGGAATATCTTCGACATCAGGATCGTCTGCTCTTCACCGAAGGACCCCTCCCTAACAGTCTTGAAGCCGCGCTTTGCGTAGAACGCTTTTGCCGTCACCGATGATTGCACACTCAACGTCCGCTGCGATTGGGCATTCGCAGCGTTTTCGACCGGTCCATAAGCTTTGTGGCGATACCGCGGACTAATAGCCCAAACCCAGCCGTCCAGCGGGCGCTTGCACGCGCCGCCTGCGCGGTGGCCCGGCTCCCGCGCCTGCTTGAGGCCTCCGGACTGGATGGCTCGTCAACGGGCTCCTCTGGGACACCGGGTCGAAAGTGCCGCAAGGACTAGGCGGTTGTTGCCAGCGGCATACTATGACACCATCCAGATACTGTATTTTCATGATTTCTGGATGCCTATGCCACCTCGGAAATATACCTGGGAAAAGCTGTCGGATGAGCAGTTGCTCAAGCAGCGTCTCAGCAGCCTGAAGGTCAACATCAAGGGCACCTGGCTCGAGGATTGCCTCGGCACTCTGAACGAAGAACTCCAGGCGCGGAACATCCGGCTGCGGCCACACGCATGGATATCGAGCGAATGGTTCAGTCCGGCAGATGTGCCGGGCATCGCCATCCCGTTCTATCTTGCCCATCCCCGCCTGATGAAACTCGAGAAAAAAATGATGCTCGAGGTAGAGGGAAGTACCTGGTCGGAATGCATGGCCATCCTCCGTCACGAGGCAGGGCATGCCGTGCAGCACGCTTACCAGTTGCAACGCCGCCGACGCTGGCAACAGTTGTTCGGCCCGTCCTCGAAACACTATCCGCTCTACTACCGGCCCAATCCGGCCAGCCGGAATTACGTCCAGCATCTTCGGCGCTGGTACGCACAGAGCCATCCGGACGAGGATTTCGCCGAAACCTTTGCGGTGTGGCTGCGACCGCGGTCGAAATGGCGGGCACGCTATGCCGGTTGGCCGGCGCTGAAGAAGCTCGAATATGTCGACGAACTGATGAGCGAGATTGCAGGCGAGCGGCCGCCGATTACATCACGGGAGCGTGTCGATCCGCTGTCCGGGCTCAGCCAAACGCTTGGCGAGCATTACCAGAAGAAGCAGGCGTTTTACGCTTTCGAGGCGCCGAAGACGTATGACCGCGACCTGTCCCGTCTGTTCTCCGCCGATCAACGACATCGACGGGCGCAGCCGGCGGCATCCTTCATCAGGCGGCACCGCGCGCAGGTCAGGCAGCTGGTCGCGCGATGGACGGGCGAGAACCAGCTAACGCTCGATGCCGTTCTCGATGACATGATCTCCCGCTGCCGCGAACTCGATCTCCGGGCCCCGGGCTCGGAGCGGAAGCTTGTGATCAACTTCACCATTCTGCTGACCGCCAAGACCATGCACGCGCTGTTCGGCCCGTCACGCCGCAAGTGGATCGCGCTATGAGACGCCTGCGCGTCCTGGTCCTGATACATCCGGACTTCTTGCCGCCGGACTCGACCGACGGATACACCGCGCAGGAAATCAACCGATGGAAAACCGAGTTCGATGTCGTGAGCACCTTGCGCGCGGCGGGCCACGATGTGCGCCCGCTCGGCGTGCAGGAGGAAATCAAGCCGGTTCGCGACGCGATCGAAAGCTTCAAGCCGCATGTGGTGTACACATTGCTGGAGGAGTTCCACTATACGTCAGGGTATGACCAGCACATCGCGAGCTTTCTCGAACTGATGAAAGTCCCGTATACCGGCTGTAACCCGCGCGGCCTGATCCTGGCGCGCGGCAAGGACCTGTCCAAAACGCTAGTGCACCATCGCCGGATCGCGGTGCCGGCCTTCGCCGTGTTTCCGATGCGCCGCAAAGTCAAACGGCCGACGCGTCTTGCGCTGCCGCTGATCGTCAAGAGCCTGAACGAGGATGGATCGTTCGGCATCTCGCAAGCATCGATCGTCGATACGGACGAGAAGCTCGCAGAGCGAGTAGCTTTCGTCCACGACCGGCTCGGAACTGCCGCCATCGCCGAGCAGTACATCGAGGGGCGTGAGCTCTATGTCGCCGTGCTCGGCAACAATCGGCTGCGAGTTCTGCCGATTTGGGAATTGAAATTCGGCAGCATGGGTGGCGAGGGGGCACGGCAGATTGCCACCGAAAAGGTAAAGCACGATCCCGGTTACCAGGAGCGCGTCGGAATCGAGGACGGGCCGGCCAAGAACCTTGCGCCGGAGGTATCCGCCCGCATTCAGCGAACAGCGAAACGCATCTACCGTACACTGAAGCTCGATGGATACGCACGCATCGACTTTCGGCTCTCGGCCGACGGCACTCCGTATTTCATCGAAGCGAATCCCAATCCCGAAATAGCGAAGAGCCAGGAGTTCGCTACAGCCGCCCGGCATGACGGGCTTGCCTACCCCGACCTGCTAAATCGCATTCTGGCCCTCGGAATCAGCCGGGCCAAGGCAGGTGCATCCGTAGGCTGAAAGGCAACGCGAAGCGGTCATGCACGGTGGTGGTGCGCGCTCGGAAGTTGAAGTCTCTACGCACTTCAACCAATGACGGGAGATATAAAGTCTCTGTGCAGGCAAGTTGGTCTTTGGGCGCCATCGAAGCGCACGGTGATGCCAGTGGTACGAGGGCTCACCTCAATGACAATGCCAGCCCGGTCAGCCAGCTCCGGGCACCGCGCGACGCCAAGTTTACTCATCTTGAAACGAGTGCCGACAAAAATTCTGTCGGCTTTCTGGTCATTCATTTTGGCTATTCGATAAGTCGAAAAAGATCGTCTTCAATAAAAGCAAAGCGTCAATCGCAGGGATCAGACTAGATCGGATCAATCTTGTGAACAATCTCCGGAGTAATACCGGACTCCGCCAACGCAAGTAAGCTGGGTATCGCAGCGCAGCATTGATCGTTACTCATGAGCACGCGGCGAGGCGCGGGAAGGCGAGTAAAGCCGGCCACACGACAACGCTACTTTCGTCTACCAAGGACACGCGATGCAGAAAGGCAACGCCCCGGGGGAATGTCATCGGGCCGTCAAAATCTCCTTAGTATTTCCCGGACCAAGCGTGTATCTCGGGAACCCAGTCGGAACGGAGTGGGCCATGGAATTATTTCGGGCTGAGATGGTGGCCGTCGTGGAGAGTGAGACGGACAAGGATTGCCGGTCTTGTGGCGAGAGGTTGAAGCTGGTTCGAACCATGGTGAGCCCGAGCACCGGCTGCATCGTCCACATGTTCGAATGCAAGTGCGGACAGCGCACTTGGGCCGATTAAACGACCAAGAATACAGCCCTGGATCAATTGGACTATAACGTTGTGGTGCGGCAGGCTTGAAGACGAAGATGGTGGGGGCGCCTCCTGCATCATTGTACGGCCCTGACGATCAGCCGACCAATTCGACCTTGCCGCTGTCCAGCCGATAAATACCACCGACAACCCTGATCTTGCCCTCGGCCGCGGCGGCGCTGAGGATTGGCGTCGCCGATTTGAGCCGGGCGACAACGTCGATGACATTCTGGCGGATGGCGTTCGCGAGCTTGTCGCCGGGCTTGTCCGCGCTGGCCTTGACGGCAGGCGCAAGCGCGTTGACCAGCGACGGCAGGTGGCCGGGCAGGGTGGTGTTGTCCTTGAGTGACTTGATCGTGGCATCGACGGCGCCGCAGCTGTCGTGGCCGAGTACCAGGATCAGCGGCGAGTTGAGCACGGCTACGCCATATTCCAGGCTCGCGACGGTGTCGTCATTGGCGAAATTGCCCGCAACGCGGCAGACGAACAGGTCGCCCCGGCTGCTGTCGAAGGCGTATTCCGGCGCAATGCGGGAATCCGCGCAGCTCAGGATGCTGGCAAAGGGATTTTGGCCGCCGACCAGGGCTTCCCGCTCACTTTTGAAGTCATGCCGGCGCGAGGTGCCTTCGACATAGCGCGTATTGCCTTTCATCAACCGATCGAGGGCCGCGGCCGGCGACATCTGGTTCTGCGGCTTCGGCGGCGGTTTTGCATCCTTGGCTTTTGCATCCCTGGCAAAGGCCGCCGGGGCAAAGGCAAGCGGTGCCAGCGCAAGACTTGCGGCGATCCCGCCCGTGAATTGAAGGAAACGGCGGCGTGAGGTTTCCCGGACTTCAACGGCGTGGCTGGCATCGCAAATGCGGCACATGGCTGACCTCCTTGGGGAGACGAAAGCGATGCCGAATTGTATGTCATTGCGCGCGCAGCGAAGCAATCCGCCTACGCTCTCCGAGCTTCGGCGTGACAGGTCCGCCTTCTTGCGGTCCGTAGTCCGTAGGATGGGTTGAGCTCTTCGCGAAACCCATCACTCATTCGCGGGCAGCAGTTGATGGGTTTCGCGAAGAGCTCAACCCATCCTTCATCCTACGCGCGCGACGAGGCCTGCCGCGATACGCTGTAGGCGTCCCAGCTGCCCCAGCTCACCTGCGCGAGGCTGCGCAGATCAGTCGCCAGCGGCCGCTTGGTTTGTCTTTCGTGCGCGGCGATGCATCGCTGCGATTCAGCGATCTTGCGCTTGAGCTGGGTCAGCGCTTTTTGTTGCGCATGGCCGGCCGCGCCGGTCATCTCGCCAACCCGGAAGCGGGCGATTTCCAATGCCTTGACGGCCTCGCGGTTCTTCTTGAGCTGAACCCGGTGCCAGGCGATGTTGCTATTGCTTTCAGCGATCATGTTTGCAGCCGTGATCAATACGAGTGGGCAGGAGAGGGAGCGCCTGCGCGCGCCGGCCAGGTGACCGACCTGGTCAATCCCTTGGATCCTCTCCTGGACTTTCGAGGATGAGACGGCTTGGTTAACGAAGGGTTAACGGCTCGGTAACGATCCGACAGACCTACCGCCAGCCTACCGCTGCTCTGCCGTCGCCGGCTTCTGGTCGTCATCGGCCAGGCACCGGATCACGAACGCGGTCCAGTCGCGCGGCAGAACCTTGGCGAGATAGGCCTTGCGGCGGCATTCCAGTTGCTCGGCTTTCTTGGCGTTCGCCTTCTCCTCGGTGAGGGAGGATTGCCTGATCCGGCGCAGCGTCACCGGCTCGCCGTCGGACTCGAATTGCAGTTCGTATTTCCGGCCGTCCCTGGCGGTCGCCGCACAGGAGATGCTGGAGACCTGCCTCGTCGCGATGATCCCCACCTGGCGGCAGGTGCCGGTCGATGATTCAACCAGTGGCACCGGCAGGCCGTCGACCTTCGGCCTCTCTTTGGAGTTCAGCAGCATCCGGTCGACCTGCAGTTCATAGACGTTGTCCTGCTCGCGGCGGCCGGTTTCACCTGAAAATGAAATGATGTGGCTGTCATCCCTGGGATCGTCGAGCACGATGGTGAAATGCGCACGGCCCTGCTGGCCGTGGAAATAGGCCACCGCCTTGCAGCCGAAATCGCGGCCGGCGATTTTTAGCTTGGTGCACTTGCCCGAGATGTGCGCGTACATGTCGATGTCGGGCTCGGCGCGTTCCACCGCGCCCGCGGTCAACGATGGGGTCGCCGCACAGAGAACGCCAACAAGGAACGGCCAGCACAAGCGCATCGTCATGTCCGGTTCAGGAGAATTGGCCCGGTCAGGCACAGAGGGAATATCAGTTCGAATCGCACTCTTGTGGAACTCTTTGTCGTTTCGATGGAACTTTCTGCCGCAAAAACACGGCAATCTGCCGCACTGCACCGGGAAATCCGGGCCCTTTTAACCCGGCACTAACTGGGATTCCTAACCGGGCTTCCATTCATCGTTGGCCTAATACCCATAGCCTCCAGCGTTGTCGATGCGAGGGTTGAGGACTTGAAGACCGGAGCCAAAGGAAGTGCTGACGTCGCACAGGGTTATGCCGTGCGGCTGATGCAGCATTTGGTGGTCCCGACCTTCGTGCTCAATCCAAAACGGCGCGTCGTGATCTGGAACCGGGCCTGTGAGCGCCTGACCGGCGTCGTCGCGGCTGACGTCATCGGCACATCAGATCATTGGCGCGCGTTCTATCAGCAGCAGCGCTATTGCCTGGCCGATCTGGTCGCGCTCGGACGGCCCGACAAATTGAGCCAGCTCTATCCCGAGCACACCATCCCCGACGACGGCGTCGGCTTTTCCGCCGAAAACTGGTGCGTGATGCCGAAGCTCGGCAATCATTTGTATCTCGCCATCGCCGCCGGCCCGATCCACGACGAGGACGGCACGTTGATCGCCGTCGTCGAGACCTTGCGCGACATGACCGATCAGAAGCGTGCGGAGCTGGCGTTGCAGACGCTGGCGGCGAGCGACGGCCTGACCGGCCTTGCCAATCGCCGCTCGTTCGACCAGACGCTGGCGATGGAGTGGGCGCGCGCGCAACGAACCAAGAAGCCGCTGTCGCTGCTGTTGTGCGACGTCGACCATTTCAAGCTCTACAATGACATGCACGGCCATCAAAAAGGCGACGAGTGTCTGCGCGCGGTGGCGGACGCGATCGGCAAGAACGCGTTTCGCCCGGCCGATCTTTCGGCGCGCTATGGCGGAGAAGAGTTCGCCATCATCATGCCTGAAACCGATTCCGTCGGTGCGCGAAAACTCGCCGAGCGGCTGCGCGATGCGCTGGCGCGGGTCCGGCTGCCGCACGGCGCGCCGGGTGTGCCGCCGTTCGCGACGCTGAGCATCGGCATCGCGACGCTGGTGCCGAGCGAGGATACGCGCGCGGATTGGCTGCTGGGGCAGGCCGACCAGGCGCTCTACGCCGCAAAATATTCCGGCCGCAACCGCGTGGTATCGGCCGATAAGGTGCTGGCCGCATTCGCCGGCGCGCAGGACCTGCGCGAGAGCGAGACGCCGCAGCCGGTCCGCAAGCGCCGCGTGCGCAAGTCGGCCTGACGTTCGGGCTTTCCGTCATTTCCTCAAAACGACCGCGGCCCTCGTCAGGGGAGCTGACAAGGGCCGCGTTAGAACACATCGTCGCGCCTAGGTTCGCAACGAGGTGTGGGAGCTCGGGATAACGAATTAGAACGGCAGCAGCACGTCCATTACCTGCTGACCGTAGCGCGGTTGCTGCACGTCGGTGATCTGGCCGCGGCCGCCATAGGCGATGCGGGCCTGCGCGATCTTCGAAGAATCGATGGTGTTGTCGCTCTGGATGTCTTCCGGGCGCACGATGCCGGCGACGATCAGTTCGCGGATTTCGAAGTTGACGCGGATCTCCTGCTTGCCTTCGACCACGAGATTGCCGTTCGGCAGCACCTGCGTCACCACGGCGGCGACGTTGGTCTGCAATGCTTCCTGGCGGTTGACCGAACCCCTGCCGTCGGTCGAGGCGGTCGAGTCCGCAGTCAGGATCTTGCCCGGCAGGATCTTGTTCGCTTGCGTGATCGTCTGCGATCCGAGGAAGTCGGTAACGCCGGAGTCTTCCTTGCTGGAGCGGCTGCGCTGGGTCTGGTTGGCGATGTTGGCCTTGTCGGTGATGTTGACGGTCACCGTCATGATGTCGCCGACGCGCGCGGCGCGCTGGTCGCGGAAGAAGGCGCGTGAGCCGTTCCGCCACAGCGAGTTGGCGTTGTAGGAAGCCTGCTCGGGCTTGGGCATCGGCATCTGCACCGGCTTGTAGCCGGGCTGCGTGGTCGGATTCTCGATCTCGGTCAGCTTCGGCTTTTCGCCGATCTGGGAGAGACGGTCGATCGAGGAGCAACCGCTTGCGAGCGCTGCCACGGCCAGCAGGGCGCCGGTGAGAATGAAGCGGTTGATACGGGAGACTGACATTTACATTACTCGGCTTTTGGAGCGACTGACGAACTGAGTTTGGCGACGGCGACGGGGGCGGCTTGTCCGGTGCTGCCGAGCGAAGAGGTGGTATTGGCGGCGGCAGGCGCAGGGCGGGAAGCGGCGACCGTGATCGAGACCTGGCCGCGGCCGGTGACGGTGCCGGACACCGTGCGCTTGGATTGCAAATTCATGACGTTGACGACGTCGCCTTCGGTGCCGTTCTCGAGCGCCTTGCCGCGCACGGTGAGGTAAAGGCCCGGGCTATCGTAGATCAGCGTGACGTTCTGGTCGCGCTGCACCAGATCCGGCTTGGCGAGATCGGCAACCCGGACGGCCTGGCCGGCGCGCAACTGTCGGCGCGCCTGCATGCCGACCGCGCGGTCGCGCGTCGCGGCATCTGCGCCGACTTCGGCCTTGGGGCGGCGCTCGATCACGACGTCGGAAGATTTCAGAACTTCGTTGCGCTCGATTGCGCGCGCCAGCACCGCGGCCTCGACGGTCTCGATCGCCGTGCCGGTGAAGCGCAGCTTGATCGGCGCCGTGCCATTGTCGTTGGATATTTCGAAGGTGACGTCGAAGCGGCCGTTGCGCGCATCGAAGCGCACGATGGCGGCCTGCATGCCGCCGGTGTTGGAAGCATCGAGCCTGACATCGCCGGGGTCGCGGTCGAAGGTGAGATTGAGATTGGCGGCCTCGCCGAGGCCGTTCTTGCGCTCCAGCGCGCGCGCGACCTGCTGCTCGATGTCCTTGCCCTCGAGCGTGCGGGCCAGCCGCGTCACCGAAATTTCCTTCAGGTCCCGTGTGTCGACGCCGATCACGTGATGCGACCGCAGCGCATTGAGCACTTGCGCGACCGGCAGCGAACCGGTGGTGCCCAGATCCGGCGCGCGGTAGATCGCGATCTGCGCAGCGCTGCCGGCGTTGTCGATGACATCGCCGATCCGCACCAGGTCGCCCGTGACAACAACGCTGGCGCGTAGCGCGGGGGCGGCGATGATGTCGCCACGGGTCTGCGCGACCGCCGTTGCCGCGGAGGCGGCGATGAGCGCAGTAGCAAGGAGGAGCGCGCGGGCGATCATGGCAATTCCTCAGCGGAACATGTTGGAGGTGGACTGCAGCATCTGGTCGGCTGCGCTGATCACCTTGGCGTTCATCTCGTAGGCGCGCTGCGCCGCGATCAGGTCGGAGATTTCGGTGACCACCTCGACATTGGCCTGTTCGAGGTTGGACTGCTGCATGTCGCCGAAACCGTCGGTATTGGCGATGCCGTCCTGCGGCGGGCCGGAGGCCGGCGTGTCCGTGAACAAATTGTCGCCGATCGGATTGAGGCCGGCCTTGTTGATGAAGCGGGTCAGGCCGATCTGGCCGACGGTCGATGGCGTGGTCGAACCTGGCAGCAATACCGACACCTGACCCTGCGCGTTGATGGTGAGGCCCGACGCGCTCTGCGGGATCGTGATAGTCGGCTGCACCGGATTGCCCTGCGAGGTCACGACGCGGCCCTGCGCATCCATCTGGAACGAGCCGTCGCGGGTATAGGTGTAGGTGCCGTCAGGCATCTGGATCTTGAAGAAGCCTTCGCCGCGGACCGCGATGTCGAGCTCGTTGCCGGTCGGCAGCAGCGTGCCCTGGCTCATCAGGCGCGGCGTGCCGACGGTCTTGACACCACCGCCGATGTCGACGCCGACCGGGAGGATGGTGCCCTGATCGGAGGCCTGCGCGCCGACCCGGCGCACGTGATCGTAGATCAGGTCCTGAAACGCGGCGCGCTGCTTCTTGTAGCCGGTAGTGCGCATGTTCGCGATGTTGTTGGAGATCACCTGAACGTTGAGTTCCTGTGCCGCCATGCCGGTCGAGGCTGTGTAGAGTGCACGCATCGATCAAAACTTTCAGGTTATGCCGGAACTTCGGCGAGTTTCTCGATTGCGGATTTGTGCAGATCGCTCTGCTGCTGCAGCAGGGCCGAGATCTGCGTGTAGGCGCGCGTGATCTCGATCATGCGGCTCATCTCGGTCACCGAATTGACGTTCGATTTCTCGACGTAACCCTGGTTGACCCGCGAGGTGGTGTCTGCCTGGGGGGCGAGGCCCTGGCCGGCGGAGTACAAATTGCCGCCATCCTTGACGAGCTTCTGCGCGTCCGCGAATGAAACGATGCGCAGCTTGCCGCGAACGGAATCGATGCGGTTGGTGCCCTCGAGGACGGTAACATTGCCGTCGGGGGCGATGGTGATCTGCTTGTCGGTCTGCTGGAACACGATCGGGCCGGAGCCTCCCATCACGGGATAGCCGCTCTGGGTGACGAGTTGGCCCTGATTATTGATCTGCAGATTGCCGTCGCGGGTGTAGCGCTCGCCGGCAGGGGTCTGCACGACCAGGAAACCCTTGCCGTCGATCGCGACGTCGAGCGGGTTCTTGGTCATTTCGCTGGCACCGGTCGCGAAATCCTTGAAGGTGCCGCGGTCCTGCACGAACGCGACCTGGCGGTCGGGGCGCTGGAAATTGTCTTCATGCGCGGGCGAGCGCAGAAATTGCTCGAACAACGACCGGTCGGCCTTGAAGCCGTTGGTGTTGACGTTGGCGACGTTGTTGGCGACGACATCCATCTGCCGTTCCAGCACCATCTGCCGCGATAGTCCGACGAGAAGCGTATTCTCCATCGGTGGTTCTCCCCTTCATCGATCCGCGTGCTGCTCTCCCAAGCCGCCCGCCGATCTCTCGAACCGCCCAGGCTCTCCCAAGCCCGTGGTCCGCCGACTACTCAGCGAAAGCCGTGCCAGTTTGGAAAGTTACAGTTTTTGAAGGGGTTAGGCGTTTTGCCGGGGCGATTACGGACGGCAGAAAGGTCTTGTTGACCATGTTTGCCCGGCAACTTTTTCCTAGTTGAGGGTCAGTGGAAAGGTTCCGTTAACCATTATTACCCTACCGTTGCATTCAAGAGAGCGCGTGTGCGCTGGCGGCTTTTGTATCGCGTCTGGGGTCTCATCCGGCCCGGCTGGTGGCAACCGTGTTCGTTCCCAATTGGATCGGGCGGGGCAATGGCGGACAACGAGGCAGAGGGCGGCGCGGCCGAAGGCGCGGAAGCCGCCCCAGCAAAAAAGGGCAAGCTCAAGCTGATCATTGCCGCAGTCGGGTTCGTCGCCATCCTTGGCGCCGGGGCGGGCTGGTTCTTCCTGATGCGCGGCCACGGCGAGGAGAAGCACGCCGAGGCGCCGCCGCCGAAGCCGCCGTCCTTTGTCGAAGTGCCGGACATGATGGTCAATCTGGTCGGCGCCCCCGGCGAGCGCGTGCAATACCTCAAGGTCAAGGTCGTGCTCGAGGTCAAGGAAGAGAAGCAGCTCGAGGCGATCAAGCCGACGCTGCCGCGCGTCACCGATCTGTTCCAGACCTATCTGCGCGAACTGCGCCCCAGCGACATCAACGGCTCGGCCGGTTTGTTTCGCCTCAAGGAGGAGCTGACCAAGCGCGTCAATATCGCGCTGGCGCCGCAACAGGTGAGTGCGGTGCTGTTCAAGGAAATCCTGGTCCAGTGACTCAGCAGGTCTCATAATCATGGCCAACGGTAAAGACCTCGACCAGGACGCAATTGCCGCCCAATGGGAGGCCTCGCTCGATTCCGAGGATCCGGCGGCGGCGGCGGAAGAAGCTGCGGCCAATGAACTCTCGGAGAGCATGGCCCTGCAATGGGCCGCGATGGTCGAGGACGGCAGCCGCGATTTCGGCAACAAGGCCGGCGGCGAGCGGGTTCTGTCGCAGGAAGAAATCGACAATCTGCTCGGCTTCACGGTCGGCGACGTCAATCTCGACGACAATTCCGGCATCCGCGCCATCATCGATTCGGCGATGGTGTCCTACGAGCGTCTGCCGATGCTCGAAATCGTGTTCGACCGCCTGGTGCGGCTGATGACCACGAGCCTGCGCAACTTCACCTCCGACAACGTCGAAGTCTCGCTCGACCGCATCACCTCGGTGCGGTTCGGCGATTACATGAATTCGATACCGCTGCCGGCCGTGCTCAGCGTGTTCAAGGCCGAGGAGTGGGAAAACTTCGGCCTCGCGACCGTCGATTCAAGCCTGATCTATTCGATCATCGACGTGCTGCTCGGCGGCCGCCGCGGCCAGACTTCATTGCGCATCGAAGGCCGCCCCTACACCACGATCGAAACCAATCTGGTCAAACGGCTGGTCGAGGTCGTGCTGTCGGATGCCGAGCAGGCGTTCCGGCCGCTGTCGCCGGTGACCTTCTCGATCGACCGGCTGGAAACCAATCCGCGCTTCGCCGCGATCAGCCGGCCTGCCAACGCCGCTATCCTGGTGCGGCTGCGCATCGACATGGAAGATCGCGGCGGCAATATCGAGCTGCTGCTGCCCTATGCGACCATCGAGCCGATCCGGCCGGTGCTGTTGCAGATGTTCATGGGCGAAAAGTTCGGCCGCGACCCGATCTGGGAAGGCCATTTCGCAACGGAAGTGGCGCAAGCCGAGATCGCTGTCGATGCCGTGCTGTATGAAGCCAACGTGCCGCTCAAGCAGCTGATGAAGCTGAAGGTTGGCGACACGCTGCCGCTGGAAATGAAAAAGGACGCGCTGGTGTCGGTCCGCTGCGGCAACGTCGTCTTGACCGAAGGCCGCATGGGCCGGGTCGGCGACCGCGTCGCCATCCGCGTCACCAAGCAGCTGCGCAAACCCAATACCACCTTCGCGATGTTCGAGAAGGCCGACGAGCAAACCAAGTTGATGGAGGCACAATGAGTCATTCCCTCGGAATCGTAATCGAGAGTCTGGTGGCGGTGCTGCTGCTGGTGACGATCGGCTACTGCGTACTGCTCAACTCTCGCCTGAAGCGGCTGAAGGCGGACGAGCATTCGCTCAAGGCCACGATCGGCGAACTGATCACCGCCACCGAAATCGCCGAGCGCGCGATCGGCGGCCTCAAGCATACCGTTCGCGACGTCAACGAGCATCTCGGCAGCCAGCTGAACGCGGCCTCCCAGATGTCGACGCAGCTGAAGGGCATGCTGGCCGAGGGCGACGGCATCATCCGCCGCCTCTCCAAGATCGCCATTGCGGCGCGGCCGCTGACGTCGGAGCCCGAACCTGCCGCTCCCAAGGTCACGACCGCGAGAGCCGTCGCTGCCGCTGCAGAAGCATTCTCGGAACGCCGAAGGGCTAGTGGCCTCGCTGCATGAAATCGTTTCGCGACATACGTGTCATTCCGGTGGTGCTGGTCGCCGTCTTCGGCCTTGCTGTGCTGAAGGTGGCCGGCCTCGTCATCGACGGGGGATACGTATTCGACTATCAGCCGCAGCCGACCAAGAAGTCGTGGGCGCAGGACACGTTCAACTTTCCGGGCGGCGGCTCCAAGATCGCCTCCAAGGCCGACACTGACGACATTACCGGTTCGGTGCCCGCTCCTCCAAAGGAACCTCCGAAGCCGGCGGCCCCCGCTGCCGCCGATCCGCCGCCTCAGCAAAGCGGCACGGTGATCTTTCCTGAACCCAACCAGCAGTCGGTATCGCCGTCGGAGCGCGCCATTCTCGAGCGGCTGCAGGCGCGGCGGCAGGAACTGGAGCAGCGCGCGCGAGAGATCGAGATCCGCGAGAGCCTTCTGAAATCGGCCGAGAAACGCATCGAGGGGCGGGTCGAGGAGGCGAAGGCCACCGAGGCGCGGATCACGACCGCGACCGGGCAGAAGGCCGAAACCGATGCCGCGCGCTTCAAGGGCATCATCACGATGTATGAGGGGATGAAGCCAAAGGACGCCGCCAAGGTGTTCGACCGGCTCGAGATGTCCGTTCTGTACGAAATCGCCTCCCAGATCGCGCCGCGCAAGATGTCGGACATTCTCGGCCTGATGCAGCCGGAGGCGGCCGAGCGGCTGACCGTGGAACTGGCGCGTCGCGCCGGACCCGACAAATCCGCCTCGACGGCGGAATTGCCGAAAATTGAAGGCAAGATGCTGTCGCAAAAGCCCAATTGACGGGGATATTTAACAATACCTTAAGCCGGCCAATTCAAGATTCAGCCGCGAAGGCGAGGGCGCTTTCGTTGCTGCAATCGTTGAGGCCAAGAGACATCCTGGATGGGGCAAAGGGCTGCCGCTGGAATTGGATCGCAAGGCTGCGCATTGGCGCGGATGGCCCGGCGCTGCCTTGATGTCACCCTTAGCCGATCTCCTGGTCTCCGCTCGCCACTCGCCACCTTGCTGGTGCTCGCCGGCTTGACGGTGGCTTCGCCCGGCCGGGCACAGGACCTCGTCAAAGGCGAAGCGACGTTCACGGCGTCCGGCGGCTACGCGCGGCTGGTGCTCAGGCTTGCCGAGGACGTCGAGTCCGACGTCATCACCGCCGGCTCGATCATCGTGATCCGCTTCAAGCGTCCGGTGGACATTCCCGTCGACAAGCTGAGCGATGCCGTGCCCGATTATGTCGGCTCGGCGCGGCGCGATCCTGATGGTTCGGCGATCCGGCTGTCGCTGGCGCGGCGGGCGACGATCAACACCATGACGGCCGGCGAGCGGATCTTCGTCGACTTCCTGCCCGACAGCTGGACCGGCCCGCCGCCCACGCTGCCGGCCGAGGTCATTCGCGAACTGGCCGCGCGGGCCCGCGCCGCCGAACGCGCGCTGCGCGCCCAGCTGGCGGTTGCCGCGGCCAAGAAGAAGCCGCCGGTGCGCGTCCGCGCCTCGGTGCAGCCGACCTTTGTCCGCTTCGTCTTTGAAATGCCCAACGGGGTCAACGTGTCGTCGGTGCTGAACGAGCAGAAGCTGACGCTGCAGTTCAACGGCGTGCTGGCGTTCGATCTGGCCGACGCCAAGGTGGCGGCGCCGCCGAACATCGCCTCGATCACGCAGCGGACCGATGGCGATTCCTCTGCGGTCGATATCGTGCTGATCGGCGAAGTCGACGTGCATTCCTTCCGCGAAGAGAAGAACTACGTCATCGACGTCGCCTTCCAGCAGGCCGACAAGCCAGCGGCGGAACAGGCGCAAGCCCCGGCGGTCGCGCCCCCGGCTGTCGTGCATGGCCCGGCGGCGAGGTCGGGGATATCGGCGCAGATCGCCGCTGCCCAAGCGGGCGCCCACAGCAAGCCCCTCAGCGACTCGATCCCGCCGCAGCATCCGCCGCAGCTGCCGCCGGTGACGTCCGAGGCGATCGCCGAGCAGGCCAAAATCGAGATCAGGCCCGGCGAGCCGCAGGAGGCGCCGCCCGCAATTGAAAAAGCACCGCCAGCCGCTGAGACAGCGCCGCGCGCGTCCGAGAAGATGGTGCCAGTCGTCGAGCAGCCCGCGCCTTTAGCGGAGAAGCCGGCGCCGCAGGTTGCCGTGCCCGCACCCGCCGTAGAAAAGTTGCCGGCTGTGCCTCAGAAGGCGGAGCTTGCAGCTGAGAAGATGACCCCGGTGGAGACGCCGAAGGCAGCGGCGGCTTCGGAAGCAAAGCCCGCCGCCGCGATCGAGACGCCAAAACCCGCAGCGCCGAAGAAGGCCGCTTCTGCCGTTGAGGCACCAAAGAAAGCCGAACCACCGGCGGCTTCCGTCGAGGCGAGGCGGGACAGCGACGGCCTGCGCGTGATGTTTTCCTTTGCCGCGCCGACGCCGGCGGCCATGTTCCGCCGCGCCGACACGGTGTGGCTGGTGTTCGACCAGACCGGGCCGATCGATGTCGAGCAGATCCGCGCCAAGGGCGGCGCCATCATCGGCGACGTCAGCCGGCTGCCGCTGGAAAAAGGCCAGGCCATCCGCATTCGTCTCAACCGGCCGCAGATGCCGTCGCTTGAAAGCGATGGCCGCGCCAACGGCATGGCCTGGACGCTGACATTTGCCGATCGTGTGCAGGCGCCACCATTGCCGCTGCAGGTGTTGCGCAACATCACCGATCCGGCGCTGGCCAACGTCACCGTGCCGCTGGCGAACCCCGGCCTCATGCATCGGCTGGTCGACCCCGACGCCGGCGACACGCTGCTGGTGGTCACCGCGCCGCCGCCGACCCGCGGCTTCATCAAGCGGCAGGACTTCGTCGAGCTGTCGCTGCTGGAATCCGTCCACGGCGTCGTCGTTCATCCCAATTCCGACGACATCACCGCCGAGGTCGGATCCGACAAGGTGATGCTCGGGCGGCCGGGCGGGCTGACGCTGTCGTCAGCCGACGTCTCTGCCGAACGCGCCACCGCGGCGGTGCGGCCGTTGTTTGACGCCAAGGAATGGCGCAAGAACCGCGAGGAGAATTTTCTGGGCCGGCTCGATGCGCTGATCAAGGCGGTGGCCGCGGCCGGCGACGACGGGCTGGCGCAGGCCCGGCTCGACCTTGCCAATTTCTACATGGCGCGGGGGATGTTTCAGGAAGCGAGGGGCGTGACCAACCTCATCCTCTCCGAATCCAAGGCTGGAAGCGAAGACGCTGCCGTCGTCATGGTCAATGCGGTTGCCAGCATCCTGATCGGCCATCCCGAGCGGGGGCTGAAGGGCCTGGCCAGTCCGGTGATCGGCAACGGCTATGATTCCCAATTGTGGAAGGCGCTAGCCTTTGCACGCCAGGGCAAATGGGCTGACGCCCGCGAGAAGTTCAAGAACGCCGAATTTTCCATCGCCGCCTTGCCGCCCGAGATGCAGCGTATCCTGACCGTGGATGCGATGCGCGCGGCGCTTGAAGTGAAGGATTACGCCGGGGCCTCGCGCCGCCGCAGCGAACTCGAGGTGGTCGGCGTACCCAAGGAAATGAAGCCGGAAATCGCGGTGTTGCGCGGACGGCTGGCCGAGGCGCTCGGCCACGACAAGGACGCACTCGACGCTTACCGGTTCGCCGCCAATTCGTCCGATCGGCCTGCTGCTGCCGAAGCCAAGTTGCTGGAGGTCTTGCTCCGCCAGCGGCGCGGCCAGCTCGGGCAAGCCGAGGTGCTGCGCGAACTGGAAACGCTGTCGGCGATCTGGCGTGGCGACGCGATCGAGTTGAAGACCCTTGCGGTGTTGTCGCAGCTATATGCCGATGCGGGCCACTACGAGGAATCGCTCGCGGCGGCCAAGACCGCGACCCGGCTGCAGCCGAATTCCGAGCTGGCGCGGCAGGGCCAGGACGCCGCGTCCGCGCTGTTTGCGCAGCTCTTTCTCAGCCCCAAGGGCGAGGACATGAAGCCGATCGATGCGCTCGGCATGTTCTACGAATATCGCGAACTGACGCCGATCGGACGCCGCGGCGACGAGATGATCCGCCGCCTGGCGGACCGCCTGGTGGCGGTCGACCTGCTCGATCAGGCCGCCGAGCTGCTGCAGTATCAGATCGACAAACGGCTGGAGGGCGCCGCGCGCGCGCAGGTGGCGGCGCGCCTTGCCATGGTCTACCTGACCAATCGCAAGCCGGATCGCGCCGTCGCGGCGCTGCGCACCACGCGCATTGCCGATCTCTCGGGTGAGTTGCGCCAGCAGCGCCTGTTGCTGGAGGCGCGGGCGCAAAGCGACGTCGGACGCCATGATCTTGCGCTCGACATCATCTCCAACATCACCGGACGCGAGGCGATCCGCCTGCGTTCCGACATCTACTGGGCGTCACGGCAGTGGCGCGAGGCCTCCGAACAGATCGAACTGTACTATGCCGATCGCTGGCGCGACTTCAAACCGCTGAACGCGGTGGAGAAGGGCGATGTGATCCGCACCGTCGTCGGCTATGCGCTCGCCGAGGACGCCATCGGACTGTCGCGCTTCCGCGAGAAATATGCGCCGCTGATGCTGGGCGATACCGACCGGATGGCGTTTGATCTCGCCAGCAAGCCGGCCGCTGCCTCAAGCACTGAATTTGCCGCGATCGCCAAGATGGCGGCAGGCGTCGACACGCTCGATGGCTTTATCCGGGAAATGAAGGTCCGCTTCCCCGACGCCACCGCGCGCGCGCCGATTTCGCCCGAAATGGCCAGGGGCGAGCCGGTCCACACCGGGGCGTTGCCCGCGATATCAGGACACAAAAGCGCCGAAGCGGCAAAATAGTAGGTCAAGCAACCCCCGGCGGGGTTTGCGCTTCAGTGTTTCGTCGGTTAAGCGAAATCCACACATCAAGCCGTATGGAAGTTTGTCGTTCGATGCCGCTGACCCGGGGCCGAATTGTAGGACACGACAACGAACGATTGGCGTTCAAGTTCACCATGCAGAATGGGGACGAGCCGATCGAATGCCAGATCAGTGACGCCGCCATGGACGAACTCGCTGGTGTCAAGGGAACCGAGAGCCTGGCAAGACAGGCGCAGTTTTTGGCGCTGCGAGATGCCGTCGAACGCATCGCCTCCGACATGTTCGACGCGGCGCCGGCCGTCAAAGGCTATGTCGTCAGGATATTCACCAAGCACATCCCGAAATAGCGCCCGGCGCGGCAAGGTATCGCGCCGTGCTCTCGTCCCCTCGACAGATGGCTTCCGAACCGGCAACCTGCGCACAACATCAAAGACGCCACCGGGGGAACTATCGCCATGAGCAAGCCAGCCAAGACCGAAGCCGAACTCATTGCGATGGCAAGGGCCGAGTTGAAGGTCCATGCCGATTGCCCCGATGGAATGGTGATCTCGGTGCTCCGCGACGGCGACTCCTGGGAGTTTCGCGTAAGTGCCGAACAGGCGACGATCGACAAGCCGGGCTATCCCGAATGCGTCGCGATGGTGGTGCAGATCGGCGATCACCTCTGCAAGCAGTATGATTTTAAGGAGTGAATAGACCGCGAGGAGATTGGCGCCTTTCTTATTTCGCAGGATTGCGCGCAGCGTAGGCGGTGCGAAGTCCGGGGACAAAACCGCAAGCCTCGTAGAAGCGGTGCACGCGCGGATCGGCCCGGCCGCTTTGCATCAATACCTGATAGCAATCCTGCTTCCACGCCTCGGCCAGCGCCGCCGCGATCACCGCGCGGCCGTGGCCGCGTCCCTGGAAGTCGGGATGGGTGGCGACGTTCTCGAGAATGCCATGCTGACGACCGCCGCGCAGCAGGTTGGGCGTGGTGATCAGCGTGCAGGTTGAAACGATTCTACTGCTTTCGTCCGATACAAAGATCATTACTCCTTCGCGGGCGAGGATCTGCGCCCAAATTATTCTAGCTCGTTCCGGTTCCGCACTCCGGCTGACGTCGCAATCGGCAAACAGTGCCAGCAAGGCGCCGAGATCGCTGGCATTTACCAGTCGCGCACTTGTCATCCGTGAGCTCCTTGTTTGAAACCGTTTTCATCACAAATCGTAGCTTCCCAAGCAGCCAAATAGCGCGAGAGACGGACTAATTTTTATGCATCCCAGGAATACACACCGACCGCTGGTTCCGGTCGCGATCGCTGTCGTGGTCGCGGTCATCGGCACCGCGCTTTTCGCGGTGGAATTGCGGACCAAAGACGTGGTCGCGGACAACGGCATCAGCATGATCACGACGGCTGTCGTCGAGAAGGCCGGCGCGACGGCTTATCCGACCGCCCGTGATATCGGCGCGGATCAGATCAGCTACGTCCCGTAACTCTGCACCAGGCTTCCCGCCACCAGCGACCAGCCGTCGACCAGCACGAAGAAGATCAGTTTGAACGGGAGTGACACCACGACCGGCGGCAGCATCATCATGCCCATCGACATCAGAACCGACGCCACCACGAGATCGATGATCAGGAAGGGCAGGAACAACAGGAAGCCGATCTCGAAGGCGCGCTTCAGCTCGGAAATCATGAAGGCCGGCACCAGAATCCGCAGCGACATCTCTTCCGGCGTCGCCGGCGGCGGCTCGCGCGACATGTCCAGGAACAGCTTGAGGTCCTTCTCGCGGACGTTCTTCAGCATGAAGCCGCGCAGCGGCACGGACGCTCGTTGCAGCGCGTCCTCGACGCCGATTTGATTGGCGACCAAAGGCTTGATGCCGTCGTCATAGGATTTTTGCAGCACCGGCCCCATCACGAACGCGGTCAGGAACATTGCGAGCGCAATGATCACGGAGTTCGGCGGCGCGGTCGCGGTGCCCAAAGCGGTGCGCAGCAGCGACAGCACCACCACGATCCGGGTGAACGACGTCATCATGATCAGGATCGACGGCGCGATCGAGAGGATCGTCAGCAGCGCGATCAGCTGGATCGCGCGCTCGGTGACGCCGCCACCGCCCTGGCCGAGATTGATGCTGATGTCCTGCGCCAGCACCGGATCGGCGAGCGATCCGGCGGCTATCAGTGCGACAAAAAATAAAACTCTACGCGGGGCTTTCGCCGGTCTCACGAAGGAGACTTCGGGCGGCCCAGCAATGAGGCCATCTCGTCTTCGAGGTTCTCAAACCCGCTCTTCTGCGGCGCGGGGGGCGGGGCGGGCGTCTCGCTGCGCGCAGGGCGGGCAGGCGGCGGCTCGGGCGCGACCGGCGGTGCGATCGGGGCATCGGCGGGCCGGCGCAAGGCAGCTTCGAGCCGCTGCGCCATCTCGGCGAGATTCTGGTCGGCGGACTGCGGCGGAGGCGCAGGCGGCGGGGGTGGCGGCGGCGGTGCTGCCGCGCGCTCGGGCGCACGGACCGGCGGCGGCGCCTTCGGCGGCTCCATCTGGCGCTGCGGCCGCGGCATCATGGGTTCGGTGCGGGCCGGGCGCTGCGGGACCGGATCGGGACGCGGTTCCGGCCGGCCGCCCATCGGCTCCGGCGAAAAGCTTGCCAGCGGATCGGTGCGGCGCTCGGCCATAGCCGGGCGGCGGAGTTCGTCGGCGAAAGCGGGACGTGCCGGGCGCGGCGGCGGCTCGGGCATCTGCGGTTCGGCGTGATCGAACGGGTCGCGCGCGCTCTCGTCGTTCCAGCCGGCATCCGGCAGCGGGGCGATACGTGGCGGCTGCTCGCCGGTTACCGCAGGCCGCGGCGCCATCTGGTCACGGCCCGGCATCGCGCGGACGATATTGGGTTCCACCACGATGTCGCTGGGGCCGCCGATCATCAGGAGATGTTCGACGTTGTCGCGCCGGACCAGCACGAGGCGGCGGCGGCCGTCCACGGCGGCGGCGTCGATCACGGCCAGCCGCGGCATCCGCCCGCGATTGGTGTTGGCGCCGAGGCGGTTGGTGGCGAAGCGGCGCACCAGCCATGCGGCGACGCCGATCAGCGCCAGCACGGCGACGAATGCGAAGATGAAATATGCTGTCTGCATTCTCTAGTCCCCGGCCTCAGGCCGTTCTCACATGCTTGCTTCGAGGTGCGCGGATCTGATCTTCCAACTTGAACATGATTCTTCCGGATTCATCTTCCGAAACGATTCATGTTCCGAAGCGATCCGTCGACCGGCGAATCACGCCCGAGATCAGCCCTAATTCCTTAATTCCCCACGGCAAACGCTGCCGCCCATTAATTAATAGACCAAGAATCGCTTGATCCAAAACGACTTCTGAGCGCCCCCGGCCGCGTCGGCCGCGGCTGGTTAACGCAGATTTCGTGGCGAAAATGCGCTCTTTTGGGCGTCGGCCCCCGTGCAAGCGCGTTGTTCACGGCCTGATTCTGCGGATTTTAACCAGCCGTTAACCATACACCGGGCAAATTCTGCCTACCTCGCGGCGCCTGCCAGAGGTTAACGAGGACCCGCTCGCGATGGCCATCAACGATCTTCCGGACCTGTCGGCGCTGCGCACCAAGATGCAGTGGCATCAGGAGCGCCAGCGGGTGCTCGCCGAAAACATTTCCAACGCCAACACCCCGAATTTCAAGCCGCGCGATCTGGTCGAACCGAAATTCGACCACAAGGGTTCCGCCGCCACCGTCGGCGGAACGTTCGGATCGATGGCGATGCTGCGCACCAGCGCGAGCCATATCGGCGCGTCCGGCGGCGGGCAGACCTTCGACGGCGATGGCGGCAAGAGCGGGTTCCTGACCCGGCCAGCCGGCAACGCCGTCAATCTGGAAGATCAGATGATGCGGGTCTCCGCCAACCAGATGGACTATGCGGCGGCCACCTCGCTCTACAGCCGCAGCCTCGGACTTCTCAAAACCGCCATCGGAAAGCGCTGACGCGCCGCATTTAGGGGAGCCGGATCATGGCAAATGAAGGTGGAAGCGACTTCGCCCGCTCGATGAGCATCGCGACCTCGGGCCTGCGCGCGCAGGCCGGGCGGATGCGGGTGATCTCGGAAAACATCGCGAACGTGGATTCCACCGCGCCGACGTCCGCCGGCGATCCCTATCGCCGCAAGGTGCCAACCTTCTCCTCGGCGCTCGACCGTACGATCGATGCGAAAGTGGTGACGCTCGGCAAGGTGCGCGCCGACCAGTCGGCGTTCCGCATCAAGCACGAGCCGAGCAACCCGGCGGCGGACGCCGCCGGCAACGTCAAATATCCCAACGTCAACCCGCTGGTCGAAATGACCGACATGCGCGAAGCCCAGCGGTCCTATGAAGCCAACCTCAACATCATTAGCGCCACGCGCCGGATGATCCAACGCACGCTCGACATCCTCAAGGCCTGAAACAGGAATCCTAAACCATGGCTTCACCGACAGTAGCAGCAAACGCCTACGCCGCGCTCTCGCGCATCATGGAGACCGGCGGCGCCGAGAAGGGCGGCCAGAAATCGGGCGGCCCGTCGTTCGGCGCGCTGCTCAAGGATGCCGTCGGCAGCGTGATGGAAGCCGGCAAGAAATCGGACGCCCAGACCATCGCGATGACTTCCGGCAAGGCCAACGTCATGGACGTGGTGACGGCGGTGGCCGAGACCGACGTCGCGGTCTCGACGCTGGTGTCGGTGCGCGACCAGGTGATCCAGTCTTACGAAGACATCATGAAGATGCCGATCTGATAGAGGCGAATAGGGAATGGCGAATAGGGCTGAAATCCATTCGCTATTCGCCACTCGCCATTCGCGCGCCTCGAAATGGCGGAAATAAACCGAGAGAATCAAAATGACCGGTGCTGAAACCCTCGACGTGGCGCGTGATGCGATCTGGACCATCGTGGTGGTGTCGTCGCCCTTGATGGTGGTCGGCCTCGTGGTCGGCGTCGTGGTGTCGCTGTTCCAGGCGCTGACGCAGATCCAGGAACAGACGCTGATCTTCGTGCCGAAGATCATCGCGATCTTCGTGACGTTATTGCTGGCGCTGCCGTTCATGGCGGATTCGATGCAAGGCTACATGATGCGGATATCGTCGCGAATCATAGGCGGATGATGCACTGTGCGTAGACCATGCGCATCGATGTCTCCATGCTGCCGGCCCTGGCCGCCACTTTCATGCTGGTGTTCGCCCGCGTGGGGGCGATGGTGATGCTGTTGCCGGGATTCGGCGAGAGCAACATCCCGGTCCGGATCAAGCTCGCGATCGCGCTGTTGCTGACGCTGATCATCCTGCCGCTGCACCGCGCCGCCTATCAGGTCGATTTGACTTCGATGAGTGCGATGGGCGTTCTGATGGTGCACGAGATCGTCATCGGCGTGGTGCTCGGCGCCACCGCGCGGGTGACGCTGTCGGCGCTGGCGGTCGCAGGCTCAGTGATCGCCCAGCAGCTCGGCCTCGGCTTCGTCACTGCCGTCGATCCGACCCAGGGCCAGCAGGGCCTTCTGATCGGCAACTTCCTCACCATCCTCGGCATGACGCTGTTGTTCGCCACCGACAGCCATCATCTGGTGATCGCGGCGCTCAACGAGAGCTACCGGATCTTCTCGCCGGGCGAGACGATGCCGACCGGCGATGTCGCGGCGCTTGCGACCCGCGCTTTCACTGCCGCCTTCAAGATCGGCCTGCAATTGTCGGCGCCGTTTTTGGTGTTCGGCATCGTCTTCAACATGGGGCTCGGGATTCTGGCGCGGCTGATGCCGGCGATGCAGGTCTATTTCGTCGGCGTGCCGCTCTCGATCCTGATCGGCTTCCTGATCTTCGCCGCCGTCCTCACGGCGATGATGGGGACCTATCTGAACTACTTCACCGGCGTCATGCACGAGCTCACACCGCTTAGATAGAGCATGATCCGGAAAAGTGGGAACCCTTTTTCCGAAGAGATCATGCTCAAATAAAAAAGCCAAGGCGCCGCGATGGCCGACGATAGCGACGATAAAACAGAAGACCCTACGCAAAAGCGTCTCGACGACGCGCATGCGAAGGGCGACGTTGCCAAGAGCCAGGAGGTCAACACCTGGTTCGTGATCGCGGGCGCGACGCTTGTGCTGTCGACTTTCTCGGGCTCGATCGGCGGCGGCATCCTGATGCCGCTGCGCAATTTGATCGCCAATGCCGGCACGCTGCGCGCCGACGGCTCGGCGTTGCTGCAACTCGGCAATACGCTCGGCATTGCCGTGCTGGCGGCGATCGGTGTGCCGCTGCTGATGCTGATGATATCGGCCATCGCCGGCAACATGATCCAGCACCGGCTGGTGTGGTCGTCGGAATCGCTCACGCCCAAATTCAGCAAGGTGTCGCCTGGCGCCGGCTTCAAGCGCATCTTCGGCAAGCAGGCGCTGGCGAACTTCCTCAAGGGCGTGTTCAAGCTGGTCGCGCTCGGCGCCGTCATGATGGCGGTGCTGTGGCCGGAGCGCCACCGGCTGGAGTCGTTCCTGGCCTTCGACCCGACGGCGATCATGGGCGTCACCACCAGTCTGACGCTGCATCTGATGGGCGCGGTGGTGGCGATGCTGGCCGCCGTGGCGATCGCGGATTACTTCTTCCAGTACCGGCAGTGGTTCGAGCGGCAGAAGATGTCGCTGCAGGAGATCAAGGACGAGTTCAAACAGTCCGAAGGCGACCCCCACATCAAGGCCAAGATCCGGCAGTTGCGCCAGGCCAACATGAAGAAGCGGATGATGACCGATGTGCCCAAGGCCAGCGTCATCATCACCAACCCGACCCACTATTCGGTGGCGCTGTCCTACGACCGCGGCATGTCGGCGCCGGTCTGCGTCGCCAAGGGCGTCGACAATATCGCGTTCAAGATCAGGGAGATCGCCAAGAAACACGACATTCCGATCGTGGAGAACGTGCCGCTGGCGCGCGCGCTCTATGCGACCGTCGATGTCGACGAGGAGATCCCGGTCGAGCACTATCATGCGGTTGCCGAAATCATCGGCTTCGTCATGGGGTTGAAGCGCGACGCTGCCGGCCGGCGCAACTGACGGGGGTCGGAACTTGCCTTGAAATGCGTTGGATAAGGCCTTGGACGATAATTTTTTACGTGTTTTCTTCACTCGAACCGGTGCCCATTTCGCTTGAAACCGCTATTGATGCCAATTAGCCGCCTGATGGACTTGCGCTTGCCGGTCCGATTCAGGCACTCAAGGGCGCGCAGATCAGCGCGCCATCCCATGCCGACGGGCTTGCGTCCCCTGATATGACCGCCGAAACCGACAGCCATCCGTCCCCCGAGCCCTTCGCGGCCCATGAGCCGGCGCGGCGTAGCGGCAGCATTGTGCTGGTGCTGCTGGTCGCCGCCGGCATCGTCGCGATCGCGGTCGTGCTGATGACCATCGGCCGCGCCCAGGCCCAGCCCTATATCCTCGGCGTGCTGGCGCTGCTGGCCATGGTCGGCCTGTTCAATCTGTTCGCCTTTGCCGCTGGAATCATCCGCTTCACCGACCGCTCTACCGACGATCCGGTGATGGGGCGGATCGCCGACCATGCCCATGACGGGCTCGCGGTCACCGATTCGCGCGGCCACGTCGTCTATTCCAACGCCGCCTATCTGGCGCTGACGGGGGCGGCGACCGCCCAGGAGGTGCGCCCGATCGAGCGCGTCTTCATCGGCAATCCCGATGTGTCGGAGGCGGTGTTCCGCCTGCTCAAGGCGGCGCGCGAAGGCAAGCGGCAGCAGGAGGAAGTCCGGATCGCGGGAACCGACGGCGCCCATGGCCGCTGGCTGCGAATGCGGGTGCGTCCCCTCGGCGCCAGCAAGCGTGAGGCGAAATATTCGGTGTGGTCGATCGCCGACATCACGCGGGATCGCGAACGCCAGGAGGACGTCTTCAAGGAATTGCAGCACGCGATCGAATATCTCGATCACGCGCCTTGCGGCTTCTTCTCGGTCAGTCCTTCGGGCGAGGTCGTCTATGTCAATGCGACGCTGGCGGGCTGGCTCGATCACGACCTTGCCGAGATCGGATCGGGCGGCCTGAAGCTGACCGATATCGTATCGGGCGACGGTGCGTCGCTGCTGACCTCGATCGTGGCGGTGCCGGGCGAAGTCAAAACCGAAGTGCTCGACATCGATCTGCGCATGCGCAGCGGCAGGACCATGCCGGTGCGACTCTATCACAAGCTGGCGTTCGGCGCCGACGGCGTGCCCGGCGCGTCGCGGACGCTGGTGATCAGCCGCGCGCGCGACGAGCATTCCGATCCGGAGCGCGCCGCCGAAGTGCGCTTCATGCGGTTCTTCGACCATACCCCGATGGCGATCGCGACCGTGGACCGCGCCGGCGCGGTGGTGCGCGCCAATGCCCGCTTCGCCAAGCTGGCGCAAAGCCTGAGCGCGGATGGTGCCGCCAACAAGTCGATCTTCCGCAGCGTGAACGCCCGCGACCGCAGCCTGCTGATCGCGGCGATCAACCAGGCCGCCGAAGGGCAGGGCGACATCGCGCCGGTCGAAGCCATGCTCGACGGTGCCAAGGAGCGCTGGGCGCAATATTTCGTCACCGCGGTCGAGGAGGACGAGCGCGAAACCGAAGCCGCCATCGTCTACATGCTGGAAACCACCGAGCGGCGCACGCTCGAGAACCAGATCAACCAGTCGCAGAAGATGGACATGGTCGGCCAGCTTGCCGGCGGCATCGCGCACGATTTCAACAACGTGCTCTCGGCCATCATGATGGCCAACGACTTCCTGCTGAACGCGCACAAGCCGACCGACCCGTCGTTCCAGGACATCATGCAGATCAAGCAGAATGCCACCCGCGCGGCGACGCTGGTGCGGCAGCTGCTCGCGTTCTCGCGCCGCCAGACCCTGCGCCCGCAGGTGCTCGATCTCGGCGACGCATTGAGCGACCTCACCATGCTGCTGCGCCGCCTGATCGGCGAGAAGGTCAAGCTCGACCTCGTGCACGGCCGTGATCTCTGGCCGGTGAAGGTCGACGTCTCGCAATTCGAACAGGTGATCGTCAATCTCGCCGTCAACGCCCGCGATGCGATGGCCGATGGCGGCAAACTGACGGTCAAGACCAGCAACGTCACGACGGATGAAGCCGCGCAGTTGTCCTACAAGGGCATGCCGGCTGCGGACTACGTGCGGATCGACGTCGCCGATACCGGCACCGGGATCCCCGCCGAGATCGTCGACAAGATCTTCGAGCCGTTCTTCTCCACCAAAGAGGTCGGCAAGGGCACCGGCCTCGGGCTGTCGACCGTCTACGGCATCGTCAAGCAGACCGGCGGCTTTGTTTACGTGGATTCGAAAGCGGGGGAGGGCACCACGTTCCGCATCTTCCTGCCGCGGCACCGTCCGGAACTGGAAGCCGCCCCCGAACCGCAGGTCACCAATGGCGCCGCCAAGGAAGCCGCCGCCGAGCCGCCGAAGCCGCAGGCCGATCTCACCGGGCAGGGCACCATCCTGCTGGTGGAAGACGAGGACGGCCTGCGCTCGCTCAACGCGCGCGGTCTTCGTTCGCGCGGCTACAGCGTGATCGAGGCCGCCAACGGCATCGAGGCGATGGAAGCGCTGGAAGAGAAGAACGGCGCGGTCGATCTCGTCGTCTCCGACGTGGTGATGCCGGAAATGGACGGCCCGACGCTGCTCAAGGAAATGCGGCAGCGCAATCCCAACCTCAAGATCATCTTCGTCTCCGGCTATGCCGAAGAGGCGTTCGACAAGAGCCTGCCGGAAAACGAGCAGTTCGCCTTCCTCGCCAAGCCGTTTGCGCTCAGTGCACTGGTCGCGAAGGTGAAGGAGACGATGACGGCGTCGTGAGGCCGCTTTCGGTCTTCGGTCCGGATTTCAGGATTTGTTGCGAGGCCGGAACGGCCTGTCCCCACCGTTTGGGCCGGAAATCCCGCGCGACCATACATTTGCCGTTCTGAACGGGGTTAAGGTGTCCGCTTACGGCACCGACGCTGCTCACGAAGGCAAGTTGCATGACCGATCCTGCCACGGTTCCCGAGGCGGCTGACGCCGCGGAAACAGCGTATTTTCTGCGCCGTTTCGCCGACATGATGTCCAACGGGCAAAATGCCGAAAATCTGCTGCGCGCGGCCGACCTGATCGACGGCCTGATGGCGCGCGTTTCCGGCGCCTTCGATGAGGAACAGCTGTGGCGCTACAAGTACGAAACCGTGAGCCACCAGAACGACGAGCTGGAAACCGAATGCGAAAGCCTTCGGCATGACGTCGAGAGGCACGTAAAGCTTTCCAGTTTCATCATTACCGAGCGCGATACGCTCAAGACGACGCTGCAGGGGCGGGAGGCGGAGCTGCTCGAACTCGGCGACACGCTGAAGCAAGCACAGGAAACCTTGAAGGGTGCACAGGAGGAGGCCGCGACGAAATCGCAGGCGCATGAATCCGCCCTGGCCGAGCTTGGTACGAGCTTCGATCAGGAGCGTGTCGCGCTGAAGGCAAGCCTGGAAGCGAGCATCAAGCAAATCGAGCAGCAGCGCAGCGACTTTCTGCGCGAGCGCGACGAGCTCTCGGCAAAGCTGTCGCAGAGCGAGGCCGTCATGGCCGAGTTCAGGCTCGCGTTTGATCGTGAGCGTGACGATTGGCAATCCAGGCTGCGATCACGCGAGGACGAACTTGCGACGATCCGCGTCGCGACCGCCAACGAACACGAGGAGCTGCAGCAAAGGATCGAGGCGCTCGAAGCCAAGCGCGAGGAGCTTCGGTCCGCCTTTGACCGGATCAGCCAGCTCGGCGTGGCCGCCACCGACCCGCGCGCGGAAGCCCAAGTCGGCTCGCCTCCGGTTCAACCGCAAGAGCGGGATTCAGCGCCCCGGGATTCTGCGCCCGGGGAAAACAGTGCGGTCGTGCCGAAAGAGACCCTGCGCCAGGCGCGGGCGCAATTCGAATTTCTGGCCAGGGAATGTGTTCGCCGCGGCGATGTCGCGACCCAGGCCATGTGCGAGCTCGGGGCCCACACCATGGATCAGGCCCTCGTGGCCGTCGAAACATCGCATCCATCGCCGGTCGGTGAGGTGGCGTTAAGCATCCTCGGGCCGATTCTTGGACCGGCCCTTGGACCGACCGCCGCCGATCCTCATCCGACTCGCCAGGTCAGCGCGGAAAACTTCTGAATTCCAACGGGTTCAAACCCACAACCGGCCTAATCGTCACATCCCCGCGACTGAGGGCCGCAGCGCTTGTTCCCGTTTACGGCTTCACTTTTAAGCAGCTCTGCCCATCTTAGGGGCTGCTTCCCCATGCCGGGGAATTGAGGAAACAGATATGAATTTCACGCAACGCACGCGCGGAATTGTTCGGGCCTTCGCCATCGTCCTGTCGCTGGCGGTTCCCGCCGCGATGGCCATCACGGCGGCTGACGCCCGGGTGGGCGGCGGCAACAGCTCCGGTTCGCGGGGGTCGAAGACCTATTCGGCTCCGCCCAGCACCACCACGGCGCCCAATGCGGCGCAGCCCATGAACCGTACCTTCAGCCAGCCGGGCGCACCGGCGGCCGCTGGAGCCGCCGCAGGGGCAGCCAAGGGCGGCTTCTTCAGCCGGCCCGGTATGGGCATGATGATGGGCGGTCTCGCCGCAGGCTTCCTCGGCGCCGGCTTGTTCGGCATGCTGTCCGGTGGCGGGCTGCTCGGCGGCCTCGGCGGGATTGCGTCGATCATCGGCCTGATCCTGCAGATCGGCCTGATCCTGATCGTGGTCAAGCTGGCAATGTCGTGGTGGCAGCGCCGCCATACCCCGGCGACCGCCTATGCCAATTCCGCTGCCGGACCGGCCGCGGGTTCAGCCCCGCCGCAGACCGGCTTCGGCTCAGGAATGGGCTTTGGTCTGGGATCGAGCGCCCCCGCGCCGCTTGAGATCGGGCCTTCCGACTACGAGGCGTTCGAACGGCTGCTTGGCGAAGTCCAGGCCGCATGGTCGAACGAGGACGTCGCGAAGCTGCATACGCTGGCAACGCCCGAGATGGTGTCGTACTTCACCAAGGACCTCGAGCAGAACAAGGCCAACAACGACCTTAACAAGGTGTCCGACGTCAAGCTGCTGCAGGGCGACCTCGCAGAAGCCTGGCGCGAAGGCCAAACCGATTACGCGAGCGTCGCGATGCGCTTCTCGCTGGTCGACAAGACCCTGGAGCGCGGCACCAACCGTCTGGTCTCGGGCAGCGAAACCCCGATCGAGGCAACCGAGGTGTGGACCTTCGCCCGGCAATCCGGCGGACACTGGGAACTCTCGGCGATCCAGCAGGCCAACTGATCTTCTGCTGAACGCTAAAAGATTGAAGGCGCCGCGTGATTCCGCGGCGCCTTTTGCTTTGCCGGTATGGATCCGGAATAATGATTGTCGCGGCGGGGAATCCGGGGATTCCCCGATGCGCAATGCGCATCTGAGATACGGTGCTTGTGCACCATTCCGGAATGACGGAACGAGTCCATGAAGATCATCGACGCGCAGGTTCACATCTGGTCGCAAACCGTGACGCCGACGTCCGGCTTGCATCGCAAAGTCGAAAAATTCACGGCCGAGGAAGTCTTGGCCGAGATGGACGAGGCAGGGGTGGACGCCGCGCTCATCCATCCGCCGGCCGGCTGGGATCCCGATTCCAACGCGCTGGCGATCGAGGCGGCCCGGACTTATCCAGACCGCTTTGCCATCATGGGCAATTTTCCGCTCGAAGATCCTGACAACCGCAAGCTGATCCACGGCTGGCGCGCGCAGCCCGGCATGATGGGCCTGCGCTGGCCGCTGCTGCTGGAAGCGCACCAGAAATGGCTCTACGACGGCTCGCTCGACTGGCTGTGGCCCGCGGCCGAGCAGCAGGGGCTGCCGCTGGCAATGATGGGCGGACTGTTCCTGCCGAAGTTTCGCGAGATCGCCGAACGCCATCCCGGCCTGAAGATGATCCTGGATCATTGCGGCCTGAACCGTCACGGACGGGACGCCGAGGCGTTCGTCCATCTCGATGAACTGGTGGCGCTCGCGCAATTGCCGAACGTCGCGGTCAAGGCGACCGGTGCGCCGCATTATTCGACCGAGCCCTATCCGTTCCGCAACATCCATGACGGGCTGCACCGCATCTTCGATGCCTATGGGCCGAAGCGGATGTTCTGGGGCACCGACATCACGCGGATGCCGTGCAGCTACCGGCAATGCGTCACGTTCTTCACCGAGGAGCTGCCGTGGTTGAAGGGCGCCGATCTGGACGACGTGATGGGCCGCGCGCTCTGCGCCTGGATCGGCTGGGATTATGCGAGCGTGCGCGGCTGAGACATTGTTCGGTTCGGTGGCCTCATGGTTCGTCCGGCGATGCCCAGCATCGTCCGGAGACGCGCGAAGACGCGCTCCTCACCTTGAGGAGCTGAGATTTCATCCTGAGCTAGTGGACCTCATCCTGAGGAGCCGCGCGCTTGCGCGGCGTCTCGAAGGATGCAAGCCCGGATCGCCTCGTTCAGGAAGCGTTAGCGATGTTCGTCAAGGTAAATATTCTTTTCAAGTTGACGCTTGGTGTTGCTCGGCTAGATCATTCAAACGGACGAAGTTGCGTGCAACTTCACGAATTTTCTTCAAGCCAGCAGGTATAGTCATGTCTCGCGTTATTGCCGCCGCCTTCGCCACCGCGCTCGCCGCCATTGTCGCTCCGACCGCCGCGTCGGCTGGCTGCTATTCGTGCTACCAGCCGCAGCCCTGCTGCGGTCCGCAATACGTGCAGCAGGTGATCCCGGCGGAGTACCGCACCGTGCAGGAAACCGTGATGGTTTCGCCCGGCCGCGTCACCGCGTATCGCACCCCGGCGCGCTATCGCACGGTGATGGTGCCGAAGACCGTGATGGTCTCGCCCGGCCGCGTCCACTATGAACGGACAGCCCCGCGATACGCCGTCCAGCAGCGCGTTGAAATGGTTGCGCCGGCCCGTGCCTATTATGCGCCGGTCGCGCCGCGCTGCGCCACCTGCGGCTATTGAGCCTCACGCCAGCCGCGATTCCCTGACACCGTCGCCCTGTCCGGCGACGGGCCTGCGCGATCGCGGCGCTGATGCTCGAAGAAAGCTATGCCCGGCTTTGAGGCCGCCTTTCAGGCGGCCTTTTTCTTTTACTTTTTCTTTGACGCCTTCCTGGCGCTCTTCTTTTTGGCGGTTTTCTTTTTCGCTGCCGTTTTGACGGTCTTCTTGACGGTCTTTTTGGCGGCTTTCTTCTTGGTCGTTTTCTTCTTGGCCAGATAGGCGCCGACGTTTTTCGACGAATGCCCGGCGGCAGCGACGGCACCCTTCAGTTTCGCCGGGGTGACCTTGAATTTCTTCGACCAGTAGCGGACTTCGTGGGGCTGGCTGATGGCGATCAGGGCGCGGTCGGCGGCCTTGTGCTTCTGCTCCCCGATATAGGCTTCCACTTTCCTGGCTGAGTGGCCGACCTTCTTGATGGCGGCTTTCAGCTGGGCCGGCGTGATCTTCAATTTCTTCGACCAATAGGCGACTTCGTAAGCCTCGCTCATTGCGATCAGCGCGGCATCGGCACCGCCGCGCTTCTTCTTGTTATCCGCCATCCCATGCTCCTTCGTGTTGAGGAATCCGGCACCCAGCAAGAACCTAACACGGCCTCCCGCCTTCGGACAGATTCGCACCTGTGGAGAATTCAGGCCGTGCGAAACGCAGTTGTGTGGCGATGGGTGTCAGGCCCGGCCGGCATTGTGACGAACGAAACACGGCTTGATGTGTTATGGCTGCGAACAGGGCTCTTGGTACAGGGCTCTTGATACAGGGTTCTTGCTACAGGTCCTTGGAGATGCCGTCGATGCGCTATCAACTGTATTACTGGCCACATATTCAGGGCCGCGGCGAATATGTCCGGCTTGCGCTGGAAGAAGCCGGCGCGGCCTATACCGACGTGGCGCGAACCGGCAACGGCACCAGCACGATGATGAAGATGATGGAGACGGCAAAGGGCACGCCGCCGTTTGCGCCGCCGTTCCTGAAAGCGGGAAACCTCGTGATCGGCCAGACCGCGAACATCCTGCTCTATCTCGGCGCGCGCCATGGGCTGGCGCCGAAGGCGGAAGCGGCAAGGCTGTGGGTGCACCAGTTGCAGCTGACGATTACGGATTTTGTGCTGGAAGTTCACGACACCCATCATCCGCTCGGTCCGTCGCTCTATTACGAGGAGCAGAAGGCGCCGGCCAAAAAGCGCACCGCCGAATTCTGGAAGTCACGGGTGCCGAAATATCTGGATTATTTCGAGGAGTTGCTGGCCGCGGGTGGCGGCGGCTACGTCACCGGCCGGCGCCTGACCTATGTCGACCTGTCGCTGTTCCAGATCGTGGAGGGGCTGCGCTACGCCTTTCCCAAGCGCATGAAAGCGTTTGAAAGGAACATTCCCGCCCTGGTCGAGCTGCATGACCGCGTGGCCGCGCGGCCGAACATCAAGGCCTATCTCGCCAGCGAGCGGCGGATCGCGTTCAACGAGGACGGGATATTCCGGCGCTACAAGGCGCTGGATGTGTGAGAGGCGCAGGTCTCGTCATGCCCGGGCTTGACCCGGGCATCCACGTCTTTCTTTTTGATCTGAGCGAAAGACGTGGATGGCCGGGGATAGGCGAGCGGAAGCGACGCCGTCCTTCAGACGGCTATGTCAGGCCATGACGGTGTTCATAGCCGTCACCTGCTCCGCCCGTCCACCGGCGTCATCGTCAGCTTCGATAGCTCGATGCCGTCGATGCAGCTCACATTGAGCGCCACCACGTCGCTGCCGTCGGGCCTGGTGCCGCGCGCAAAGACGTGGACGCCGCAATCGATGCAGAGCTGGTGGCGGATCGCGTGCTTGTTGAAGAGATATTCGCGCAAATTGTCCTCGCCGGCGCGGAGGTGAAAGCTCTTCGGATCCAGGAAGGTGATATGCAGGCCCTTCTTGGTGCAGATCGAACAATTGCAGGCGGTCACCATTGCGAGGTCGGTCGTGCATTCGAACCGAACCTGGCCGCAATGGCAGCCGCCCGTGTAGGTCTTGCTTTCAGGCATGCGTCCCTCACCAGATTCCCGGAACCAGACGATAGCGCACGCGGGCGGCGTAGTCAGCATATCCCGGCAGGCCCGCGATCAGCGTGCGTTCCTCAATACGGGCGCGTACCGCAAACAGGATGGCGAACAGCGGCGCCAGCGCCACGCCCCACCAGGATCCCAGCAGCAGCGGCACGCCGATGAAAAACAGCATGATGCCGCTGTACATGGGATGACGGACGAAGGCGTAGGGCCCCGTCGAGATCACATGATGGCCGCGCGCGGCCTGTACCTTGATCACGGGGGCCGCGAACGAGTTTTCGCGAAACACCCACATGATGAAGCCGGTCGAGAGCAGGTACATGACAAGGCCCAGCACCTCCAGGGCCAGGGGGACATCCGAGGCCTGCATGCGCCGGTCCAGCCCCATCGCGACGAACCAGATCAATCCCGCGGCGGCGAACACCAGCATGAATTTCTTGTCGGCGGCCGGCTGTTCCTCGCGTGCCGTCAGCCGCATCCGTTCGGCGAGCAGCGCGGGATCGGTTTTCGCAAGCCACAGGCCGCAGGCCGGGCCGAGCGCCGCCGAGGTCGCAAGGCATGCCCACGCGCCGGGCCAATGCAGCGTGCCGGCGGAGGCAAACAGCAGCGCACCCATCCCGACGACGAACAAAGTGTTCTGCAGCAACAGCTTCGCGATCATGCGGTATCCCCATTGCCTGGGGCATCATGATCGCGCGATTTTTCGGCAAACTTGCGGCGCTTGGCCCGACAAGGCCAGGGCGAGCAGCCCCTAAGCGAGCTGGTCGATCCGCGTTCCCTGTCCGGGCGGCAGGGCGGCAAGCAGCGTCGGCTTGGGCAGGCGCGTGCCGTCGGCGGCGGCGCCGTTTTGTACGTCGGCGGGCTTCACTTCCGTGAGCTTTAGATCAGTTTTGGGCGCGCTGGCTTCAGGCGGCTTGATCTGCACCGGCGCGGACACAGCAGAGATATCCATCGGCATCATCCTTTTCGTTGCCTCCGACACTGGAGGCATTGAAGCGAACGATGTGTGAATCCCGGCCGGCGATCCCGCCCAATGGTGAACGGGGCGCTCGAAAATTCATTAGAACGCAGCGGATTCCCGAAGGGGCGCCGCTACTCGTCCTTGCCGCGGGTGACCGCAATCGAGGCCTCGGTCTTGGTCCGCGTGCATTCCATGTTGAGCCGGCGGAAGCGCATCGAGACCTTGTCGCCGCGCAGGATGCCCATCCGCTTCATGCAGCGCGTCGAGCCGGTCACGACATCGGGCTTTGGAATGGTGAAGACGAGCGCGCCGGCGTTGGCGACCAGTGCAAGGAATTCCGGTTTGAATTTCCGGTCGGTCTTGGCAAAGAGCTCAAGCGAGTAATTCTGGCCGCGGCAGCCGATCGAAAATTCCTTGGTGGCGGGATGCGTCAGATAGACGATGTTGCGGGCCTTGAAGTTGACCTTGACCCCGTCGATCTGGCCGGCGAGCTGCTTGGCGACGTCGTCGCAGCGGTCGGCGCGGGCCGGCGAGGTTGAGAAAGCGGCCAGCGCCAGCGCGCCTGCGAGCAGGACCGGTCGGCGAAAGTGTCGTCGTGGTATCATTCGTAAATGCCCCTCTGGGCCCCATTGAAGCTTGCGCGGCAGCTTCCTGCAAGAGGCCTATTCGAATGTCAATCAGAAGCCGCGCGTAGTCATTGCGATAAAGAACGCCATCGTGGTGAACAGGTTGAGCAGGGTCGGCGTGCTGACCAGCGCTGTGGCGGCCCCGAGCCGCTGGTCGCGCGCCGCACAGGCGATGGCAAAGGCGGCCACCAGCGGGAACAGGATGATTTGCACTGATGTTTCCAGCGCCGCGTAAGGGCCGTTGAAAGCGAGCCCGTGCCTGATCACCGAGGGCATGTAGCTCAGCCAGGTCATGAGCATGACGGCGCCGATCGCCATGACCGCGTGGCGCACGTAACCGATGGCCGCGAACAGCAGCGCCGACAGCGCCAGCACCGGATGGACGGCAAGGTGCAGCTTGACGATGTCCGCGCCGATACCGTGACCCGGGATTTTCGACATATCCTCCAGCAGCGTCGGCGCGCTCGACATGCCCCAGCAGAGCTCGAGCAGCGCGATCACAGACAGCGCGACGCGCAGGCCGATCCGGCGCGGCGCTGACGTGGCAGGCGCGGTCCCGGCCGCCGGGGCAGGCGCGCGCATCTCGGCCGTTGTCATCGGTGTCCCCTTCATCTTGCCGGCGTTGTGCATCAGGTCCCGCGCATGGCGAGGCCGATGGCAATCGCAATGATGGCGGCGATGTTGAACAAAGTGGGAAGGCTCACCAGTGCGGTCGCAACGAGCAGGCGACGGTCGCGCGCTGCAAGGCCGATCGCACAGACAGCCACTAGCGGAAACGCGATGATCTGCGCAGGAGACCAGATCGCGCCGAGGCCGACCGCGTCTAAGCCTGACGACATCACGGTCGGCATGTATTTCAGCCAGGTCACGATGATGACAGCGCCGAGCATGACAATCGCAGGCCGCACGCGGCCGAAGGCGGCGAATACCAGGGCCGCCAGCGCCAGCAACGGGCGCATGACGCTGGCAGCGCCACTGATGGCTGCCACCTCGATTTCAGGATCACCGAAGATCCCCCATGCCACCGAAATGCCGTCGAGGAGTTCGAGCACCGCGATGATGATCAGGGCGATGCTGAGGCCGGACAGGCTAGCCGCGGACGGGACCGGGGGAGGGACGGGCGTGGCGCCCGGCGGCAGGTTGGTCGCTTCAATCATCTGGGCCATCGGCATATCGGTCACGCCCGCAGAATGGGGATTGCGAGCATTGGTCGAGCGTGGGCTCCATTGGGTTCAGGGAGCAGGCTTCTGCACGAGCCTCCCTCGCATTTCCGTCTGGTGGTGATATATTGACGATATGAGCAGAGAGCAGGTGAAAGCTGTGCTGGACCGTGTGCTGACTTGGCCGAACGAGCGCCAGGAGAACGCGGCGAAGCTGTTGTTGCTGATGGAATCCCAGGACCAAAGCGACTATCGCCTGACCGACGCACAGGTCGAGGAAGTTCAACGGCGACAGGCAGACCCGAATCCTCGTAGCTTGACGCTCGAAGAGTTCAAAGAGCGACTGAGCCGTCGCCTCAGCGAATGAGGTTGTCGTTCGCGAGGCCGCTGCCGGCGATCTCGACGAGATTCTCGACCGGATTTCCAGGGACAGTCCCCGCGCGGCTGCCGCATTGGTCCGACGCATTCTTGCCCGCGTCGAGCGCCTTGCAACTCCGGGGCTTTCTCACATGGGACGGCCGGGTCTGGTTGAAGGAACGCGCGAACTCGTGGAACCGCCCTACATCATCGTCTACATGGTGGATGAGCCCGCGGACGAGATGCTGTGCTTGCCATCGTTCATGGTGCGAGGGATCGCGAGGGTGAGGAGTGATGTGAAACCTTCACTTTTGCCAAGAATAAGGCGGCTGGTCGCCTGAGGCAGGGCCTGAGACAGGGCCATCCAGAACCTTCCCTTTATCCAAAAAGTGCTTAGAACGGTTCAAATGCCGGGGTGTCCCGTGGACGCTTCCGCCCCCAAAAACCTTGCGAGCCAGCCATGAACGCCCCGACCGCTTTCCCCGACCAAAAGCCCGTTCCGCCCTACAAGCACACGCCGCTGTTTCCGCTGGGCGCGGACACCACGCCCTACAAGAAGATCACGACGGATGGCGTGCGGGTCGAGAAGGTCCTGGGCAAGGACATGCTGGTGGTGTCGCGCGAGGCGCTGCGGGCGCTGTCCGAGGCCGCCTTCGGCGACATCAATCACTATCTGCGCCCCGGCCATCTGAAGCAGCTGGCCAACATCCTCGAGGACAAGGAAGCCAGCGACAACGACAAGTTCGTGGCGTTCGATTTCCTGAAGAATGCCAACATCGCCGCCGGCGGCGTGTTGCCGATGTGTCAGGACACCGGCACGGCGATCATCATGGGCAAGAAGGGCGCCCGCGTCATCACCGACGGCGACGACGAGGCCGCGCTCTCCGAAGGCGCGCGCGACGCCTATTTGCGCCGTAACCTGCGCTATTCGCAGGTGGCGCCGATCTCGATGTATGAGGAAAAGAACACCGCCAACAACATGCCGGCGCAGTGCGAGATCTACGCCGAAGGCGGCTCTTCAGAAATAGACTTGGCCTACAAGTTCATGTTCATGGCCAAGGGCGGCGGTTCCGCAAACAAGAGTTTTCTGTTCCAGGCGACGCCGTCGGTGTTGACCAAGGACCGCCTGCTGGCGTTCCTGAAGGAGAAGGTGCTGACGCTCGGCACCGCCGCGTGCCCGCCCTATCATCTGGCGATCGTGATCGGCGGCACCTCGGCCGAGCTTTGCATGAAGACGGTGAAGCTGGCGTCCGCGCGCTATCTCGATGCGCTGCCCACCCATGGATCGGCCGACGGCAACGCCTTCCGCGACCTGGAGATGGAGCAGGAAATTTTGAAAATGACGCAGTCGCTCGGCGTCGGCGCGCAGTTCGGCGGCAAGTATTTCTGCCACGACGTGCGCGTGATCCGGATGCCGCGTCACGGCGCGTCGCTGCCCATCGGGCTCGGTGTGTCCTGTTCGGCGGACCGCCAGGTGCTCGGCAAGATCACGAAAGACGGCGTCTATCTGGAAGAACTCGAGCACAACCCCGCGCAGTATTTGCCGGCGGTCGAGCAGGCGCTCGGTGGCGAGGTGGTAAAAATCGATCTCAACCAGCCGATGAAGGATATTCTGGCGACGCTTTCAAAGCATCCGATCAAGACGCGGGTCTCGATGACCGGCACCATGATCGTTGCGCGCGATTCCGCCCACGCCAAATTGCGCGAGCGGCTGGAGAAGGGCGAACCGCTGCCGGATTACTTCAAGAACCATCCGGTCTATTACGCCGGCCCCGCCAAGACGCCCGACGGCTACGCGTCCGGCGCCTTCGGGCCGACCACCGCGGGACGCATGGATTCCTTCGTCGACCAGTTCCAGGCGGCTGGCGGATCGATGGTGATGGTCGCCAAGGGCAACCGCGCGGTCGCGGTGCGCGAGGCCTGCAAGAAGCACGGCGGCTTCTATCTCGGCTCGATCGGCGGCGCCGCGGCAAACCTCGCCGAGCACTGCATCAAGAAGGTCGAGGTGGTGGAATATCCCGAACTTGGCATGGAAGCGATCTGGCGCATCGAGGTGGTGGATTTTCCTGCCTTCATCATCATCGACGACAAGGGCAATGACTTCTTCAAGGAATTGAATTTGGGGTGAGGGCGCGTCATTCAAGAGCATCGAGGGCAGCATGGTCGAGTGGTTCGACGACCTGAAGGTCGGCATGCGCTTCAAGACCGACAGCGCTGTGGTGTCGAAGGAAGATATTATCCGCTTCGCCCAGGAGTATGACCCTCAGCCGTTCCACCTCGACGAGGAAGCGGCGAAGAAGTCCATCCTCGGCGGCCTTGCCGCGTCCGGGTGGCATACGGCCGCGATCGCGATGCGGCTCGCCGCCAACTCAAAGCCGTTCGGGCCGCATCCGCTGTTTGGCGCCGGCGTCGACGATCTGCGCTGGCTGAAGCCGGTGCGGCCCGGCGACACCATTCACCTTGAAGGTGAGGTGGTGGAGCTGACGCCCTCGCGCTCAAAACCGCACGGCGTCGCCCGCGTGAAATGGACCGCCTACAATCAAAAGGGTGAGGCGGTCTACACCTTCAATCCGATTGCGATCGTGCCAAGCCGGCCGAAGTGAGCGCGGGCGGGAGCTGCAGTGCCGTCGGCCTTGATGGATTCAGCAACGGCTGGGTCGCCGTGCGTCTTGAAGGCGGCAGACACGAAATTTCCTTCCATCGCGATGTCTCGGAAGCGTTGTCTCGCCCGTTCGATCGGGCGGGGATCGACATCCCCATCGGCATGGCCGATGACGGCGAGCGCGCGTGCGATCTGCTTGCCCGCGATAAATTGCGCCCGCACACCTCGCGCGTTTTCACGGGCGCGCGGCGCTGGATTTGGCAAGACTTCGACAATCCCGACGAAGCGAACAGGGAATGCCTGCGGCGCGGCCAGAAGCGCGTGTCGCGCCAGCTCTGGCATCTCGGACCGAAGATCATGGAGGTAGATGCGTTCCTGCGTGCGCATCGCGCGCTTGATGTCCGCGAGGTTCATCCCGAATTGGTGTTTCTGCGGTTGAACGCAAACAAACCCTTGCCGTCGAAGAAATCCGAGGAAGGAGATTCGCATCGTCGGATGTTGCTCAAACGAAGCGGGCTCGGCGATATCGACCAATGGCTCAGCAAGGCGCGGATCGGCACCGGCGCGAAGCGTGACGATGTGCTGGACGCCTGCGCCGTGGCGATTGCCGCGCGCGAACCTGCAGGCAGCGTCGGATCGCCGCGGCAGGACGCGCACGACTTGCCGATGCAAATTTGGTTTTAACTGAGCTGCCTCAACTGCAATTCGTCACCTGGTTGGAGCACAGGCTGCGCCACCAGCCGAGCACGCCGTCTTCGCTTTCGACGAGGCCCCACCAGCCGTCCTTGAAGCCGATGATGCGGAATTCGGTCAGCCAGCCGTCTTCGGGCGTGTTCTCACTACCACCCATCTTCAGGCGATAGGGCGGCGGCAGCGTGCCGAGCACGCGCGATTTCACCGACGGCTCGGTGCGGACGTTGAGGCCTTTTGGATCGCGATCTTCCGACCAGGCGCCGAGATTGCAGGGCTCGGCACCATCAGGCAGCTTCGCGCGCTTGGCCGCGAGTTCGGCGTGCGATTTTGCGAACTCGCTTTCCTGACCGTCGGGATCGGTCATCGTGGTGTCGCGGTTGCCCCGCGTGGCGTCGCTGCGCGGCTTCAATTCCGCGGACAGCGCGCGCCCGTCCTTGTCGAGCCTCACGACAAGCACCTGGCGTGCCGCGAACACGCTGGCGGGGGACTTGGGCTCGTTCGCGCCTGCCGGATAGACCGCGAGGTATCCGGTCATCTCTGTGGTGCGGTAGGCTTCGCCCGCGACATAGCCCGCCGGCACCAGCGCCAGCGCGCTGGCGCGCCATGCCGGCTCGGGCTCGGGCGCGGATTGTGCGATCGCCGCCGTCACCAGGGAGGCGACGACGGCGATTGAAAGCAGTGCAGTCTTTTGCATGGATCGAACAGCGAGGGAGCGAAGCCGCTCCCTCGGTATCAGGCGGCCCGGGTGCCCGTGAACGGAAAGCTTCCCATCGGGCCGATACCCATTTCGCCGGACATGCTGTCGCCGGAAACTTTTCCGGTGAAGGCGAGCGTCAGCGGCATCGGGTTGGTGATGGAGATCTTCCAGGCGACGTCGTCGCCATTGGCGGTGCCGTCGAAGATTTCGCCGGAATTGCCGTCGGCGCCTTGCGTGCCCGTCAGCGTGCCACCGGAATTCTTCAACGTCAGCGTCGCCTTGCGCTCGCCCATCGGCGTGGTCATGACGATATCCCAGTTTCCGTCCACGGCCATCTTGGTCTCCCCAATACATTTCCCAGCAACCGGAATGGTTCTGAGTTCTCCCGGCGGCGGTATAACCCATCTTGCCGCGCAAGCCCAACCCTGTTGTTTTACCGTATTACGCGCGGGCGGCCGCGCGGATGCGGCTGCCGACCAGGACGCGGAACGCGACATACTGCACGGCGAACAGAGCAATCTTGGCCCCGATCAGCACGACGGTCACATAGAACGTCCAGAGCTTCATATCGCCGGTCATCGCGATGCCGATAGTGCCGGCGGCGAGCACGAAGCACAGCCCGGCCCAGACGTAGCCTGCGGCAGTGACATATTCCGGAATGGTCTGGGTCACGATCGGCGGCATATAGCGCAGCATCCAGCCGCGCTTGAGCATGATGACGCCGATCGCAAAATGCCCGATCGCGGGTTTCGCCAGCACGAAGCGCGGATCGTGGGTCAAGAGCGTGGCGCCGCCGAGCACGATCACGAGCCCGAGGCTGGCCCAGGTCATGTAGCCGAGCTCCTTGCCCTTGATGCGGGAGTGGATCACCTGACCGATGGCGCCTGCGATCGCGACGCCGGTCGCCAGCAACACGTTATCAGTCGCGAGATAGATCGCGATGAACACGATGGTGGAGAAAAAGTCGGCGCCCAATCTCGCGAATACATCCTTCATCGTGCTGCTCTCTGTTGAAGCGGTGGTTCGGTTTGATCGATATCTTGGTGCGTCTCAGGCAAGGCGCTGGCGGGCGTACTTCGCCTTGCGGTATTCGGGATACCATTTGGTGAAATAGACCGCGCTGTTGCGTGCGGCAAATGCGATCAGCAATCCGGCCCACAGCGGCAGGCCCGGCACATAGATCAGCGCGGCATTGCCGGCCATCATCAGCAGCATCGCGCCGGTCCATGCCCAGGTGATGATGTAGTTTGCCTTGATGAAGCCGGGCAGTTTCGCGGTTTCGGCGTCGACCACCTCAAGCGCGTATTGCAGCGTGAAGGGTTTGCCGGCCACGATCGAGCCCAGCGTGACCAGGAACATGCCGGCATCGACCGCGAGCTTGACGCCGGAGACGCTGAGGTCGGAATCGATCTGGGTGACGTAGCCGCCGATCGCGGTAAAGACCACGACGGAGCCCACGCCCAGGATCTTCAGCGAGCGTCCCCGCGCCATGTCGTATGCAATCACGGCGAGGCAAATCGCGGCAGCACCGAACAGGGCAACATCCGCCGAACTCACCAGCATCAGCAGGGCGAAGGCACCGTAGGGGGCGAGGATCAGGAAGATCGTCATGGCAAGCCTCTCAGGGCTATCTTTACATCGTAAAGATAGCCTAGGGGCTGAGGAGCCGTCAAGGAAAATCTTTACAGTGTCAAAATAAATGTGGTCGGATCAAAAAACATTTAAGTAATTACAATTTGTTGGGCACGAATGGCGCTGCGCAGCTTGATGTTGTCGCAACCGTCGAACACGACGCGATCTCAATCAGAGTCTGACCGAAAAAGCATTCGGGCGCTCCCTAACTGTCTGAAAATGATTCGCTTTTCGTCATGGCCGGGCTTGTCCCGCCATCCACGTCTTTCCTGCTTCATGGAAGCCAAGACGTGGATGCCCGGCACAAGGCCGGGCATGACGACGTTCGATATGGGGCGCTATTTCATTGATCGCTTTTGAGTCAGGCTCTCAGGTCGCACTCACCCAATTGCCATGAAAACCATCGGGCACGCGATGCCCGAGATGCACCAGCGCCACCGGTCCGGCTTCGACATCTTGCGCGTTGAACACCGCAAGGTCGCTGCGGTTTTCGCGCGCTCGCCAGACCGCTGATAGCAGCCAGCCGTCGCCCTCGGCGGCGTCTTCGCCGCGCTCGACGAAAACCGGTTCGGAAATGGTGTCGCCGGCGGGCAAGTGATACTTGCCGAGCCGCTTGCCCTTGCCGTCGACATGCACGATGCCGGACAGCGCGCCGAACATCGGCAGGTCAGGATTGGCGCAGGCGTACCAGCCGTGGCTGCTGGCAAGGCCCGCGCGGCGATCGTCGATGCGTGGGAATTCGCCGGTGAGATCGTCGAGATAGGTTTGCGTGAAGCGGTCGGTATTTCCGGAGAGATCGAAGGTCCAGCGGCAATAGCGTGCGCGCGATTTTTCGGGGTCCGTCGGCGAGCCGTCGGGGTGGGTGAACAGCGGCGCTTCCTCGAACTGCATCACGTCGGCGATGATGCGGCCGCCTTCCTCCCACGCGTTCATGACGTGGAACACGTAGCAGCTCTCGGCGCGGAACCAGACGATGTCTTTCGCCGAACCGGTGCGCTTCATGACGCCGACATAGGCGCCTTTCTCCGGCTCCCAGGCGTAAGGCGGCTTGCCGCGCATCGCCCGCTCCATGCTGCCGGTGATGGGCAGGATCGGAAACAGCATGTGATTTTCGGTGACGATGAAGTCGTGCACCATGCTGGCATAGGGCGACTCAAAACGATCGAACCGCGTCACCACGCCTGATGCGTTGACCGATCCGAACGAGAGAGCAGGGGTCAAGGGTCCCGCGGCGTTGTAGCCGAAGAACACCATTTCGCCGGTGACGGGGTCGATCTTGGGATGCGCCGTAAAGGGGCCTGCGATCGCGCCCTTGTAGTCGCAATAGCCCATACGCTCCAGGGTACCCGGCTCGATCTCGGTCGGCATATGGCCTTCTTCCAGCGCGAGCAGGCGGCCGCCGTGGAAGACGATGTTGGTGTTGGCGACGCCGCCGTCATTGGTGACATCAGCGGGCGCGCCCGGCAGCTTGCGGCCGAAGCCGCCGAACAGTGCGCGGCCGGCATCATGCTCGGCCTGCCATTTCGGGGTACGGACCCAGCGGTTGCGATAGCTGGCGCGGCCGTTCTCCAGATGGAAGGCGTGCAGCATGCCGTCGCCGACGAACCAGTGCGCGCCGGGCGCCTCGAATTGCGGGTTGGGGCCGTTGCGATAGAGCGTGCCGTTGAGCTCGCGCGGCAACTCGCCGGAGACCTTCAGGAACGGTGCGTCGCATTCCATCGGAATCGGCGCCAGATTGGTCCGCGCCGCGTTGGTCGCCACTTGATCGAGCATCGTCGCTTTCTCCCGGTTTGATCTTTACAACGTAAAGATATGACTACAGGGCTTGCCAGCCATCGTCAAGCAAAATCTTTACAGTGTAAAAATTGCGGCTATAAGGATTCGCAAGGGGTTCAAATGGCAAAAACGTCGAGAGAAAACAAAGTGGTCCGCACCGTCGCGCGGACGCGCAAGCCGGCAAGGGCGGCTGCCGAACGGCCCGCCGTGCGGCGGCGCAAATCTGCGGGCGATACGCCCTATCATCATGGCGACCTGCGCGAGGCCCTGCTGCAGGCGGCAGAGCGGGTGCTGGAACGCGCCGGGCTGGCGGGGCTGACGCTGCGCGCGGTGGCGCGCGAAGCCGGCGTGTCACATGCCGCACCGACCCATCATTTCGGCGATCTCACCGGCCTCGTCAGCGAACTCGCGGCGATCGGCTTTCGGATGTTCAACGAGGCCATGGTCGCCGCCGGCAACAGCGAAACGCATCCGATGATGAAGGGGCTGGCAAGCGCCAAAGCCTACGTCGCCTATGCGCAGGCGCATCCGGGCATGTACGGCGTGATGTTCCGCAGCGCACGACTGGATTATTCGCGCCCCTCGCTGCATGAGGCCTCCGATGCCGCGTTCGCGGGGCTGACCCGCGGTGTCGGTGCCAGCCGGCACGAGCAGATTCCACAGGATGGGTTGTCGCTGGATCAGGCCGCCGCCATCGCGCGCGCGTGGTCGCTGGTGCATGGTTTTACCACGCTGCTGCTTGACGGCCGGCTCACGGGCATTCTGGAGCGGTTGCCCGAGGGCACGTCGGCCGACCAGCTGCTGGACGCGATGCTGCGCGGGTCCGTGCCCCGGCCGCCGGGGGCCTAGGTGGCAGCATACCAGCTATCGGGCATGTGACTTCCGCGTGACTTCCCGCAGGTCGGCGCTCTATAAGGTGCGCCTTAAATCGTTTCTAATATCGACCGAACGAGCCCCGCCGGGAAGGAACTAGCTGTGACAAATTCGAAGCCCGTCCTCATCGACCGCCATCCCGGCCGCACGGCCCAAACCATCGGGATTGCGCGCGAACTGGGCGTCGATCCGGACCTGATCCACGAACCCTCGGTCGGCGTGGTCGGCACCAAGGGCGACAGCCAGTGCTACATGGGGGTGATGGCGAAGGTCGATGCGATCCATGCCAGCCTGAAGAGCCATGTCGGCAAGGGCGCCGGCCAGATGAAGCTGCGCCTGGTGCAGCCGGAATACACCATTGCGACCTCGGACGGCATCCGCAACGGCACGCGCGAAATGCGCTACTCGCTGATCGGGCGCGAAGTGACGCACGACGCGCTGTGCGAACATCTGGAGGCCACCGGGCTGCTCGGCACCATCGCCGTGGTCGCCTGCGACAAGCCGCCGGTCGGTACCCTGGCCGCGCTGCTCGAGCACAATCAGCCCGCGATCATCATGTCCGACGGCGCGATCCATCCCGGCACCGATCCGAACACCGGCGAGAAGCTCGACATCGTCAGCGCCTACCAGGTCGCCGGCAACCCCGATGCGGAATACCGCCACCACATCGCCTGCCATGCCTGTCCCGGCTACGGCAGCTGCGGCGGCATGTTCACCTACAACACCATGCAGACCTTCATCGGCGTCGTCGGCATGCAGCCGCTGCACATGGTGGCGCCGCCGTCCGACGATCCCCGCCGCCTCAAGGAGTTTCCGGACCAGCTCGTCGGCTACCTCGCGCAGATGATCGCGAAGGGCCTCAAGCCGCGCGACATCGTGGTGCGCGACTCGATCCGCAACGCCGTGATCGTCGCGATGGCCATCGGCGGTTCCACCAACGTCACGCTGCATGCGCCGGAGATCGCGCGCGCCGCAGGCTTTGCCGACTTCTGGAAAGAAGTCATGACCCCGGCCGAGTTCAATCATCTGTCGCAATACGTCGTGCCTGTGCTCACCGACGCCCGCCCGTACGGCAAATATTCGATGGTCGACATCGACGCCGTCGGCGGCGTGCAGGTGATCGTCCGTGAACTGCTGGAAGCCGGACTGCTCAACGGCGACGTGATGACCTGCACCGGCGAAACCCTGGCCGAACAGGTCAAGCGCCTCGAAACCAAACCCGCCGACGGCACGGTCATCTACACCGTTGCCAAGCCCTACAAGCCGACCGGGGGCCTGCGCGTTCTCGGCGGCAATCTGTCGCCGGAATTTTCCGCCATTCTGAAACTGGCGGGCGTCGAGGGTGGTCTGGAAGACAATCTGTTCCGCGGCAGAGCGCGCGTGTTCGAAGGCGAGCGGGGACTGCTCGAGGCGCTCGACAAGACGCCCGACCTTTTCCAGAACAACGACATGATCATCGTGCGCTACGAGGGTCCGAGCGGCGCGCCCGGCATGCCGGAAATGCTCGATCCCACCTCGCGCATCACGACGCTGTGCCGCGAGCGCGGCATCGTGGTGGCGCTGATGACCGATGCGCGGTTCTCCGGCGGATCGGTCGGCCTCGTCATCGGCCATGTCGGCCCTGAAGCCGGCCTCGGTGGCCCCATCGCCTTCGTCGAGGACGGCGACGAGATCATCGCCGATCTCAACAAGAACGAACTCAACTGCACGGCGCTGGCGGATCCTGCCGTTCTGAAGGCGCGCAAGGCTGCCTGGGACAAGGTGGTGGCGGCCAATGGCGGCCTGCACCCGAACTGCGGCGTCGCCGACACCCGCCTGTTGCACCGCGCGCGGCTCTCTGCCGTGCCGGCCACCCGCGGCGGCGGCCTGCACCCCAACCGCGAGGTCTGGGTGCGCGAGCAGCGCGAGGCAACCAGGTCGGGCTTCGTGCCTAAGAACAAGCACCGGCCGGACGCCGCAAAGGCGTTCTAGAAGCGGCCGATTGGATGTACTGGAAGCCGCGCCCTCCGGGGCGCGGAGGGACCTCAACCTATCCGATTGAGGGTGCCCCTGATGCTCGTGAACATCTCGCCGATGTTCTTGCGCATTGAATCGAGCTTCTGAAAGTCTTCGAAGATCCTGGAAATTCTCGCGTCGAGCTCGGTCTTGTTGGTGGCGATCGCTTCCACGCGCGAGGCCAGCCCTTCATCACCCTTCAGTTCGATCTCGCCGAGCGTCTTGCTCAGGATCGCGTGACCGATATTCACTTCAGCGATCAACGCCTCGATGCCGTAGACCGGCCCTTGCAACGGCGCCAGTCCGGCCTGCGACGTGGCCAATTCCTCCTTGAACTGGCCCAGCGTCGCCGAAAAATCCTGCAGGTTCCTGAGGCGCAATCGGCATTCGACGATGAATTCGTTCAGCGCGTTTTGGCGGTCGAGCAGGCTGGCGCCGCTGGAATCCGTCTCAATCGCCGCAAGTGAGCGCTCCAGATGCTTCCGACGCTCCCTGAGCTCTTCCAGGTCCAGCCGAATGGCGTCAAGAATATGGAAGCAATCATCAATGTGCGCGACCCGCTGCTCGATCTCGACTTTGTTCTTCGAAAGGCTCTCGACCCGCAGACTGAGCTTTTCGTCTCCGCTGGATTCGAGTTCATCCAGCATCCTGGTCAACTGGTCGCCGGATGAGCGCAGTTCGGTGATGAGGGCGTTGATCCCGGTTTCCGGCGTGCGGACGGGAACAAGCTCGGCGTGGGTCTTGGCCAGCTCTTCCTTGAAGCGGTTGAGTGTCGCCAGTGACTGCTGCAGCATGCCATGACGGTTGTGAATCGCGGATACGCTTTGGTCCAGTTCGTTGACGCGATCGCCGAGATTTTTCTTGTTGTCGTCGGCCTCGAGCTCAGTGAGCCACCGCTCAAGCTGACGCAGCCGGTCCTTCAATTCGCTGAATACCGGCTCGGCAACGCGCCGCTTTTCCGATACGACGCCGATCGTCTCCCGAAGCGCCTGCTGGCGGCGCCGGATCTCTTCAAGCCGCTCGTGGAGATCGACGGAATGGTACCGACTCTGCTGTTCGGCGATCCGTTTTTCAGTGTCCGCGAGCGTCGTCTGCAGCGATACGATGGCTTCTTGGGGGTCGCTCTTGGCGAGCGACTGGACCGAGGAGTCGAATCCGGCTTGCGCATCATGCGCGGCCACAACCCCTTGTCGCAGGCCCCTGAGGCGCTCCCGCAATAATTTGTTCTGGCGCGCCAGGCCGTAAGCCTGCCAGACGGATGAGCCGATCAGCGCTAGAGTCGTCAACATGATGGCGCCGAGCGCGAACCGCTGGGGACCTGGCAACGCCGAAAGCTGAACCGATATCTGGGCTGGATCGAGTCCCAATGTCGCGCCTGCAAAAAACGCGCAAGCGCTGAACAGCACTATCCAGGCGATGATCGGAAACCACATACCGTGATCTAATCAGACTGTGTCGTAATCGATTGAAGGGGTGTTTTTTGAGGGCAAACCGGGTCGGATGCCCGTTTCCACAAATCCACGTCCCCCTTTTGGTCGGGAACCATAGCGGCTTTTGAGGTCCTGCGGTAGTCTTACAGCGCCGGCACACGCGACTTGGCGCCGCAACCCTGGCGCGTCCATGGAGAGAAGGCCGCTGGGGTCGCGTGGCGGCGGCGCCGGGCGCCAGACTTCATCCGCTAGCGCTTCGCCATGCTCGCGGCGCGGCCGGTCTCGCCGATCACCTTCACTTCATCCTTGCCGCACGTAAAACTGCGCGCGAGCCCGTCGGCGGCCTTGCGGGCAAGCTCGTTGGGATTTGGGTTGGCCTGCGCATCGATATAGGCGACGTGGCAGACGGCGCCGGGCGGCAGCTTGGTCACCGCCAGCATCGGTTTGGCGGTGGGACGGCCTTCCTTGTCCGGATCGCTGTTGTCGGCGATGTGCCAGCGCTGGATGATCGCGAACGGCTTGCCGTCCACCGCCCGCCATTCGACGGTGTTGGTGGTCGAGTTGAACGGGCCGAACCAGCTTTGCGCGGCCGGCTCCCTGGCCGCCGCGGTGCGGTTGCGGCCGACCGAGACCGTTTCGCGCAAGTCGCCTTCGCTGATCAGCACCACCAGGCCCGCCGTGCCGGGGCAGACCCGCGTCGTGCTGCCGTCGAACTCGCTGGGCTTGCCGATCATGCGGCAATCTTTCGGCGCCGTGGACGTATAGAGGCTGCTGAATGTCTGGGCATGCGCCGGCGAAACCAGGCCAAGCGCGGCGCCTGCAGCACCGGCCAATGCCGTCAAATGCAGATTGCGGAGGCGTTTCATCCCCTGGCGTCCCTTGCCGTCGCATTTGAGGGTCCCCTGGGCCGTTCCGTGGTCTTTGGGGAACCATGACATTCTGACGTGTGCAATCTGGGGAAGGTTCAAGGAAGCCAACCGAAATACCTGACATCGGCGCGGAATCGTCCTAGAAGAGCAGCTTCGCCATTCCTTTCACTCACCAGCGTGTCAGTAATTCAATCGTCATGGCTACAGTATCTGCGAACAAACCCTATCGCGTCGGCCGCTCCCGAACCGGGCTTGGCCTCTTCGCCACCAAACCGATCAAGAAGGGCGCCAAGATCGTCCGCTATTTTGGCCCGCTGCTGGATTCGAAGAAGAAAAAAGACGACGCGATCGAGAACAAATATCTGTTCGAGCTGACCAACCGCTGGACCATCGACGGTTCGGTGCGCGCCAACGTCGCCCGCTATATCAACCATGCCTGCAAGCCGAACGCGGAATCCGACGTCAAGCCGCGCAAGCGCAAGGTCATCATCCGCGCCATCAAGAACATCGAGCCCGGCGAGGAGATCAACTACGATTACGGCACCGACTATTTCAAAGCCTATCTGAAGCCGATCGGCTGCAAATGCGTGGCGTGCGAAAAGAAGCGCAAGAAGAAGCGCGCCGAGGCGAGGGCGGAGAAGCTGCGCCTCAAGGCCAAGGCGGAGCGCAAGGCCTTGAAGGAAGCCGAGAAGCAAAAGGCGAAGGCCGCCAGGGCGCGTAAGGCCAAAGCAAAGGCCAAGGAAAAAGCCAAGCAGAAGCTGGTCGCCAAGAATGGCACCAAGGCGAATGGGGCCAAGACGAACGGCGCCAGGCTCAACGGCAAGGGTTTGAACGGACACGCTCGCAAGATCGCGCCCGCAAAATCCGGCATTCTCGCAAAACCCCGGCAGGTCGGGGAAAGCCGCGCGTCGGCATAAAACCTTCCGTCATTGCGAGGAGCGGAGCGACGAAGCAATCCATACTTTGCTCGTCGCGCTATGGATTGCTTCGCTTCTCGCAATGACGACCTAACTCCTACCGAGTCTCGGTCGTCAGCCCGGCTTCCGCAGCGATCTCGGCAACGTCGAATCCCCAAAATCTACCGCCGAGCGCTGAACGATCGCGCCCGACGCGTCGACCACGACGCGAAAGCGTCGATGCTCTGAGAAGAACGTCAGCCGATGCCGGCCCTGATCCGCATCGACGCCGCGCTCGGAAACGCTGGTAATCGTGCCTGTGCGCATGCCTTCCTTGAGCCGCGGCAGCGCGATGCCGAGGCCTTCGGCGACGATCGACGCGTCGATCTCCACTTCGCCATTGGCAAACTCGATCGGCTTCATGCCGCACCTCGCGCCGGGCTCGCTTTGGATCGCGCGGGATAGGCGCATTCCGCCAGCGTGGTGCCGTCGAGTTCGTGCATGAAGGCTTCGCGCGCGGCGGCGAGTTTTCCCTTCAGGCGGCAGCGCGGCAGCAGGGAGCAGCAACCGCCATCCTCACGAAAACATTCGACCAGCGCTTCGCCTTCCAGCGCGCGCACGACTTCGCCGAGCGTAATCGATTGCGGCGGCCGCGCCAGGCTGAACCCGCCGCCGACGCCGCGTTGGGTCGAAATGAAGCCGCCATCGGCGAGATCCCTCACCACCTTGGCGAGGTGATTGCGCGAGATGCCGAACTCGGCCGCGATCTCGCTGGTGGCGAACGAGCGCGCCGGCTCGCCCGCCAGCCGCATCAGGGCGCGCAGGGCAAAATCGGTGAACGAAGTCAGGCGCATGGGAGGCCCTCAAAATGTGACTTGGCAGAGCATCTATAGCCCTCTAAATAGGTATTTGAAATGCCTATTTAAGGAAAGCCGCGAATGACAGGGGCAGAACGGCGTGAGGCGATCACCGCCGAGATCATGGAAAGAACCGGCATCACGGAAGCCATGATCGAACGGCTGGTGCGGGGCTTCTACGCAAAAGTCCGCAGCGATCCGATGCTGGCGCCGGTATTCGAGGCGCGCATCACGGATTGGGAGCCGCATCTGCAGCAGATGTGCGCGTTCTGGTCATCGGTGGCGCTGATGTCGGGCCGCTATCACGGCACGCCCATGGTCAAGCATATGCCGCTGCCGGTCGACGCCGGTCATTTCGACCGCTGGCTCGAACTGTTCGAGGCTGCGGCGAGCGAACTCTGTCCGCCGGTGGCCGCGGCCCATTTCGTCGAACGGGCGCAGCGGATCGCGGCAAGCCTTGAACTCGGCATCGCCGGCGGGCAGGGCGTCATGCTCGCACACGGCGAGAGATATCGGCGCAGCGAAACAGGTGCCCTGCAATGACCAACCAGACCCGTGCGATAGCTGCCAAGGATCAGGCCGATCCGTATTCCGGCAGCAGCCTCGTCCCGATGCTCGTCATCGGGCTGGTGCTGACTCTGGGTGGAATGTTCGCGGCGTTGGCGTTGAGCTAGCCGCGAGCGCGTGTAGCCGGACCAGGCTAGCGGGCCTTTTTCTTTGAGCTGTTCAGCGCCGCCGCGGCGCGGATCAGCGTCTTGAAGGCATCCGCATTGATTTCAACGCCTTCATGGATATCGATCGCGCGCCTGGTGTTGCCTTCGAGGCTGGAATTGAACAGCTTTGACGGGTCCTTGAGCGAAGCGCCCTTGGCGAAGGTCAGCTTGACCGCGCTCTTGTAGGTCTCGCCGGTGCAGATGATCCCGTCGTGCGACCAGACCGGAACGCCGCGCCACTTCAACTCCTCGACCACATCAGGCACGGCCTGTTTGATCAGCGCGCGGACACCGGCGAGCGTCTTGCCCCTCCAGTTGCCCAGTTCCTTGATCTTGATGTCGATCAGCCGGGAAGGGGATTCGCCTTCGTTTCCTTCCTTCGATGAACTCTTGCTGATCTTCCTGGTTGATGTCGCTTTCTTCGCGGTCATTTTCCCTCGTTCCGTTTCGTTAGTCACTACGCGCGGGCTGCTCAATTGGTGTCCGCTCATCGCTCGTCCCTCGCTCACATTCGCTCACCGGGCAATTTGCTGGCCTGCTTCACCCAGGCCGCAAGCTGAGCTTCGTCGAGTTCGTCGTCCTCGTGGATGTCGAGATAGCGCACTTCCTTGTGCTTGGACACGCCGGGAGGAACGGGGCGCAGCGACGTGCCGCGGAAGAACGCCAGCTTGACGTATCTCGTGAAGACATGGATGCCGAGGAACCAGCCCTGGCCCTCGATACCGTATAGCGGCGAGTTCCATTTGACGGCCTTGTACACGCCGGGGAAGGTGCGCGTGATGAGCGCGTCGAGGCGGCGCCCGACATCGCTTTTCCAGCCCGGCATAGCCGCGATGTAGGCTTGCACCGGCGCGTCGCCATAGGCTTTCGCGATTTGCGGATTGCCGCCCGACAGCAGCTTGGGCTTCGCGGCGACCCGCTTGGCGACGGTTTTCTTTGTGACCTTCCTTGCGACCTTCTTCGCCGGTTTCCGCGACGTCTTGCTCGACTTCATGTCCGCTCCTTGCGTCAACCGCTACGCCACTTGGTGGCATAGGGCAGCGCGAACAAGTACAGGCCGCTGAACAGGAGCAGGAAGAGCGGTGGCAGCGCCAGGAAGCCCAGCCAGTCGGCATGCGTCCCCATTGCCACGGCGATGAAGTTGATGATGACGGTCACCGTAAAGGCAAGGGACAGCCAGCGGCGGGTCTGTCGAATCCAGACGTTCCAGTTCAATGGAATCTCCTCTTTGTTACGTGCCTGAATGTTCACTCAGCTCTAGCCTGCGGCTTCACTCAGCCCGCGCCAGCATCTGTTCCAGCTTTGCAAAGAACTCCTGCCAGCCCGCCTTGGCGCCGCCATAGGCCTGCGGCTGATCCGGCCGGAAGCCCGACTGCTCCATGCGCAGCAGGGTTCCGGTGCGCGTCGGCGTAAGCGTCCAGGCGACGACGCTCGACAGACTGTAGGCCGCTTGTTCGTGCTTGAAATTCCAAGTGTAGGTCAGCTTTTTATTCGGCTCGACGGCGAGAACCTCGCAGTCCAGCACGCCGCCCCACTCGCCGCGCAGATTGAAATTGTGACCCACAACAGGCTTGAAGTCGTTCTTCATCAGCCACTCCTCGATCAAATGCGGTTGCGTCAGCGCGCGCCAGATTTTTTCCGGCGGATGCGGGATCTCGCGTTCGACGACGACGGAGCGTGTTTCGGTCGCAGTGTTCATTGGTCCATCCTTGTGAGGAGATCTTCGAGGTCGTCGAACCGGTTCTGCCAGAAGCCGGCCATCTGGCTGGTCCAGTCGATCAGCGGCGAAAGCGCGCCGAGCTGCGCGCTGTAATGGGTCTGTCGTCCTGCATGGCGGTCGCGCACCAGCCCGGCCTGTTTCAGGAGGCCGAGATGCTTTGAGACCGCCGGCTGCGAGACGCCAGCGTGCGCCGTCAGGGCGCCGACCGTCTGCTCGCCGTCGCGACACAGCCGCTCGAAGATCGCCCGCCGCGTTGGATCGGCGAGGGTTCTGAACAGCACGTCGTGAACGTTTGGCATGTGGATCGATAACCCGTTGGCTATGGGTCGTCGTATAACCATCGGGATATATGTTAGTCAAGCAGGAAATGAGGTCAGTCCGATGAGGAAATAGGTCAGCTCAGCATGCCCCGTTGGTTATGCATCAGGCGGGAGGGCGTCTGCGCGAGAGAAGCCAACGGTCCACGCGAATTCGCGCCCGATGACAAGGCCTGTCATCGGGCGCGCTTTCAATTCACGTCAAGCTCAGGCGGTCACCGCGCTGTCGCTCTTGCGCAGTCCGATATATTGCAGCTCGGCAAACACGCCGGTCGCAATCGCCTGTGCGACGACGAAGAGGATGCCGAGCAGGTTCGGGCTCACCGCGCCCGAGAACAGCAAGGCGATACTGCCCAGCGTCCACGCGGCGTTGCCCACGATTACCAGTAGCACCAGCGCTTTGAGCACCGATTGCCGCGTGCCGAGCCAGCCGACCAGCGCGGTGTAGGCGATGAGAAATAGCCCGCTCTCGCGCAGCAGGGCTTCCGGCAGATTGAGGAACGGCGCGAGCACGCCGGCGCCGAGCGTGAGGAGCACCGCCGCTACGCCGCTGAAGACGGCGTCGGCAAGCAGAGCGCGGCTCAGGAATGAGGACGGGTTGATCATAGTTCTCTCCTTTGGTTTTACGGGGTGGGTGGTTGGGGTTAGCGGAACCAGGACCGGAACTGACGCCAGCGCCGCATCGGGGACAGCGCCTCGCCGATCCGGTTCTCGATCGTCTGCACCTGCGCGACCACGAAGACGCCGGTGTCGTGCACCAGCGGTTCCGGCATGTTGAGGGAACGGGCCAGCGCCCAGACCGCCAGTCTGTGCAGGGCGCGAACGATGAGCAGAAACAGAGGAAGCATCAGCATGGGTCATCTCCTGTGGCTGCGAAGATGACCGGGTTCGCGACCCAATTCGATTACGTGGGAGGTAATGGAAGCTGAGAAATTCGCATGGTAGGTTTTCACCATGAACGCACATGCTTCCACGGCGCGAGCCGAACGTCCCCAGCCCGTCCATATCGGCGATCACCTGCGCGAATGGCGGCAGCGCCGTCATCTCAGCCAGCTCGATCTGGCCGGCGATGCCGAGATTTCGGCGCGTCATTTGAGTTTCGTCGAAACCGGCCGCGCCGCGCCGTCACGCGAGATGGTGCTGAAACTGGCCGAACGCCTGGAGGTGCCCTTGCGCGAACGGAACGTGTTGCTGGTGGCGGCCGGCTTTGCACCCGCCTTTCCGCAGCGCTCGCTGGATGATCCCGCGCTGAAGGCGGCGCGGACGGCGATCGACCTCGTCCTGAAGGCGCACGAACCCAATCCGGCGCTGGCCTATGACCGGCACTGGAATCTCGTCACCGCCAACCGCATGGTGGCGCCGCTGCTCGAGGGCATTCCGGCGCGGCTGCTGGGCCAGCCCTTCAATATCCTGCGGCTGGCCTTTCACCCCGAAGCGTTGGCGCCGCGCACGGTCAATCTCGCCGAATGGAGCAGTCACCTGCTGGAACGGCTGCACCGCCAATGCGAGGCGACCGCCGATCCCGAACTGCTGAAACTCTACGCCGAGCTGAAAGCCTATCCGATGCCGGCGCGCTCCGGCCCGCTGTCGCCGGACAATGTCGCGATCCCGTTCAAGCTGCGCCTCAATGGCGAGGTGCTGAGTTTCATCTCGACCACGATGATTTTCGGCACGCCGGTCGACGTCACACTCTCCGAACTGGCGCTGGAGACGTTCTTTCCGGCGGATGACCTGACCACGCAGCGGATGCGGGAGATGGCGGCGGCGCTCACGTAGGATGGGTGGAGCGAAGCGATACCCATCATCTTCGGCAATGGTGGTGCCTAGCGCCGATGGGTATCGCTGCGCTCCACCCATCCTACAAGTAGCGATTTACAGCTGCATCCGCCCTTCGCATAATCGGCGGATGGACTCCCGCCAACATGCACCGTTACCCACCAACCCGGTCGGCGATCTCCTGCGCGGCTGGCGCAACCGCCGCGCCATGAGCCAGGCCGATCTGGCGTTCGAGGCGGAAATCTCCATCAAGCATTTGAGCTACGTCGAAACCGGCAAGGCGGTGGCGAGCCGCGACATCCTGCTGCAACTGGCCTCCGCGCTTGGCCTGTCGCTGCGCGACCGCAATGCTCTACTGGAGTCCGGCGGCTTTGCGCGGCAATATGGCGAGCGCGATCTTGCAGCGCCCGAAGTCGCCGACGCCAAACGCGCGATCGATCTGCTGCTGCGCCGGCACGAACCGTTTCCCGCCATCGTCACCGACCGGCGCTGGAACGTGCTGCAGGCCAACGGCGCGGCGACGCGGCTGATGACGAGGCTGCTCGGGCCGGAGCGCATGACGCGTCCGCTCAATCACATGCGGATGTTTCTCTCGCCCGACGAATTGCGGCCCTATGTCGAGAACTGGCCGAAGGTCGCGTCCGCGCTGCTGGTCCGCGCCCGCCACGAGGCGATGGCCGCGCCGCTCGATCTGGCGCTGCAATCGACCTGGCGTGAATTGCTGAAATTGCCCGACCTGCCGGCCACGCAGTTCGACGAGCACGAAACCCCGAGCCCGCTATGCGAGGTGCGCTTGCGCAAGGGCGATGTGGGCATTGGCTTGATCGGCGCGGTGCTGACGCTCGGGACGCCGCAGGACGTCACGCTGCAGGAACTGCGCGTGGAAATGTTCATGCCGGCGGATGAAGCGTCGGAAGCGGTTCTCACCGCGCTGGCGGCGTAGCTTAGTTCGCCTTCTCGATCAGGCTTTCCAGCAGGCGCTTCAGATCCGCGGTGGCCTTGTTGCCGTAGTTCTCGGCGATGAAGGCCTCCTGGCTCAGCGCCAGCGAGTTGAGGCGCTGGGTCAGCGCCTTGCCGCGGTCGGACGAGAACATCAGGACCTTACGCCGGTCCTCGGCGTCCTGCACTCGATAGACGAGGGCGTCGGAGACCATCCGGTCGACCATCTTGGTCAACGTCGGATGATTGAGCAGCACCGCTTCGGCAAGCTCACCCATCGAGTGTCCCTTGCCGTCAGACAACACCTTCAGGATGCGCCATTGCTCGACCGGCACGCCTTCCTTGCGGAAGCGCGCGTCGAGCTGGCGATTGATCTCCCGGTTGGCCTGCGCAAGCAGGTAGGCGAGATGCTCGGTGATGGGTTTACTGGGCGATTTGGCCAAGGCTTTGAACTGCGTAATGGAGTTTTCGATGAATATTTAGCGCTCTTGCTTGAACTCTATGCACGGGAATCGTTGAATATTCAATATTTTCCACTAGGATTTTTGTTGCCGATCACCTTGCCGATGGTAGTCTGATGGCGCCGGACTAAAAGAAGCTGAAAGGAGAGCGAATTGCTCTCGCTGCCGCAATTACAAAAGTTCGGTGGGCCGCCGATGCCGCCGGAACTGCTGCTCAAGGGGTTTCCAGGGACCGGAACGGGCACCTCGGAGCCGGCGCTTGGCCCGTTTCGGGCGCCGCGCGATCGCAAGAAGTTGCGGATTGCCAATTTTGTCGGGCTGTCCGGCCCGTCGGGAATCTGGGGTCCGGCCTCCATCAACAGTACGCTGCTGGGCATTACCGAGATCAATCGCCGCGGCGGCATTCTCGGCCGCGAGATCGAAGTCGCGTTCCATGACACCGGCGGCGATATTGACGACGTGACGCGCACCGCTTCCGACATTGTCGCGGCCGAAGACGCCGATCTCATCATGGGCTCGCATATCAGCGCGGTCAGGGTGGCGCTGCGCAAGGTCGTCGCCGGACAGATTCCCTACCTGTACACGCCGGTCTATGAGGGCGGCGAGCGGACGCCTGGCGTGATGGCCATCGGCGAGACGCCGGGGGCGCAATGGCGCCCGTCCATCGAGTGGCTCGCCAAGACCAAACATGCATCGAACTGGTACCTGATCGGCAGCGACTATGTCTGGCCATGGCTGTCCCACAAGGCGATCAAGAAATACATCGCGGACGCCGGCGGGCGCGTCGTTGGTGAGGAGTTCGTGCCGATCGGCGAGCACAATCACGGCAACCAGCTGGCGCGGATCCGGGCCGCCAAGCCCGACGTGGTTCTGATCACGTTGATCGGCGCCGACAGCGTCGTCTTCAACCGTACCTTTGGCGAGCAGGGGCTCGGCACCCGCATGCTCCGCCTCGCCGGAGCGATGGACGAGACGGTGCTGCTCGGGATCGGTGCCGACAATACTGAAAACCTGTTCTGCGCATCCGGCTATTTCATCGACAAGGCCTCGCGCGAGAACGACGCTTTCCGCTGCCAATACGAAGCCTCGTTCGGCCGCCACGCGCCGCCGCTCGGCTCGATCGCGCAGTCGAACTATGAGGGCTTGCGGTTTCTGGAGACGGTCGCCGCGCGCGCAGGATCGCTGGCGCGGAAGCCGCTGCTCTCGGCGGCTGCGAATGTGGACTACCAGGGCGCGCGAGGCACCGTCGGCATTCGCCGCGGCAGCGCCAGGATGCCGATCTATCTAGCAGCCGCCAACGGGATCGACTTCCGGCTGATCAAACAGTTCTGACCGCGAACGCGTAACGCTCCGCAAAAGGAGGTGTTGCAAAATAATACTTGAAAAGGAAAACATTTCCGTTTCTAGTGATGGGCGTGGGGTTGGGGCCCTCAGCAAATTTCCTTCGCGAACCGTCAAAGAAACAGGAGAATCCATCGTGACAGTAGCGCTTCCTACTCCCGATCAACTGCGCGCAGTTGCCGACCAATGCGGTCTGGCCTTGACCGATGAGGACGTCGCTTCCTTCCGTGGGTTGATGCAGGGCTCGGTCGATGCCTACAACGCCGTGGGCGCGATGGCGGACGAAGTCCCGATCGTGAAGTACCCGCGGACCCCTGGCTATCGCCCGTCGCCGGAAGAAAATACGCGCAACGCCTGGTACCGCAAATCGACCGTCAAGGGCGCCGCCAGCGGCAAGCTGAAGGGCAAGGTCGTGGCGCTGAAGGACAACATCATGCTGGCCGGTGTGCCCATGATGAACGGCTCCGCGACGCTCGAAGGCTATGTGCCGGATTTCGACGCCACCATCGTCACGCGCATGCTCGATGCCGGCGCCGAGATTGCCGGCAAGGTGCATTGCGAGAACTTTTGTATCTCCGGCGGCAGCCATACCAATGCGACCGGTCCGGTGCATAACCCGCACAAGATGGGCTATTCCGCAGGCGGATCGTCGTCCGGCAGCGCGGTCGTGGTCGCGCTCGGCGAAGTCGACATGGCGATCGGCGGCGACCAGGGCGGATCGATCCGGATGCCGTCGTCGTTCAGCGGCACCTACGGCATGAAGCCGACCTGGGGTCTGGTGCCCTATACCGGCATCATGCCGATCGAGATCTTCGTCGATCACACCGGGCCGATGACCGCAAACGTCGCCGACAATGCCTTGCTGCTCGAAGTGATCGCCGGTGACGACGGCTATGATCCCCGGATCAAGTCGCCCGAGGTGCAGAACTACACCAAGGCGCTGGGCGCCGGCATCAAGGGCATGAAGATCGCCATCGTCAAGGAAGGTTTTGAGCAGGCCGGCGCCGAAGCCGACGTCAACCGGAGCGTGATGGAAGCGGCGAAGCGGCTGGCGAGCCTCGGCGCGACAGTCGAACAGGTTTCAATCCCGCTCCACATGGTGGCGCCGGCGGTCTGGACGCCGATTGGCGCCGAAGGCATCGCCCAGACCATGATGTTCGGTGACGGCTATGGTCTCAGCCGTGCCGATCTGTACTCGACGTCGCTGATGGATTTTCATCGCGGCTGGCGCGGGCAGGCGGACTCGCTGTCGGAAACGACAAAACTGTTCCTGATGCTCGGCGTCTACATCAACAATAATTTCGGGCCGCGCTACTACGGCAAATCCGTCAACATCTCGCGGCGTATCACCGCCGCCTATGACAAGGTGCTGGCGAACTACGATCTGCTGTTGATGCCGACCACGCCGATGAAGGCGACGCCGCTGCCGGCGCCCGGCGCCTCCCGGGAGGAGGTGTGCCAGCGCGCTTTCGAGATGATCACCAACACCGCGCCGTTCGACATCACGCATCACCCGGCGATGTCGATTCCCTGCGGCATGGTCGACGGCCTTCCGGTCGGGCTGATGCTGGTCGGCCGGCATTTCGATGAAATGACCATCTATCGCGCGGCGCACGCCTTCGAGCAGGCGGGAGACTGGAAGAAAATGTAAGCAGCCGAACGCCGCAACGCTGCTGGTGATGGCATATGGATAACCTGTTCGTCGCACTGTTCGAGATCCTGAGTTTCGGCGCGATCGTCGTTCTGGTCGTGCTGGGACTCGGAATCATCGCCAGTATGATGGGCATCTTCAACTTCGCGCAGGGCGAGTTCGTCCTGCTCGGCGCTTACGTCACCTATATCGTGCACAGCGCGGGCGCGCCGGTCTGGATCGGCATGGCGGCCGCCCCCTTCGTCGTCGGCGCGCTGGGATTTGTGCTGGAGCGGAGCATCGTCCGGCGGTTTTACGCCGCACCGATCGTGGCGATGCTGGGCACCTACGCGCTCGGGCTCATCATCCGCGAAATCGTCCGTGGCCTGATCGGCGGGCTCTATCTGTCGGTCCCGGAGCCGCTCGGCGGTTCGGTCAATATCGGGACCATGCATTTTTCCAGCTGGCGGCTGGTGATCATCCTGATCACGGCGCTGGTGATGATCGGCAGCTATCTGCTGCTGGCGCGCACCGCCTTCGGGCTGCGTATCCGGGCGTCGCTGGAAAACCCCGCGCTCGCCCGCGCCTCCGGCATTTCGACCAATGCGATCTATGGCGCCACCTTTGCCTTCGGTGCCGCGCTTGCAGGCCTTGCGGGGGCGCTGATCGTGCCGGTGTTCTCGCTGTTTGCCGATCTCGGCCTGCGCTTCCTGATCCAGGGGTTCGTCGCCGTCATGGTCGGCGGAGTCGGCTCGTTCGCAGGACCCGTCGCGGGCGCCGGCGTGATCGGCACGCTCGCCGCGGCACTGCCCTGGATCATCCCGCCCGTGATCGCCGACGTCCTCGTGTTCGTACTTGCCATCATCTTCATCAAGTTTCGGCCGCAAGGCCTGATTTCAGGAAAAGGGGTCTAGTCCATGTCCAGCGATCGCAGTCATCTCAACCGCAGGCGGTTTCTCTCCAACTTCGCCTTTGCCAGCACCGCCATTGCCACCGGTGTCGGCAGCTGGGTCGTTCGTCCCGAATGGGCCAACGCGGCGGGGCCCCCGATCAAGGTCGGCATCGCCACCGACCTGACCGGTCCGATCGGTTACGCCGGCAACGCGGATGCGAACGTCGCCAAAATGGTGGTCAAGGAAATCAACGATTCCGGCGGCTTGCTCGGCCGGCCGCTGGAATTGTTCATCGAGGACACCGCGTCGAATGAATCGGTCGCGGTCGGCAACGTCCGCAAACTGATCCAGCGCGACAAGGTCGATCTGGTGCTGGGCGGCATCACCAGCTCGATGCGCAACGCCATCAAGGACGTGATCGTCGCGCGCGGCAAGACGCTCTACATCTACCCGCAGCTCTACGAGGGCAAGGAGTGCACGCCCTATCTGTTCTGTACCGGCCCGACGCCGGCGCAGCAGTGCGACGAGTTCATCCCCTGGCTGATCAAGAACGGCGGCAAGCGGTTCGCGCTGCCGAGCGCCAACTATGTCTGGCCGCACACCCTGAACGTCTACGCCCGCAAGGTGATCGAGGCCAATGGCGGCGAGGTGGTCTTCGAAGAATATTATCCGCTCGACCAGATCGACTTCAGCGCCACGGTGAACCGGGTCATCTCCAACAAGGTCGACGTGGTGTTCAACACCGTGATCCCGCCGGGGGTCGGGCCGTTCTTCAAGCAGCTCTATGAGGCGGGGTTCCTCAAGAACGGCGGCCGGCTATCCTGCGTCTACTACGATGAGAACACGCTCAACATCAACCAGGCGGCCGAGATCGAGGGACTTGCGAGCTGCCTCGACTACTTCAAGGCCCTCACGCCCGAAGATCCGTTCAGTGCCAAACTTCATGCGGCCTACGAAAAACAGTTCCCCGGCACGTTCCTGTTCGCCGCGGGCAGTGCCGCGACCGGGACGTATCGTGGCCTCAAACTGTGGGAGGCGGCGGTCAAGGAGGCCGGCAAGATTGATCGCGACGGGGTCGCGGCGGCGCTGGATCACGCCAAGATCGCCGAAGGTCCCGGCGGGCCTGCGGAAATGGTTCCCGGCAAGCGGCATTGCAAGATGAAGATGTACACGGCGGTTGCCAAGGGCGGCAATTATGAGATCGTCGCGCGCAGCGCCGGCCTCGTCGATCCCAAAGAATGCTGATGTAATGCTGAGCATGGCGCTGCGGCGGCCGAAAGCCACCGTTAACTCCGGAGCAGGTTTGCTGGCCATTTGATGACAGAAACGACACAGACGACGTCGCTGCCGCTTCCCGGTCGGGTCGGCCGCCAGCGCCGATGGCGAGTGCTGCCGATCATTGAAATCGTGGTGCTGGCGATCGCCGTGCTGCTGCCATTCGTCCTCAAGGACTATCTGACGATCTACGCCACACGGGTCCTGATCCTGTGCCTGTTTGCGCTGTCGTTCGATCTGGTGTGGGGATATGCCGGCATCATGAGCTTCGGGCAGGCCGTGTTCTTTGGCACGGCCGGCTATGGCGTGGCGCTGATAGCGCGCGATCTCGGCGTCACCTCCATCCTGCTCGTCCTGCCGGCCGGCCTTTTGATCGGTTTTACCTTTGCGCTGCTGCTCGGCGGGTTTCTGCTGCTCGGACGTCATCCATCCAGCGTGATCTTCGTATCATTGGGCACGCTGACCGGCTCCTACGCGGCCGACCGCGTGGCGCGGGGCTGGTATTATCTCGGCGGCCAGAACGGCATTCCCTCGATCCCGCCGATGTCGCTCGGCAGCTACGACATCACGGAGGGGCCGGTCTATTACTACCTGACGCTCGGTATTCTGCTGGCGGTGTATCTGCTGTGCCGGTTTCTGGTGCGATCGCAATTCGGCCTGGCGCTGGCGGGTTTGCGCGAGAACGAGCAGCGGATCGCGTTCTTCGGCTACCAGGTGCAGCGGCTCAAGGCGATCATCTTTTCCTTTGCCGGCGCCGTTGCGGGCCTCGCGGGCAGTCTTTATGCGTTTCACGAAGGGTTCGTTTGGCCCAACATGCTGGGCGTGGTGATCTCGACGCAGGTGGTGCTCTACGTGCTCTTCGGCGGCTCCGGCACGCTGATCGGTGCGGTGATCGGCACGGTCGCGATCGAGGCGGTCAGTTTCTGGCTGTCGAACTCGTATCAGGACATCTGGCCGATCATCCTCGGCGTGTTGCTGTTGCTGGTCATCCTGTTTCGCCCCGCAGGTTTGGTCAGCCTGATCCTGAGCGAGCGCGAGCGTGTCGGCAATTTCGGCCGGCTGCCGGAGGAGGGCGATCGTGGCTCTTCTTGAAGCACGCGGACTGATCAAGATTTTCGGCAAGCTGACGGCCCTGAACGGCGCCGATCTCACTGTTTACGAGAACGAATTCCACGGGCTGATCGGACCCAACGGTTCGGGCAAGAGCACGCTGATGAAATGCGTCGCCGGCGCGGAAATCCCGACGTCGGGCACGGTGACGTTCGGCGGCCGCGATATCTCGCAGGCGTCGCCGGCGGAGCGGGCGCGCGCCGGCATGAGTCTGAAGTTCCAGATCACCAGCGTGCTGCCGGCGCTGACGCTGTACGACAACATCCTGCTGGCGTTGCAGGCGCAGTGCTCGCTGCCCAGCCTGGTGTTTTCGCGCAGCCGCGGGGTGCTGCATGATCGCGCCATGGCCATGCTCGAACAGTTCCGTCTGGTCGACCGCGCGGCGGAGCCCGCGTCCGCGCTGTCGCACGGCCAACAGCAATGGCTTGAAATCGCAATGGCGCTGGCGCCCGAACCAAAACTTCTTCTGCTGGACGAGCCGACCGGCGGCATGAGCCTCGAGGAACGCCGGGTGACCGGCGAACTCCTGCAGCCGATCAAGAAAAAATGCTCCCTCGTTATCGTCGAGCACGACCTCGATTTTATCAGGGACATCTGCGACCGGCTGACCGTGCTCGATCAGGGCAGCGTGCTCGATTGCGGCTCGGTTTCGCATATCCAGTCCAGCGCCCGGGTGCAGGAGGTCTATCTCCGCCGTGCCTGATAAGGACAGATATCTCGACATCCAAAGCGTCGACGCCGGCTATGGCCGCAGCCAGGTGCTGTTCGGCGTCAGCATGGCCGTGCCGTGGCGCGGCGGCGTTGCGATTCTCGGCCGCAACGGCGCCGGCAAGACCACGCTGATGAAGGCCATCGTCGGCGAGTTGCCGCTGCTCGGCGGCGCCGTCAGTCTCGATGGCCGCAGCGTCGGCGCGCTGCCGACCGAGCAGCGCATCCGCCTCGGCCTCGGCTACGTCCCGCAGGAACACTCGGTGTTCGGCAGGCTTTCGGTGCGCGACAATCTCGCCGTCGGCGCATTGACCAACCGCGACAGCCAGGCCGTCAACCGCGTGCTGGAGATTTTTCCAAAGCTCGGCCAGCGCATGGACCAGGTCGCCGGCACATTGTCCGGCGGTGAACGCAAGATGCTGGCGATCGGCCGCGCGCTGTTGTCGAACCCGCGCGTGTTGTTGCTGGACGAGCCGACCGAAGGCGTCTGGATCGGCGTGATCGAGGAAATCACCGAGCGCCTGATCCTGCTGGCTAAAGATATCGCCATCGTGATCGTCGAGCAGCATCTCGACCTCGCGCTCCGCGTCGCGGACCGCGCCTTCGTGCTCGACCGCGGCCGGGTCGCGCTATCAGGATCGGCGCAGGAAGTCCGCGACGATCCGAGGCTGCTGCAGTATCTGGCGCCTTAAGACGCCTGCGCTTGTGCTTCGCGCCGCTCGAACGTCATCGCCTGCAGCACTTCGGCGAACGCGCCCTTGCGGTCGCTGAGCGTTGCCATGGTCAGACCCGCCCCATTGGCGCCGGCGCGGGTGCGCGAGCGGATCAGGATCCATTCGCCCTTCGGCGGGCGGAAGAAATAGAGGCTGATCTCGGGATTGATGAACGTCCATTCGCGCATATCGACGATCTGGCCGACGCCGCTGGCAAAATCCGCGGCCTGCACCGCCTGCAGCAACGGCGTATTGGTCTCGCCCTCGACCATGGGCACGTCGAGCCGCATCCATGCCGCGGCCGGCCCCCGGCTTTTCCAGCGCGCCTTCGATGAGCCGCACGGACACGTTCTGGAAATAGCGGCTCCATTTCTGCGCAAACGCCGGCGGCGGTGTGCCGGATTCCGGCGGTGCGTCGCTGACCGAATTTTTGGAGAACGGATCAGCGGGCGACTCATTGCCTTGCGCCGTCAAGAGCGCCGTGCAGCGGCCGATCTCGGTCTCGCCGTCTGTGAGCCGCACCTGGATGGTCTTGGCCTTGCGGCCGTCGCGCAGCATGTCGGTCTCCAGGCCGAAGGCGCGCAAGCCCGCGGGCCGCCACAGGTCGAAGGTGAGGCGGCGCACGGCAAATCCGCTATTCTCGGCGAGCCGTTCGACCTCGCGCGTCATCAGCGCGGTGGTCGCGCTGCCCTGCAGCATATCCGGCGACCACGGCCCGCCGGCATGCTCGGTGGCGCGAAAGAGAGGGCCTTCCGGCTTGAAAATGGCGGTCATATCGGGCTCCGCAGTTGAATTGTTGCCCGATTTCTACGGAGGCCTGTCCGCGGCCACAATAACCGCGGAGGTTATGTAATGGCGGCATGCGGCGCGGGGCCTTGCCCCGGGCCTCAATCGGCTTACTTTCCGGCCATCGTTTGAAGCCCGAGGACGCGCCCATGAGCACCATCAAGCCGCTGAAGATCGACATCGTCTCCGACGTGGTCTGCCCATGGTGCTATATCGGCAAGCGCCGGATCGAGAACGCGCTGGCGCTGGTGCCGGACGTGCCGGTCGAGGTGCGCTGGCGGCCGTTCTTCCTCAATTCCTGGGTGCCGCGCGAGGGCATCAGCCGCGACGAATATCTCACCGCCAAGTTCGGCTCGGTCGAGGCCTACAAGGGTATTGCGGGCCGCGTCGTCACGGCGGCAGGCGAAGAGGGCCTGACCTACCGGCCTGAGCTGGTCAAGCGCCAGCCCAACACCACCGATTGCCATCGCCTGATCCACTGGGCCGAAGCGCAGGGCAAATCCGGCGAGATGAAGCAGCGCCTGATGGAATTGTATTTTCGCGATGGCGGCGATCTCACCGATATCGACGTGCTGGTGCAGGCCGCCGCCGATGTCGGCCTCGATGCCGACGACGTGCGCAAGCGCCTCGCGACCGACGAAGACGTCGCGCTGATCTCGGGCCAGGCGCAGGAAGCGTCCGAGAAGGGCATCTCCGGCGTGCCGACCTTCGTGCTGGCGCAGAAATACGCGATATCAGGCGCCCAGCCCGCCGACCAACTCGCCCGCGCCATCCGCCAGGTGTCCGGCGAGATCAACGCGCAGGCGGCGGAATAGCTCGTGCGTCAATTGAGTCCGTCATGCCCGGCCTTGTGCCGGGCATCCACGTCTTTAGACTGGCGCAACAAGAAATTCGTGGATGGCCGGGACAAGCCCGGCCATGACGATCGACAAACAAATTGGGGAAAAACACCATGATCTACGAATTGCGAACCTACACCGTAAAACCCGGCACGCTCGGCGACATGGTGAAGGCGGCGAGCACCGTGTCGGCGGACATCCGCAAGAACGACTACGGCAAGCTCGAAGGCTATTGGATGACCGAGATCGGGCCGCTCAACCAGGTTCTGCATATGTGGAGCTATGACAGTTTCGAGGAGCGCGGACGCCTTCGCGCCGAGCTCGCCAAGAACCCGCGCTGGACGGCCGAGTACATTCCGCTGATCCGTCCGCTGCTGCTGCGCCAGAATGTTCGGCTGATGAATGCGATCAAGCCGCCGGTGGCTCCGGCATCCTCAGGCAATGTCTATGAACTGCGCAACTATCGCGGCAAGCCGGCTGGTGGCCTCAAGCAATGGCTCGATGCGTTCACCGCCGTACTGCCGGCGCGCGAGAAATATTCCAAGATTGTCGGCCTTTGGCAAACCGAGGCGGGCGAGCCCAACGAGGCCTGCCACATCTGGGCCTATCCCGACCTCAACACCCGTGCTGAAGTACGCGCCAACACCATGAAGGATCCGGCCTGGCAGGAATTCCTCGGCAAGGGCCCGGGCTTCCTCGAGGAGATGCACTCGGCGATCATGCTGCCGACGCCGCATTCGCCGTTGAAGTGAGGTGGGGCATACTCCGTCATGCCCGGGCTCGTCCCGGGCATCCACGTCTTTGCGACGCATCGGCAAGGAAGTCGTGGATGGCCGGGTCAAGCCCGGCCATGACGAGGGAAAGACTCACGCCTTCTTCAAATAATAATTCGCACGCTTCCCCAGCGCGATGCGGCGCAGCACGCGGCGCATCGCCATCGAGGCGCGGAGCGGTTTGATCGCCGTCGTCACCGTGCGGTAGAAGGCGAGCTTGAGCGCGTCGCGTACCGGCTGCTTGCCGGGCGGCTGCTGCGGCATACCGATGCCGCGCAGCATCGAATTGAAGAAGTGCAGGTCGTTGAGGCGGCGCACCTCGCGCGTCTTCCAGGTGATCGCCATCGAAATCGAGAAGCTGTCAGCGGTGCGCACCCAATGCGGCCACTGATACGGCACGTAGCAGCCGTCGCCCGCGAACAGATGAAACTCCTTGCCGCGGGCGGCAAAGCGTTCGTCATACTTCAGATTGCGGTGCTTGGTCATCGAGCGCTCGATCTCGTCGTCGGAGACGATGCTGCGGTCGTTGTTGTCGAAGATCGTGAAGAATTTTTCGCCGTGGATGTGCACGAAGAAATTGTCTTCGCTGTCGAGATGGAACGGCGTGGTCGAATTCGGCGAGGACACGAACAGGAAACCTTCGAGCTGTTCGAAGCCGGCGTCGCCCAAGCTGTTGAAGCCGCGGGCGCGCGCCACCGACAGCAATGTGTCTTCCAGCAGCTGGCGATATTCCGGCGAGTTCTCCACGCGCTTGAGCACCATCCAGGCGCCGGCGGTCTCGATGCTTTTGACCACCTCGATCGGATCGAGATCGACGGAGGGAATGGCGTCGGGATCCTGGCTGATCGCGACCTTGCCGGAATTGTATTCGATCAAATCGCGCGGCAACTCAGCAGCCAATTGTGCGATGCGCGGCAGCATCAGAAGCGGATGGCCGGCCAGCTTGTGGCGGATCGCGAACGGCTTTAGCGGAAAGTCGCGGCGCAGCGCGTCATTGTCGGCCGTGATCACGGGCGCGACAGCGGTCTGGGTATTCATGAGGATTTCTCCTGGCGTTCTCTGATGAAACGGATGGCGCGGCGCGCCGGCTCGCGGGCGAGCTTGCGCAAGCTCAAGGCGGTTTGGGCCAGCGTTGCGACCACATCGCCCCGCCGCAGCGGAATCAGCACATCGCCGATCGCGAGCCGTCCGCGCCAGATCGGATTGATCATGGGGTGGTCGGCATTGGCGGTGGAATCGACCAGCGTAATTGTGGGATCGGCGCAGAGATGCCGGGTCAGATCGAGCGTCAGCTGCACGCCCGGCGAGAATTTCGAAAAGCGTTCGTCGACGCCGAGCTTGAAATAGAACGCACGGTCCTGATGCCGCAGCACGATGGCTGCTGCCACCGGCGTCTCGCCGGCGCGCAACGTCACGATCTCGCATTGACCGGTGGCCGCAAGATCAGGCGTCGCGCGGCGGATAAAGGCGGCATCGCCGGCGTGCTGCACCAATGCCGTGCCGCGCTTGGCTTTCCAGCCGCTGGCTTCCAGGTTGAGGAAGGTCTCGAGCGCGGCCGTAACCTCGGCGGGCGAGCACGCAACGTCGAAATGCACCTCGCCATGGTCGCCAAGCCGGTTACGCTGCCGGCGCAGCTCTTTCAGTTTCTTTGGTCCGAGCCCCTCGCGCAGCAACTCATCGGGGTCGAGGGTGGCATCGAGCGCGGCGCGGACATGCGACTGCAGCACGCGCGGCGTGAGGCCGTCGCGGGCCAGGACAGCGGTGAAGGCCTTCATCGCGGCGCCGTCCAGCGACATGTCGCGCAGCATCAGCGCGTGAGCGCCGGCCTTGCGCGCGCCGTCCAGCAGGCGCCCGGCAGCTTGCTCGGCATGATCGCGGCCCAGCAGCGGCGTGGACAGCGAGCCATAGGGATCGGCGCTGACCCAAACGGGCAGCGGAATCCTGTAGGCGCGCCACATCGAAATAACCGGCATCAACCCGGTCAACTCAGCGGTATCGCTCCAGGCACTCAATGCAGAAGCACCGACGCGTCCGCGCGCAGAGGCGTTGACCGCCAATTCCCATTCCGGGAGGTAATAGCCGTTGGGCTCGGCGACGCGCTCCGACAGCGCGCGCCATCGGGCGGCGGGGATGTCGGCAAGCGGCGTCAGCGCACCGGCAGGCGCCACCGACGCGCGCGTGCGCGCGGCATCCCCTGGCGATGCACGACGGACTACCGATGTCTCTGCAATCTCGGCCACTTCCCCGTTTCCCCGGTCGCGATGTCGAGCGCGGCACCAACAGGGTGCCGCCTGCTTCCATCACGTTCTGGGAGCAACGCTAGCGCAGAGAAATGGAAAATGCCGGTGGGCCGACGCCCGGATTTGAGCGGTTATGTTAACGGCTGATTCAGCATGCCGCCGCGGCAGGCTGCGAGGATAAGCGTTCAACCATCTCCGGCCGGGCAAGCGGCTGTTTTGACGGCCCGGATCGCAGGAGTGGGGACGTAGCCCCCGCCGGCGTGAACCGGCGGGAAATATCTTCGTTAGCCAACTCTCAGATTTTCAGCCGAGGTCTTGCCGCGGTTTTCTTTTTCTTCGTAGCTGACCTTGGCGCCCTCATTCAGGGAACTCAGTCCGGCCTTTTCTACCGCCGAGATATGCACGAACACATCCTTGCCGCCACTGTCGGGCTGGATAAACCCGAATCCCTTGGTTGCGTTGAACCACTTCACAGTACCTGTCGCCACGTCCGCACTCCCTAGTTTTGATCGAGGAGGCACCCTAGGTCCGTCTGAGGGTGCTCCGCAAGGCCCTCTGGAGCGAATCGGCGGTCGGCAGGGACCGTCAGCCATCTGCTGGAACAGCTGGGGCTGTCGTTGGCCATGCGCGGATCCATGGAGCGAAACCATCGACACCGCTTCCTTGGATCCATCCATTGCCGGAAGCCAACGGGTCCCGCGAATGCGCCCGACGATAAACTCCGCGATATGCGGGTCTTGGGAAGCACCCGGATGTCGCTGCGCATCCGGGGGCTACTGTGGCTGCGCGCCGTTCATTCACCCGCTTCGGCCATCTCCTACCGGACCGGCGTGTGGTGCCAGCCCTCGTCGTGCTTCTTCCAATAAATATCCTTGAGCCGCGTCGAGATCGGCCCGGGCCGGTCGTTGCCGAGGATGCGCGCGCCGATGCGCGACGCCGGCATGACGCCGCCGGCGGTGGTCGCGAGAAAGACCTCGTCGGCGTAGTCGAGCGCCGATCGCGGGATCGGCTCGACCGCCGCCTCGATGCCGAGTTCGGCGCACAGTTCCAGCACCGATTGCCGCGTGATCCCGCGCAGGCTGCCGCGATCGGGCGTCGTCACCCGTCCGTCGCGCACGACGAAGACGTTGAAGCCCGGCCCCTCGGTAAGAAAACCCTGCGCGTCGCACAGCACGGCGGTGTCGAAACCGGCATCGTGCGCCTCCATCAGGCCGGAGGTCAGGTCGTTCCACTGGTAGTTCTTCACCGTGGGATCGACCGAGGCGTCGGGCACGCGCGGCGTCGAGGCGATGAAGACATGCGCGCCGCGCGCCTGCACATCTTTCGGCACGACGTCGATCCAGGGCAGCGCATAGGCGATCAAATGGTTTTCGCAATCCGCCGGCCGGCGCGATCCCATCACCCGCGGCCGTCCGCGCGAGGCCACCATCGCGACATAGGCATCCGCAAGACCGGTGAGCGCGACACAGCGATGCAGGATTGCCTCGATCGCGGCGCGGTCTTCCGGCGGATGGATTCGCCGCTTTTCCATCGAGCGCTCGAACCGGTCGAGGTGATCTCGGAGCCGGAAGAATCCACCCTTGAATACATGCACGACGTCATAGACGACGTCGGAGCGCGTAAAACCCCAATCGGTCACCGGCAGCGTCGCCTCGGCGATCGGAACATAGCGTCCGCGGACGTAGCCGGCGCCATCGGGGTAGGGGGAGGTGGTCATGATTGTCTCCCGAGGAGAGGGATGTTCCGGGTGGCGACGTATGCATAGTACGCAAATGCAAGATACGCCGCCAGCGCAACCAAAGTCCCCCGTGGCAGTTCGATCAAATCGATGACCGTCGTTGCAGTCAGGCGTATCCGATCCGATGTGGCATCCTGAATACCCCTGCGGCGATATAGCCCGCCACAAGACCGGCAATAACGTTGAATTGTTTCGCCATGAGAGGATGAAGGATATTTTGTGCAATCGGCTCGACCGGTAGATTTTCGGACGGCATTGCCGGACCAGGACCTGTTCGTGGAATAAGCCCGGCATTGGATCCGCTGATGACCATCCCCACGCCAATTCGACGTGCCGCGCCGCCTCCTCGAGAAGGAGGGCTGCCGATCACGTGGCTGCTGTCGCTAACTCTCATTGGACTTGTGCTCGCCGCCGTGCTTCCCGTCGTGGCGCTCGGCTATTACGCCGCGCGAGAGAACACAGGCCGTCTCCTGCGCGACCGCTCCGAACTTGTGCTGGATCTGGTGGTCGAACGCTTGAGCGCGCATCTGGATCCGGTCCGCGCCCAGATGACCTACCTTGCCGCGGCGATCCGCGAGGGCCGACTGGATCCTAACGACGACGCAGGCATGGCGCGTTTTGTCCTGGGAGCGTTGGCGGCGACGCCGCAGGTGGTGGGCATCTCGGTGACGCGATCCAATTTTAGCGTGCGCCGCTATGATCGCGCGGACGGCCGCAGCTACGACACGTTGGATGCGTCGGTTTTTCCCGCGGTCGTGCGCAGCGTCGAGGACGCACTGGTCGATCCCGAGCCGCGCTGGTTCGGTCCGCTGGTCAGCCCGCTGCTGGCGCAAGGTCAGGTCATTCTCGCACTGAGAATGCCGCTACGCGGGCCGACTGAGAACGCGGCCGGCGCAAGTGAAGATGACGCTGGGCCGTTTCTTGGCGTCCTGGTGGCCGCGATCTCGGTCGCGGAATTGTCGCGCTACGTTGGCGAGATCGGAGGCGCGATCGGTCAAACGCCCTTCATCCTCTCGGGCCGCGACCGCGTCCTCGCCCACCCGGCGCTGTCGATGCCAAAAACGATTGCGGGCGCCAGGGTGGAAGATCCGCTGCCCCGGGTCGATAGCTTCTACAAGGACAATGCGCTTGCCAATATCTGGGCGCGCGCGCCCAACCCGCTGTCCTCGCTCGCTCCGTTCAGGCGTTCTGAAGGTCATTTCTCCTGGATGGGCGACGGCGGCTTCGACAGCCACGTTTATGTTTACCGGCAGATTGCGGGCTACGGCGATGTTGGCTGGATTGTCGGGGTGCATTATCGAGGCTCGGATACGCGCCAGGAGCGTTGGCTCGTGCTTGGTGCCGGGCTCGGCGGTCTGGTGCTGCTCGCCCTGGCGGTGGGGGCGGCTATCATGATCGCGAGGCGGCTGGGAAGGCCGGTGCTCGGACTTGCAGAGGCGGCGGCGCGCATCGAGGCGCTGGAATTCGACGGCGTACGGCGGCTCCCGCGCGGACGCGTGCGTGAACTCAACCGGGCGGCCGGCGCCTTCGAGCGGATGGCGGCGGGTCTGGTCTGGTTCGAAACCTATCTGCCCAAGACGCTCGTGCGCCGCCTTGTCGCTCATGGCATGGCCGGGGCGCCGGAAGCCGAGACGCGCGAGGTCACGGTGCTGTTCACCGACCTTGAGAACTACACGGCGTACTCGGCCGACCGCCACGCCGCCGAGGTGGTAAGCTATCTCAACCAACTCCTGTCGCGCGTCGGGCCGCTCATCGAGGAGAGCGGTGGCACGATCGACAAATACATCGGCGATAGCATCATGGCCTTTTGGGGCGCGCCGGAGCCGCGCCCCGACCACGCCGCCGATGCCTGCGGTGCGGCGCTCGCCATAGCCGCAGAGGTGAGCGCCTTCAACGCGGAGCGCCGTGCCAATGGCCTGCATGCCTGCCGCATGCGCCTCGGGCTCCACAGCGGTACTGTCGCCGTTGGCAACGTCGGATTTTCGGGCCGGGTCGACTACACGATCATTGGCCGTACGGTCAACACTGCGCAACGCCTGGAGCAGTGCGGCAAAGAGGCGGCGGCGGAGGATGAGGTCGTGGTGCTCGTATCGGAAACGACGCAGGCTCAGGCAGGTCCGCACTTCGAATTCACACCATGCCCGTCGCTCCGCCTGGACGGCGCAGGTCTGATCGCACGCCTCATCAGGCGGATCCCTCGCGACGAAACATCGCCAGCGTCTTGAGATCCTTATCGCTATCAATTTCGCCTGGTTTACTGTCGCGTAACGCTCTCTCCGCGCAACGTCCCTCGCTTTCTCCATACCCGCAGGTCAGCCATGACTTTTATGGTCGCCGCAAGGACCAGCGCGCAAAGCGCGGCCTTCGTCATCGTCTCCATCGTCCCCTCGATCAGGATGCCGTGGACCACGCTCCCGACGACGATGACAATCGCGAGGGGCATATGGACGACACGCCACGTTCGCGCTCGCAGTCCCAATCGCCGGCGAAGTGCCGCTATGATTGCGACGGCGAAGATGGCCCACATGGCGACCACACCCCACGGGGAAAACGGCGTTGGCGATGAGAACAGAAGGGCGTCAATCATATCAGGGGGACTGGTGATCCAGAGGCCGGCGACGTGGACCACCACCGCCACGACCAGCGCGCCTCCGATCCAGTGATGTGCACGCCGTCCACGATAAGCCGACAGTCCCGGCAAGTATCCGCCAATCAGCAAAGGCTGAACGAGCACAAGACCCAGTGCGATAATCCCTGCGAACTCGGCCAGTATGTAGAGCGGATCGCGCCATGCGAGCAGCGGGCTCGCTGCTGCAGCGGCGATCGGCACGCAAATGGCTGCTGCAAGGGCGGCCCAGATCAGGGTCACCTTCGCCAATCTCATCCCCGTGTTCCCAACTCGGTCAGGCCGGCTGAAGGACGAAGTGCGCCTCGAGGCTGGTATCTTTGGCGCTGCGCATCACGGGACGTAGAAAGACGGTTTTGAATTCACCACTGTCATAGGCGAGGTGACCATGTGGCTGGCCGAAGATCGGAATGATCTGCGGCATCTCGAGGCGGAACGCCCCGTTCTTGTCGGTGAGCGTGGCCCCATGACTACGCTCATCTCCCTCCCGCCCTTCGGTCGTGTGCGCCCAGATCTGAATGCGCTGCCCGGCAAGCGGGGCGCCGTCGCCTGCGCGGCGTACGGTGCCGGTCATCCAGAAGCCACCCTTGCCGATCCGATTCACGGTCGGCGCGCCCTTGAGGTAGTTGTTGGCCCCGCCCGGCATCGAAGGGGTCGGCGCGAGGCCCTCCGCGCGGGCGGGCACCAGCAGCCCGGAAACGCCGGTTGCCAGGACGGAGCCGCCGGCGACGAGGAGGTTGCGGCGGTTGAGTACGAACGTGTTCATGTAAGCTTCTCCTGCGACCGTGCAGTTGTTTCGCCGAGAATACAACAACACGCGCGAGAGGCCCAGTTGCGGGAGGCGAAGCGCGCGACAGGGCGCAATAACAGTGTTGTGAACGGATGTGCCGGCCGCTCAACCGGCGTCGTTGACGAGGCGCAGGAACTCATCCGGGAACGTGTAGCTCTCTTCCCGTCCAGCGTTTTGCTTGTGACGAGCCGTCCGCAAAACGAGGAACAGCCGAATTCCCCGCTTATGACAATTGGCAGCCCAGGCGGCAGACACTATTTGCAAACCTGGCTCTCGGCCGCACACATTTACAGTCATCTCGAGCAATCAACAGGGAGGAGCACAGTGAAAACAAAATATACAGTTGCGTTGTCGATGCTCGCTGGCATCGCAGTGGGCGCCGTCGCTATCCAGGGATTGCAGCGATGACGCGAACCGTTAGTATCACGCGGAATGATCGCAATGTCCGCCTTGGCGCGTAAAGCGGACATACAACGACGTATCATGAGAAGTTGAGAGGGAGACCCGTTACATGAGCATCGCCGATCCCAACAAAACGATCCTGACGGGCGAGAACCCGTTTATCCGCTTGAGTCCGAAGGACGGCGAGCCGAACTCGACCGAGGCGAGCTATTGGCGGATCATCTTTTCGCCGGCTGGTCCCGGACACGTTCTCTACTTGAAGAGCGAGCTGACGGAAGGTCGGTGGCGCATTTACTCCGACAACATCGCGATGGCGCGGTGGCTGCAGTCTACCGTACAAGGCATGCTCAATACCGAACTTTCCGACACAACTATCCCCTGTGCGGATGCGCAATTCTCCAAAGCGGGAGATCCGCGCTACTTCTGGACTGAACACATCAAGTCGCACGGCGAAGACATCTCACTTACCTGGTTCGATATCGGCGAACCGCTGCTCATCCACTCGCAGCCGAACCAGATTCCCGACCGGCGCTACGGCGTGTGCACCGTGCTGATCCCGGCGCTCGGCACCCGTCTCGTCCGCAACGGCGTCGAGGCGAAAGGGCGGTCCTGGCCGCGGGAACGCGAGGGGCGGCCATTCTCGACGTCGGCGTTGGCATTCTCGGAAAGCTGGACGGAAGCGGTCTGAGGCAGAGCTGCCAATCAGATCCCTAACGGTAACGGCCTGTTTGCAGCTACACCACAGCCCTTTGCCCCTGCGCGAAGGGGCTGAGACCCAGCCATTGCTGCATCGATCTGGCGATCGAGCTGTCGCCGGTGACCTTGATGCGGCCGGCTTCGACTTCGCTGTGGAGCTTGGCGACGCCCATCCACACCGCAGTCATGGCGCGCAGGGGACAGCTGACATAGAGGTCGACGTCGTAGCCGGGATCGGTGAGGCAGAGGTCGACCTTCTCGCGCTCGACCACCAGCCACCATGATTTCCGGTCCGGCCGCATTTCCGGATAGATGAAATTGATGGTGGTGCGGCGCGGCGGCAATGGCGTGGGCTGCAGGTTGCGCCGCATGTCCCACATCAACAGCCCGGGATCGAGATTTTTCAGCGACAGCGTCGATTCGACCCAGCGCTGCCCCCAGAAACCGAGCGACATGACGATGCCGCGCAGATCTTCGCCCGCCTCGGTCAGCTTGTAGTCCATCACGCCGTGCTGACCGGTGGGGACCGCGACGATCACGCCGGCTTCTTCCAGCTCCTTCAGCCGCTTCGACAGCAGCGTCGGCGACATCCGCGGCACGCCGCGGCGCAGTTCGTTGAAGCGCGTGGTGCCGCAGAGCAATTCGCGCAGCACCAGCGCGGTCCAGCGGTTGCAGAAGATCTCTGATGCCATCGCCACCGGGCAGAACTGCCCATAGCTTCCGCGTTCGCTTTTGTCGGGCAACGGGGATCTCCTCATGCACGCGCGGGGGCAGTACAGATACTATACCGCTCTGGCCTGCCGGCGGCCATAGCGAAGCGAATAAACCAATGTTTACAGTGGCCTGTTTTCCAGGCGGCGCATCGCCGCCGCGGCAGTACACTTCCTGAACTGGAGGGATCTTGCGCCCGGGCCTAGTTTCCGGGGCATTAGACATCTCGCTTACTCGCGGATGTCCCAATGAATGGAGGGATGACCATGAGCAGCAACACCGCACGCGCCATCGATGCGACAACGCACCGCAGCCCCATCGAGATCGCCCGCGAACTTGGCCCCGTCTTCGCCAAGCGCGCTGAAACCGCCACCGACGAGGACCAGTTCGTCGCCGAGAATTTTGCCCTGCTGAAGGAAGCGGGCCTGGTCGAGGCCGGCGTCCCCACTGAACTTGGCGGCGGCGGCGCCAGCATCGATGAGCTCGCCGAAATGCTGCGCATCCTCGGCCAGCATTGCGGCTCCACCGCGCTGGCGTTTTCCATGCACACCCATCAGGTCGCGATTCCCGCCTGGCGCTGGAAGGTGCAGAAGGCGGCGCCCGTCGAGCCCTTGCTCAAGCGCATCGCTGCCGAGCGCATCTTTTTGCTGTCGAGCGGCGGCAGCGACTGGATCGGCGGCTCCGGCAAGGCCGAGAAGGTCGACGGCGGTTATCGCATCACCGCGCGCAAGGTGTTTGCCTCCGGCTCACCGGCCGCGAACCTGTTCATGACCACTGCCGTGCTGGAGAGCGAAGGCGAACCGGCGCAGGTGTTGCACTTCGGTCTGCCGATGAACTCGCCGCAGGTGAAGGTGATGGACAATTGGCGCACGCTTGGCATGCGCGGCACCGGCTCCAACGACGTCTTGATCGACGGCCATGTGGTGCCGGAGGCGGCCGTTGCGGTGAAGCGCAAGGCCGGCGAATGGCATCCGCTGTTCCAGATCATCGCAACCATCGCGTTCCCGCTGATCTATTCGGTCTATCTCGGCGTCGCCGAGAGCGCCCGCGACGTCGCGGTTGGTGTCGCGAAAAAGAAGAAGGTCGACAACCACATGATCCAGCTCGCCGGCCGCATGGACACCGAGCTGGCTGGTGCGCGCCTTGCTCGCGAACACATGCTGGCGGCGGTGCGGCTCGATGCGCCTTCGGCCGAGACCATCAACCAGGTGATGACGGGCCGCACGCTCGTCGCGCGCCACGCCATTGCCACCGTAGAGCTTGCGATGGAGCTCGCCGGCGGCGCCGGCTTCTACCGCGCCACCGGGCTGGAGCGTCGCTTCCGCGACATCCAGGCCGCGCGCTACCACCCGCTGCAGGCCGGCCCGCAGGCACAATACGCCGGCTCGATGGCGCTCGGCCTGCCGGTGGACAAGGTGTACTAGGATACGCACGGCTCCCGAGAGAAGCGCTTGAGGGGTCTGTCTCCGAAGGAGGGGCCCTTCACCCGCTCGCGATTTTTACTCTTGCGCGCGCAGAGAGAGGCATTGGAGCAGCCCGAGTGTTGATTGATGGGATGCACTTTCTCGGGAGATGGCGGACAGCGCGTGATCAACGGTTAGCTGGCTAGCGCGACGCCGTTGCGCCGCCGATGATGTCCGTTTCAACGGGCAGGGCGGACCTCACCACTGCGAGCGCGTTGACATTCGAAAATGACCCAATACGGACGTGTTCCAGAAATCCCACGCTGCTTTTCCCGACGTGCTATATTCTCGCCTGCCGAGCGGCTCGAATTCCGGTGAACGACCATGAGGCGGCGCGATTTTATTGGCTTGATCACGTCTGCAGCGGTATCGCTTCCACGGCTGGCGGTCGCGCAAAAGAAGCCCGTGCGGATCGGTTGGCTCGTATTCGGCGGTGGATCGCTGGGGCGGATCGATCAGTCGTTGAAAGAGGCGCTTTCGCAGGGCGGCCTTGTTGACGGCAGCAATCTGCAGATCATTTACCGTTATGCGAACGGCCACGCCGCGCGCCTGCCGGAGTTGGCGGAGGAACTTGTTGCGCAGAAGCCCGACCTTCTGCTTGCGGTTGGCGGTGACATTCTCAAGGCGCTGTTTGATGCAAGCAACGGCACCATACCTGTCGTCGGCGGCGTCAGCGACAGTCCGGTACGTTCAGGACTAGCCGTGTCACTGGCCAACCCGGGCAAGAATTTTACCGGTGTGACATTTCTTACCGATGAAATGGCAGCCAAGCGGATGGAGCTGCTAAACGAGGTCGTGCCAGACGCAAAGCGGGTGAGCGTAATTTTCAATCCGCAGCATCTCGATGACGAGCTTACCTTCGCACGGAAAGGAGCCCAATCGTTTAGTATCGATGTAACAGCGCATCCCATCAGCAACCCGGAAGAGCTGGAAGCCGCGCTTCGTTCAGCAAGTGCCAGTGGCGCGAACAGTTTGTTTGTGGTCGCTTCGCGACTGACTAGTTTGGTTGCCCCGAGAATTGCTCAGTACGCATTGGAGCAGCGGCTCCCGGTCATCGCTGCGTGGCGCGAATTTGCCGCCAGCGGGGCCTTGTTGTCCTATGGACCGGATAGGATCTTCGAGGCCAAGCGGCTTGCAGGTTACGTGCAGAAGGTGTTGAGGGGTACCAAACCGGCCGACCTGCCGATCGAGCAACCTGTCAAGTTCGAGCTTGTGCTCAATCTGAAAACAGCACGCATTATAGGATTGCCGATTAGCCGAGATTTAATGCTGCGCGCAGATGACCTTATCGAATAGCTACGACGGATTCCGCTTGTGGCACTTTTGGGATATGCCCGCCGATCCTGAGAATGTCCGTTCACCGGAGCAGCAAGACGGGCCGAAACCGTAACGCATGAGCGAGTGGCTGAAGTCTCCCGGCTTACAGCCGCCGAAGTAATTGGCAATGGCTGCTAGCTATTACGCCTACGTCATTGGTCATGACGGTAGTATCCGGAACCGCATCGAAGTCCTCTGTGATAGGAGGCGTGACGACGGGACGGAGCGCCCCGGCAGGATCACTCGGCCGAGTTCACGCGGATTTCGGATTGGACGAGCCTGCATCCCTTAGCTTCGGCGCAGCGGTCCATCGGAACAACAAGCATCTCCCTCAACCTGCGTTGCTTCTCTTCTTGGGAAAAAGGGGGCGCTAACTGGTCGGCTCTTCTCCGAATCTCGCTTTCCAAAGCGGCTCGCTGGTCAGGAGCAAGAGCCTTCCCAGCCGTCATTAAGAGGAAACCAACCAGGTCATGCCGCCGTAAGTCCAAATCCAGAATGATGAGCCCGAAAGGACCATCGGGGATGCTCACCCGCTTAAAAATGCAAGCGTAGCTGTCCTGGCAAAGCGAATATTGCTTCAGGTTCACATACCGCATGCTGCATTCCGGAGGCGTTTCCATACGAACGACGCAGACCGCCAGATCCGGCGCATTTTTGTTGATGGCCGTCGGAGCGCGCGCCCCGCCAAGGCCTGGAATGCCGTCCCAAGGTTCTCCGTCGGCCTTCGTGGGGTCGGCCGCCACGGTGATGCTGATGGGTTTCCCTTCACCGGCCAGGCAGTTGGCGGGGAACACCAAAATAAACAAAATGGCCCACAACGACCGTCGGTTTATGCGCGAATGCCAACTAGCGACTCGGTGAGAGCGCCTGAACAAGCACAACCGGCGTAGTTGCATATAGGGCATCCGACAGGTTTTTCCTGACACGGGCCGCTTCATTGATGATCCTTTTGCGAGATCAAGATATTCTCGCGTACGGATGCGTCAACACCTTAGCGACAGCTCAGGAAAATCAGTGGCGCATCGGCATCCCGTCCTAAGCAGAGAGATTTGACGCCTGTGTTGCGGCGACCGGTTGAGCCGGCACGCCAGAAGCGGACGTTCCGGTCAGGTCGGCTTCTGACCGAAAACGGACATACGCGAGAAAAGTGCCTTTCAGGGCGGCATCGTGATTTCGAAGCGTGTTAGGCTTTCGCCTGCGACGATTGAACGGGGCAGTGTCCCCGGGGGCGTGGAATTTCGACAATTTGGGAGTGATACCGGCGGCGCGCGCGGCACTCTGCCGGATCTTAATTCGTCCGCACGCATGACGCCGGATCCGGCGAGGACATCGAAATGAAACGACGCGAGTTCATTACGATCATTGGCGCTGCGGCTGCATCGTGGCCGCTTGCGGCGCATGCACAAGAGCGCGTGCGGCACATCGGCGTGTTGCTGCCCGCAGCCGCGGACGATGCGGGAATGCAGGCCCGAATCGCGGCATTTCATCAGGGCCTGGAGCAATCGGGCTGGACCATCGGCCGCAACGTGCGCATCGACACCCGCTGGGCCACGACCGATGCCGCTGAGATTCGCAGGCACGCGGCGGAATTGGCCGCGCTTGCGCCCGACGTCATCCTGGCCCATGCCGCCACGACCGTGGGGCCGTTGCTGCAGGCGACCCGCACCGTACCGGTCGTGTTCCCGGCCGTCGTCGATCCGGTCGGCGCCGGCTTCGTCGACAGCCTGGCGCGGCCGGGCGGCAACGCTACCGGTTTCATGAACTACGAATACAGCCTGGCGGGCAAATGGCTGGAACTGCTCAAACAGATCGCGCCCGGCCTGACACGAGTAGCAGTCCTTCGGAATGCCGCCACAGCCTCCGGCCCAGGCCAGTTCGCCGCCATCCAGGCCGTGGCGCCGACGCTCAGCGTGGAGGTGAACCCGGTCAACGTGCGCGACGCCGGCGAGGTCGAGCGCGCCGTCGCCGTCTTCGCGCGTGCTCCGAACGGCGGGCTGATCGTGACGGCGAGCCCGTTGGTGCAGCGTCATCGCGATCTGATCGTCGCGCTGGCGGCCCGGCACAAACTGCCCGCGATCTACTTCGAACGCCTCTTCGTCGCCGCCGGTGGGTTGCTCTCCTATGGGCCTGATCAGATCGACATGTATCGCCGGGCGGCCGGCTATGTCGACCGCATCCTCAAAGGCGAGAAGCCCGCCGAGCTCCCGGTACAGGCACCGACCAAGTACGAGCTGGCGATCAATCTCAAGACCGCCAAGACGCTCGGCCTCGCTGTGCCGCAGACACTGCTCGCCGGCGCCGACGAGATGATCGAATAAGGAGCCGATGTCATGCTATCTTTCGGACATCACGCGATGCCTGAATCGGGTCCGTAGTGCACGATAAAGCGGACGTCCCGTGATCGCTTGAACGCATGGTTTCCGCCGGTCTCTACCTGTGCCTTGAGAACGGTGTCGCCTCGCGCGCAAGTGAAATCTTGCGATCCGCGTGCGACAAATCAACCCGACGGGCAAATCAGTTCCGGTTTTCGGAAATCATGTCAAGTCCAAAAATTCCGAAAATCAAAAATATTTCTCTTTCCTTCGACCCCAAATCACCGGTTCATTCTTGGCCATCCCGTCCCACTCAGAGGGCGTCGGCCGTCGTCACGACGAGGGGCGGGTTGCGGTGGACGTAACAGTTGCGATTGACGGTCGCGGCTGATGCGTACGGCGAAAGCGTGTGGTCCTGGCGCCCGTAACGGCGTCAAGTCTTTCGGGAGCCAACGCTTCCGAGGGGCGACGGTGGCAATAGAGGCCGTCTCACCGGGGAGAGCGCGTCATAAGCCGTAAAGCCATTGCGCAGGGAATGTCGGATGCTCTCCGCTGCCCTGTATGCTCGTGTGCAGCTTTGTTTGCACTATTCGCACATGAGACCGCGGGTGCAGCGCGCATCCGGCATTCCCTGCGCCCTCTGGATTTGGGGGCGAGAAGTTTCCAACAAACCTCGGGCGCATCGCGTCGCGAGAATGCGGGCACATATCTTCGTCGTCCCGGCCTTGAGCCGGGACCCATACGCCGCGGCCCATCGATGAGATCGCCGGCGTTAGAGACCTTGTTCCACAATGACCGCCGCGGAGTATGGGTCCCCCGATGCGCAATTGCGCATCTGAGCTCAAGGCCGGGACGACAGCGTTGTTTGAAATTCGAATCCGTTGCAACGCACCGGCTGCACCAGCCCCGCTACACCGGCTGGTAGCTCTCCGTCGCGCAGGTGTCTTCCGCCTCGACCTGGCGGCGATCGAAAATCGCGCCGTTGGAAATCGTGATGCGATAGGTTTGCGTGCCGAGCGGCTTGCCGTTCACCGAGGTCAGATCGGCTTTGACGCAGGCGGTCCAGCCCGTTCCGCGCAGCTCGGGGCGCGGCGCCGAGAACTGTACGCCCCTCGGATTGGATGCCGCCAGGAACACCGAATCCAGTTTTTCGCTGAGCAGACGCTTGAGGTCCGGCGGCGCCTCGGGCGGCGGCGGTTCGGGTGCTTTGGCGCGCATGAATTCCGGCACCGGCGAGCGGACGTCGGCAAAGCCGCAGCCTGCCAGCACAAGCGCAACGCCCGCGACCAACGCAATGTGAACAATGACCCGCCCCATCGCCGGCTTTCTACCCCGGGACGGCGAAAATTGCGCCCCCCGGCGGCGATCAAATTGTGCGGCCGAGCGGGCCGCGCCGATCAACATTTGCTGAACGGCTCATCCGGACGGGCTATCATGCCCCCGATCCCGGGATTGCCATCATCCTGGCGGAACGTCGCCGAGATGGCGAAGAAAGCAAGGGCGATGAAGACCATTACGATTGCGGCATTCATTCTGGCGTTGCTTGCGGTGCCGGCGCACGCCCAGGGCCGGCGACAGCAAGGGGGTGGCGAGGAAACGAGGGCGAAGCAGGACACCAAGCCGAAGGTGGACGAGAAAGCCTACAAGGCTGCGCTCGAGCGAATTCCCGAACCGAAGGAAAAATACGATCCCTGGGGCGTCGCGCGTCCGGCGGAACCCGCCAAGAAAACCAGGTAATCCAAGAAGTCCAAGTAAACCAAATTGATTACATCAAATCGCGCGGGCTTTATGCCTGCGACATATTCGTCGTTGAACTGAGTCTGTGTCCCACCTCACACTGCCTGCCTTGCTTGAACCTTTACCACCAGGACCTCGACCAATTTGCAGCCTGCATTGCCGGAGGTGGCCCCATGTTTCGTCACGCGCTTTTCCATTTGGTAGTTCCGGCGGCGCTGCTGCTGGGCGCGCATTCTGCCTCCGCCGAAAGCCGCCTCGCGCTGGTGATCGGCCAATCGGCCTATAAATCCGTTCCGGCGCTGCCCAATCCGATCAACGATGCCAAGGCGGTCAGCAAGATGCTGATCGATTCCGGCTTCGAGGTTTCGACCGTTTCCGATCTGTCGCAAAGCCAGATTCGCGATCAGCTCTCGGAGTTCGCCGGCAAGGTCGCGTCCAAGGGCGGCGATTCGATCGCGCTGGTGTATTACGCCGGACATGGCGTGCAGATCGACGGCGAGAATTTTCTGGTGCCGGTCGACATCGATCCGAAGCGCGAATCCGACATTCCGATCCAGGCGGTGCGGCTGAACGACGTCCTGAACACGCTGACCTCGGCGCCGAGCAAGATGCGTATCCTGCTGCTCGATGCCTGCCGCAACAATCCGTTCCCCGGCATAGCCAAGAGCGCGGGCGGCGGGCTCGCGATCATCGACGCCAAGATCGGCGCGCCGAATACGTTCCTGTCGTTCTCGACCTCGCCCGGTGCGGTGGCCGAGGACGGCACGGGCAGCAACAGTCCGTACACCACCGCGCTGATCGCCGCGGCCAAGGAAACCAACATTCCGATCGAGGAAACCTTCAAGCGCACGCGCGTGTCGGTCAACAAGGCGACCGACGGGCGGCAGACGCCGTGGGACAGTTCCTCGCTGACGGAGGATTTCAGATTTTCGGGCACCCCGGTGGCCGGCCCGAAACTGGCCGCGACCAAGAAAACCGTCGAGGAGTGGACCCGCGAACTGAAGGGCAAGCCGGTCGAGGCCGCGAACGAAATCATCGTTGCCGACGGCACCGATGAATCCTACGAGGCGTTTGCCAATCTGTACGCGCAGACTCCGCTCGGTGCACTGGCCCGCGACTGGCTCAATCGGCACAAGCGCATGGTGGCGTGGAACAATGCGGTCATCGCCAACACCGCGGCGGGCTATCGCGCCTTCCTGACGAGATTCCCGGACAGCGATTTGACGCCGACCGCGCGCACGATGGAAGAACGCCTGCGCAACCGTCCCGAGATCATCCCGGCGGTGGCGGTCGGCGGTGGCGCTACGCCGCAGAACGTCGCGCTGACCTGTCCCTGCACCCCGCCGGCCTCAGCGCCGCAACTGAAGAAGAACAATACGCCGATCAAGCGCGTCGATCCGGATCCGCCCAAGCGCGTCGAGCGCGCGCCGCCAAAGCGGGTGCGCGGGCCCGACTACTATGAGGATGAAGTGGTCTATCGCCGCCCGCCGCCGCGCGAGGTGTATGAGCCCGTGGGGCCGCCGGTCGGCATCGGCATCGGGATTGGCATCGGTGGCGGCGGCTATGGTGGTGGCGGTCATCAGGGCGGCCGGGGTCGATACTGAGGCGGCAATCACGTCATCGATGTTGCAAGAGAGCGCCGCCCGTGCGGCGCTTCTCGTTGCCGGCGACGTGCGAAAACCTAAGCGTGCTCTGTTTGAGAATCTCATGTAGCGCAGCGTAATTGCGAACAATCGATTCAACACACGCGGTGCTTGCGCATGCCTTTGCATTTCGATTACGACATTGACCGGGAAACGTGCTGACGCGGTTTTCCGGCATTGGTGCCGGCTTTCGCCGTCATGCGCCAAGGGAGAGCATCATGAAGACGACTGTTTCGATTCTGTTTGCGGCGGCGCTTACGCTTCCGCTTGGACTTGCATCCGTTCCGGCGCATGCCGTCGTGCTCGATCTGTCGACCATGACCTGCAAGCAGTTCGTCGATGGTGGTGATGACACCATCAAGATGGTGCTGACCTGGATGGACGGCTGGTACAAGGGCGACTCCGACGAAGCGATCATCGACACCGACGTGTTCGTCGAGAACGCCAAGAAGTTCGGCACCTACTGCGGAAAGAATCCGACGATGAGCATCGTCAATGCCGCTGAATCGGTCCTCGGCAAGTAAATCACCTACAGCATCGCGAACGCGCTCGAGACCATCGCCACCGGCTTGTTGTCGGTGGCGCTGGAGAGCGTGACGCGGCCGAAGCTCATGGTGCGCCCGAGGCGAACCACGCGCGCATCGGCCAGCACGTCGGAGGCGGTGACCGCGCGCATGAAATGCGTGGTCTGATCGACCGTCGTCATCGGGCGATAGCCGCGATTGGCGGCGACGTTGGCGATCACCATCGCGGTGTCGGCAAACGCCATCAGCGCCTGGCCGGAGACAACGCCGCCATTGCGGCACAGCCGTTCCGAGAACGGCATGCGCAGGATCGCACCGGGCTGCCAGTCGGCCGATCCAGCCTGCGGCGGGGTGAAGTCGAAACCCTCGATCGACAGATTGAGGTCAAGCACCCACGGTGCAAACACCTCGTCCAGCACCCGCTTTGCTTCCGCGATGCCGAATGCCGCCGTCTGTTGCTCTTGCATGAATGATTGTTCCTCGGACGATATTGCGTTCCGCCCATTGTAAGGGGCATTCGGCCGCAATGACCATGGCACCCCCGCTCGGCATTCCCAAACGTCCGGCCTGCATTGGCTTGAAAATGCCAGACTTGAGGGGCATGATCGCCACTTCGGGGAGTGGGGCGCGTTCATGTTTCGCCGGGTGGTGTTGATTTCGAGCTTGATTGCCGTGGGCCTTGCGCTTAACGGCTGCACCAAATGCGGACCGATCTGGGACGACTGGATGCAATCCCCCAAATCCTGCAGGTCGGACCGGCTTTGATCGCGCGCGCTTGGCGGCGCGGCTGCGGCGGTGATATACGCCCGAAAACGCCGGGGGAGAGTGTCCCAAAGGAGAGCCTGTTATGAGAATTCTGAGCGCGGCCGTGATGATGGTGTTGCTGACGGCGCCCGCTTACGCGCAGATGCCCAACCTGAACCTGATGCCGGAAGTCGTCACCAGGACGCCGGAGGAGAAGGAACAGGATGCGATCAAGGATAAGGCTTACAAGGAATCGCTGAAGAAGATTCCCGACTCCAAGGCGTCTTCCGATCCGTGGGGAACCGTACGCAACAACGACACGCCCAAGGCGGCTGCGCCAGCCAAGCCGAAGACCGGCAGTGCGGCCAATACCCCTCGCTAGCCGAAAGGCCCCATAGCGCAGACTCGGAATTGTTCTCCGCCGGCCCTATATTGAACGTGTCGTCATGTGTTTCGGAGTTGCGACATGGTCATGCGTCCGCGGGATCTGGCCAGCCGGATGGCCTCTCGGCGCAAGCCGGATGACGGCTATCTGCGCGAGACCTTCACGCTGCCGCGCGAGGTAGCGCGGACGAGGGCGCGCGATTTCCTCAGCCGCTATCCCAAGGCGGCCTATTTGAGCGCGGTCGAAAGCTGGCGCGAACTGCCCGGCGGCGACATCGAATTCACGATGCGGCGGCTTCCCAGCGCGGACTAGCAGGGCGAACTAGCCAGATGCGCTTTTTTTCCGCTCGCGGTTGATCCGCAGCTGTACCCGTCGCACCGCGAGCAGATAGAGTTTGGCTTCGGTCTTGCCGGTGATGACCCTGTCGTCAATCCGGAATTGCCATTTCCAGATACCCGGAGCAACCGCAGTCACGGTGTATTCGACGCCCTTGTAGATCATGAAGCAGCCCCGTCCGACCCAAGCCGCATTCAATCCGAGATTGTCACTTTAGATTGTAAATATTATTTGATGCCCGTTGAGGGAATGGGTGGGCGCGGGGCCCCGAATTCGGAGGTCGCTTCGCGATCGGTGTGCCTGAGCTCGCGGTCGATCTTCAGCTGAACGCGGCGCATGGCGAGCAGGAGCAGTCTTGCTTCCGTTCGTCCCGACCTGACGAGGTCACCAATCCGGAATTGCCAGTTCCAGATCCCCGGGGTTTCCGATCGTGTCAGCGTATATTCTATGCCTTTGTGATTCATAGGGAATCTCCCCATGCGCCAACTGAATTAACTGAGTTGGGCGGGTAAAGTTTCCATTTGTCCGATAGCGTCTATTGCGGTCGTCTAAGATAAAGCGCGCCCGTGAAAGGTCGTGATCGCTATGCGAGGGGACAATCCCGCGTTCGGCTGTTGAGGTGGCCAAGCCGCCTTGCCGGCGCTCCCACGAGCCGTGGCTTGTTGCTTGCCGGCAGCGGCCTGCAATGTCCGCAGAGGCAGTCTTTGACCTTCCTGACCTGTCCAAAACGCACCGCGCCGCGCAAGCGGAGTATGGTCGCTTGGCGGCGCAGGCTTATACCCCGAGTGATGCAATGTCCCAGGCAGCAATATGTCGTGGCGGCCCTGCAAAAGGTTCAACGTCTCCTGCTAAAAAAAATCCGGTGCTGAAACGAAGCGATCGCTGCCGCCGTATCTGTCTGACGGCGGGGTGGTCCTCCAGATTATTCCCTGCTGTCGGCGACCCCGACCGTATGGCCCCATGCGGCGGGGTCGTTTTGCTGTGGCGACGCGCGGCGCGGCGGCTTAATCGAACGTGACGCCGATGCGCTTATCCTTGCGCCAGACGATATGGCACGGCCGCTTCAACTGTTCTGATGGCACGAACAATGTGAAGCGGTCCGGGATGAACAGCGGGGTCACGACCTCGAGCGCTGCGCCGGAGGCCGAGAGATTCCGAACGGTGCAATCGATCCCGCCGCCGCCGAACTCGATGGTTCCGGCCTTCAACGTGCGACGCCGCGGTGCGATCCGGGTCTCGTCCATAGCCCCATTATAGCACTGATTCACTCGCAAAGGGATGGTGGGCCGGGGTTCGCGCGGGGGTAAGGCGCGAACACAAGGCGAAAAACTGGCGACCATCCGGTTGGGAACTTTGTTCTTGTCCGGAGAACTACGGGGAAGGCCGCCAATGAAAGGCGGCCTCTTCAAAGCGTCGGTTAGGGCAGGGTTGTCGCGATGTTCCTGATGGTGCCGGTATGGAAGCGAATGACCGCCACGACATGGTGGTATAGATCGCTCAAACGGCCGCCGCCGTTCACCGCGTCCAGTTCGTCGATGGTCAGTTCGCCGACGTTCAGTTCATCGATCTGCTTCTGGCCAATCTCAATCATGCGTCTCTCCTTTGATGGGGATTGCGACAATCACGTTGCAAGGGTGCGCTCGGATGTTCCCGTTGGCTGTGATGGCTGGCACACTCGAAACTGAGCCGCTGCACGTTTCAAATCTGGCCGGTGCCGTTTTGAAATCGCGTCGAGCGAAGGCACCGATCAATTCGCCGATCGTCGCCGCACAAGTTGCGTTGAGCGCGGTCCGCTGAGCTTCCCGCAACTGGCCGAAATCGGACATCAGGCATGGCGCCGGCGGCGTCCTCAAACAAAAGAGGCCGCCAAGGCGGCCTCTCAATTCCGGTTTGACGGACCGGCACTATCGCATGTGCAGGGTCATCTTCTGCGGCGATACCAGCGGCTGGTGTACGGCGTCCAGCAAGCGGGCGCCCAACGCCTTGAGGTACGCGTCGACGATCCGGTCGAGGATGGCGCCGCCGCTGACCTGTTCGAGTTGTTCAAACGACATTTCGCAGATTTCGTTGTTGAGTTCGGTCATGTCCGTCTCCTGTTTGCGTGGGCAGGACCATTCCCGCCACCCTGGATGACAGGGATAGGCTGTCTCGCGACGGACTGCTGTGATGATCGTCACACGACGGCTCAGATGCAAAATCGCGAAAACAACCCCATGCAAAGGAGAATGGGCGGCCGACGTCGCCGAGTGGATACCGGCCGACATTGAACACCCGAGAAGGCAAAGTCGGCCACTCAAAAGCACAGCGCCGCCAAGCTGAATAATGCTTGGCGGCGTTGCACCAGAGCTGGAAATTGCAATACCCCAGCCTGGAGAATACGTCGGGGACAGGACAAGGTTTCTAAAAAGTGCCGCAGATTTCGGGAACAAGTGGCAATGGGCGGAGTTGTAAAGGCGCTGCCAGTCCCCAGTTGCCCCGGCAGCATAAGCGGCCCCAGTGCCTCTTCCCCGAGGCTGGGGCCGTTTCTTTGGGGCGCGCCAAGACAGCTTCGATGGGACGGCAGGCGGCAGGGCTTCGATTGCTACAGCGCGCCCTGTTTTGCCTTGCTGGAGAGAGCAACGATCAGGATAGCAATACGCTCGGAACCTTGTTCACGGTCGGAGAACTACGGGCAGAGCCGACTCGGGCGACCTCGTTTACGCGACCGGCGGGTAGCTGGGCTTCGGAAGGCTGATTGCGCTCGAATTGATGACGCCCCTCGAAACGACTTTACCCCCTGAGACCGATTCAAGCGCATCGTCGCTCAGTCGCTCTGCATCGGTCAGTTCGCGAATTTCATTCTGGTTATTCATGGTCCCGCTCCGCTGTGGCGCCTTGTGCGCCGTTGATCTGGAGCGAGCATGCCGAGCGGCTATCGAGGCGACTGTGACAGTCGTCACGAAAGCGTTCCGGCAAAAGAAAGAGGGCCGCCAACCGCCTTGCTCTTTCTAGGCTAGTTCTGGTGGTTGAAGTCCGGGAGAGGAAAGCCACTCGTTTATGTGAGAGGCCGTCTCTAGCTGCCTGATCTTCCTGAGCAGCACGTCCTTCTGAGGACCAGGCTTGAGCTTGGTTACCTCCGCTTCCAACCGGGCCTTCTCAGCTGCAATTCGATCTTCAAATGTGTGGGGAGCGGATCGGCGACGCTGCACGATACAACCTCGTTGCTCACGGGTCCTAACCGTCGGGTTTGCATGTCCGATCCTATAAAATTCCGCTTCCGGGCGTCGGTTCCAAAGTGAACATTCCAAAAAATACCGCTGCGCACTTCAAGGCAGGTCACCATCAGGGGTCGAAACAGGCCGGCTCCGGACTACCCACTTCGGGGGATGAACAGAGCACGGCAACATCGCGGCGCTGGTGAGGGTCAAAAGGGGCCGCCTCAAAATCGAAAGGGATCATTAACTTAGACCGGGACGGAAGGGGCGAGGGACCGCTCACCTTAAAAGAACATATTGCGAACAGAGAACAAAGATGGTACAAGTTCTCATCGTCAATCGAATCCCTTTAGATCCCTCGTCGTCCGTTTGTCCCGCTAGCGAATCCCCGCCATAAGGAGCACCCATGTCCGCCACTGCCCTGCGTATCGTCGAAGGATCCTCCATGGATAAGACCAAGGCCCTGTCCGCCGCGCTCTCCCAGATCGAGCGCCAGTTCGGCAAGGGGTCAGTGATGAAGCTGGGCAAGAACGATCGCTCGATGGATATCGAGACGATTTCGTCAGGCTCGCTTGGGCTGGACATCGCGCTCGGCGTCGGCGGCCTGCCGAAAGGCCGCGTGGTCGAAATCTACGGGCCGGAATCATCAGGCAAGACCACGCTGGCGCTGCACACGGTGGCCGAAGCCCAGAAGAAGGGCGGCATCTGCGCCTTCATCGACGCCGAACATGCGCTCGACCCGGTCTATGCCCGCAAGCTCGGCGTCAACATCGACGAACTCCTGATCTCGCAGCCCGACACCGGTGAGCAGGCGCTGGAAATCTGCGACACGCTGGTGCGCTCGGGTGCGGTCGATGTGCTGGTGGTGGACTCCGTCGCTGCCCTGGTGCCGAAGGCCGAACTCGAAGGCGAGATGGGCGATGCGCTGCCCGGCCTGCAGGCGCGGTTGATGAGCCAGGCGCTGCGCAAGCTCACCGCCTCGATCAACAAATCCAACACCATGGTGATCTTCATCAACCAGATCCGCATGAAGATCGGGGTGATGTACGGCTCGCCCGAAACCACCACCGGCGGCAACGCGCTGAAATTTTACGCCTCGGTTCGCCTCGACATCCGCCGCATCGGCGCGATCAAGGAGCGCGATGAAGTCGTCGGCAACCAGACCCGCGTCAAGGTCGTAAAGAACAAGCTGGCACCGCCGTTCAAGCAGGTCGAATTCGACATCATGTATGGCGAGGGCGTCTCCAAGATGGGCGAAATCCTCGACCTCGGCGTCAAGGCCGGCATCGTCGAGAAGTCCGGCGCCTGGTTTTCCTATGACAGTCAGCGGCTCGGGCAGGGCCGTGAGAACTCGAAGGCGTTCCTCAAGGCCAACCCTGATATGACCGCAAAGATCGAGGCCGCGATCCGCCAGAACTCCGGTCTGATCGCCGAACAGATTCTCGCCGGTCCCCCCGAGCGCGACGCCGACGGCGAAGAGCCGGCCGACGAATAGCACTTTCCGAAGTCTCGGATCGCATGATCCGGGTTTCGACATAGCGGGTGCTGAGGACGTTGAGTTGCCGACGTTCTCAGTGCCCGTTTTGTTTTGCGTATGCGGGTGAACTGACATGACGCGGTTGGTTTTGACATCGAGCGATTCGGCAGGCGGGTGTCTCCTGCGCGCCGGAGTCGGCGATATCGTTATTCCGCTTGGCTTCCGGTTCGTCTGGGACGAGTTGCCATCGGACGTGAAGCTGGAAGCCATGTTGGGGCCGGGCTCGCTGGACCAATTTCCACCGCACCGGCTTGGAGAGTTTCATTTGAAAGGGATGGGGGCGCTCGATCTCTGCGAGCGCTGCGAAGCCGTTGAATTCTGGTTTGATCCGGCCCCCAACGCGCAACTCATCCTCGTGCAGCTTCTGGATTGCTTGAGCTCGCGTGAGCGTATTGTCTCGAAGCTGACCCTATTCCAGGCAGACGTCGACATTGCCAAACAGGTTCCGGAAGCGATTTCAGAATGGAAGCCTCCGGCTGTCAAAATCCGGAACGAGCATCTTGAAGCCGCCAGTTTGGCCTGGCAGGCATATCGACAGCCGACACCTCAACAATGGGCTGATTTGCTTCAGAAGGAAGTCAGCGCCCTGCCGCAGCTTCGACAGGTCGTGCTGGAGTTACTCGAAGAACTTCCCATGCCTTTAACCGGCCTGGGCGCGACCGAAATGCGAATGCTGGAACTGGTCGCTGCCGGTGACGCAACTCCGTTCGACGTCTTTCCGGGCCACGACAAGCGCAACACGCGACGTGTATTCGGCTATTGGGAGGTTGGCGAGCTGCTGGATGGGCTGGCGCGCGGTCCGGCACCTGCCGTGGCCGGCCTTGAGGAGGGGACTTTCACGGATGAGATGCACGATGACGCTGCGCGCCTCGCGCGATACAGGCAGAGCAAACTGTCGCTGACCCCGCTCGGCGAGGCCGTTTTGGCGCAGGCTGAAGATTTCAGCCGGCGTAACCCGATCCGCCGCTGGTGGGGCGGGACCGAATTGACCAATGACAATTTGTGGCGCTGGGATCCGGCGAGCCGCATGCTGATCGCGCCTTGAACAGACAGGTCCTGCTGACAGTAGCCGCGTCCTCGTATTCCTCTCAACGGGATGGTCGTGATGAAGTCTCTGATTCTAACCGGCTGGCTCTCCCCGGAATTCACCGAGCCGGAATTCGCCGATCTCGCCCTTAGCTTCTTCTTTCGCTTCGGCTGGGGACCATTGCCTTCGCCGGACGAACTCGCAACCTATCTCGGTCCGCGCACGTCAGATGTTTTACGCGGCCATCACTGGTCGGACTTTGCCACCAACTGGAGCGGGAGCAAGAACCGAAGTCACAGAGACCTCAGCCTGGCCGAATTCTGTCAGCGATACGAAAGCGTCGAACTATGGTTCGACACGCGACCGAATGCTCAGTTGCAGTTGATCTGGCTACTTGATTATTTCCGGCCTTACCCGGAAACGATCGCCAGGTTGAAATTTCGTTTGGTTGACCTCGAAATGATCGGGCTTGACCGCCTCGGCAAGTGGCGGCCGCCGGTGGTCAACATCACCGAAAAGGAACTTGAGGTAGCGAGCGCAGCTTGGCGGGCATATGGGGCGCCGACCCCGAAAGGCTGCTTCGATCTGCTCGGCAGAGACTTGAGCGCCTTGCCGCTTCTCAAACCCGTCTTGATCGATCTGCTCGAAGAACTGCCGTCAAGTTCGACAGGGCTTGGCGCCTCGGAAATGCGGATGCTCGAGCTGATCGCGCGGGGATATTCGCTAACCAATGCGCTATTCTATCTCTACCAACTGCGCCAAACGCGCATCTTCGGCGAGTCGGAATTGGGCTATTTGCTGGACGGGCTTGCGCACGGCCCGCGGCCGGCGGTGCAAGGCCTCGACGAGCAACTGCGTACGCTCGATCGCGAAAAGTTGCGGGGGCGGCAAGAGGCGTACCTGCGAAGCGAGCTGTCGCTTACCGAATTCGGCGCGGCTGTTCTTGCCCACAAGGAAGACTTCAGCCGACACAACCCGATTGATCGCTGGTGGGGTGGCACGCACCTGACCAATGATAATCTGTGGCGCTGGAATCCGGCGTTGGTAGCGCCTTGATCTGTAGGATGGGTAGAGCGAAGCGAAACCCATCGCAAATGTCGATGCGCGCGCCGCCTAACGATGGGTATCGCTGCGCTCCACCCATCCTACGGTCGCGGTGACTAAGCTCACTCCGCCGCCTGAGCGTAATCCTCCACCGGCGGGCATGAGCACACCAGGTTGCGGTCGCCATAGACGTTGTCGACGCGGCCGACCGGGCACCAGTATTTGTCCGTCCGCGAGGTGCCGGCCGGGAAACAGCCCTCGGCGCGGCTGTAGGCGCGGGCCCAGGCGTCGTCGGCGATGTCGTGCACGGTGTGCGGGGCGTGGCGCAGCGGCGAGGCTTCGATCTTCCAGCGGCCCTTCTCGACCTCGGCGATCTCGTTGCGGATCGCGATCATCGCATCACAAAAGCGATCCAGCTCCGCCTTCGATTCCGATTCGGTCGGCTCGATCATCAGCGTGCCCGGCACCGGAAAGCTCATGGTCGGGGCGTGGAAGCCGTAGTCGATCAGCCTTTTCGCGATGTCGTCGACGGTGACGCCGCTAGTCGCTTTCAGCGCGCGGGGATCGACGATGCATTCATGCGCCACCCGGCCTTTTGCGTTCTTGTACAGCACCGGAAAGTGCGGATCGAGTTTGCTCGCGATGTAGTTGGCGTTGAGGATCGCGATCTCGGTCGCCCGCGTGAGGCCTTCGCCGCCCATCATCAGAATGTAGATGTAGGAGATCGTCAGGATCGAGGCCGAGCCGAACGGGGCGGCTGACACCGGTCCGATCGGATGCGGCACCGTGCCGTCGGTCGCGGGATGACCAGGCAGGAAGGGCGCCAGATGCGCCTTGACGCCGATCGGTCCCATGCCGGGGCCACCGCCGCCATGCGGAATGCAGAACGTCTTGTGCAAATTGAGGTGGCTGACGTCGGCGCCGTAATCGCCGGGGCGCGACAGGCCGACCTGCGCATTCATGTTGGCGCCGTCGAGATAGACCTGTCCGCCATGGCCGTGCACGATGTCGCAGATGTCGCGGATGTGTTCCTCGAACACGCCGTGGGTCGAGGGATAGGTGATCATGATCGCGGCGAGATTCTTCGAATGCTTCTCGGCCTTCGCGCGCAGATCATCCACATCGACGTCGCCTCTGATGTCACAGGCGACCACCACCACCTCCATGCCGACCATCGCGGCGGAGGCCGGGTTGGTGCCGTGCGCGGAAGAGGGGATCAGGCAGATCTTGCGATGTGGCTCGCCGTTTGCTGCGTGATAGCCGCGGATCGCCAGCAAGCCGGCATATTCGCCCTGCGCGCCGGAATTCGGCTGCAGCGAGATCGCGTCATAGCCTGTGATGTCGCACAGCGCTTTCTCAAGCCGCCGGAATAGCACGTGATAGCCGTTGGCCTGCTCGGATGGCGCAAACGGGTGCAGATTGCCGAACTCGGGCCAGGTCAGCGGGATCATTTCCGCCGTGGCGTTGAGCTTCATGGTGCAGGAGCCGAGCGGAATCATCGCGCGGTCGAGCGCGAGGTCGCGATCGCTGAGCTTGCGCATGTAGCGCAACAGCTCGGTCTCGGAACGGTGGGTGTGGAACACGGGATGGGTGAGAAACGCGCTGTCGCGTTTGAGAGCGGAGGGCAGCGTCTCGCGTGCGGTTACCTCGATGTCGGAATAGGCAAGCTTGCCGCCGAACGCGCGCCACACCGCTTCGACCGTCGCTTGTGTCGTGGTCTCGTCCAGCGCGATGCCGAGCGTGTGTTGACCGATGCGCAGATTGATATTTTCAGCGTGCGCCCGGACGATGATCTCGCTCTGCCTGGCACCCACATCCACCGTCACGGTGTCGAAGAACGCCTCGCTCTTCAACGCAACGCCCAGCTCTCGCAAGCCTGCCGCGAGCACGGTGGTCCGGCGATGCACGGTGCGCGCGATATGCGTCAGTCCCTCGGGGCCATGATAGACCGCGTACATCGAGGCGATCACCGCCAGCAGCACCTGCGCGGTGCAGATGTTGGAGGTAGCCTTTTCGCGGCGGATATGCTGCTCGCGGGTTTGCAGCGCGAGGCGGTAGGCCGGCTCGCCGCGCGAATCCACCGACAGCCCGACGATGCGGCCGGGCAGCGAGCGCTTCAGCCCATCGCGCACCGCCATATAGGCGGCATGCGGCCCGCCATAACCCATCGGCACGCCAAAGCGTTGCGCCGATCCGATGGCGATATCGGCGCCGAGTTCGCCGGGCGAGGCTAGCAGCGTCAGCGCGAGCAGATCGGCGGCGACGACGGCAAGCGCCCCCTTGGCGCGCAGCGACGCAATCGCGGGGCGCAGATCACGTACCGCGCCGGAACTGCCGGGGTATTGCAGCAGCGCGCCCAACACGTCCGCCTTGTCGAGATCGGCGAGGGGATCGCCGACGATCAGTTTCCAGCCCAGCGGCTCGGCGCGGGTACGCAGCAGCGCCAGCGTCTGGGGATGCACGTCCGCATCGACGAAGAACGATTTGCTCTTCACGCCAGAGAAGCGCTCCGCCAGCGCCATCGCTTCCGCGGCAGCCGTGGCTTCATCGAGCAGCGAGGCGTTGGCGACATCGAGGCCGGTGAGGTCGCAAATCATGGTCTGGAAGTTGAACAGCGCCTCCAGCCGGCCCTGGCTGATCTCGGGCTGGTAGGGCGTGTACGCCGTGTACCAGGCCGGGTTCTCCAGGATGTTGCGCTGGATCACCGCGGGCAGGATGGTGCCGGAATAGCCCTGGCCGATCAGCGAGGTGAACACCTGGTTCTGCGCGGCAAGTTCCCCCATATGCGCGAGCGCTTCGGTCTCGCTCAACGCGTGCCCGAGATCGAGCGGCGTCTTCTGCCGGATCGAGGACGGCAGCGTCTGGCTCATGAGTTCGCCGAGGCTTTTCACGCCGACGCTCTCCAGCATCGCTGCGATGTCGCGGGGCGAGGGGCCGATATGGCGGCGCACGAAATCGGTGGCGGGTTCGTTCAGGGGCTTGAAGGGCGCGTTCATGGGTGCCTCGCTGGAATATGCAATCTCGGTGTCGTGCCCGCGAAGGCGGGCATCCAGTACGCCGGGAAATCAGCGATGGAGCCGACAGGCCGCGGCGTACTGGGTCGCCCGGTCAAGCCGGGCGATGACAGCGAGTGTGTGGTCGCAATTTGCTTCATCTTCTCACGCGGTGTGCTTGGCGTAGGCGGCCTCATCCATCAGGCCGTCGAGTTCGCTCTTGTCCGCAATCTTCAGCTTGAAGAACCAGGCCTTGCCGGCGGCGTCGGAATTCACCAGCGCGGGTTCGGCGGCGAGTTCCTCGTTGACTTCGAGCACGTCGCCGGAGATCGGCGCGTAGACGTCGGAGGCGGCCTTGACGGATTCGACGACGGCGGCGGCTTCCGCCTTCTTCAGGCTGCGGCCGACCTTGGGCAGTTCGACGAACACGACGTCGCCGAGCTGCGACTGCGCATAATCCGTAACGCCGATGGTGGCGACGTCGCCCTCGATGCGGAGCCATTCATGGTCGGTTGTGAACAAGATCGTCATGGAACTTCCTCAGCGTTTATAGGTGTTGGGAACGAATGGCATGGCGGCGACCTGCTGCGGCAGGCGCTGGCCGCGGACTTCGGCGAAAACCTGCGTGCCGGCTGCGGCGAGCGGCGACGGCAGATAGCCCATCGCGACCGGTGCATTGAGGGTCGGGCCGAAACCGCCTGAGGTGACCTTGCCGATCGGTTCGGCAGAGGTCGCGTCGGCAAACAGCACCGCGCCTTCGCGCACCGGCGCGCGGCCTTCGGGCCGCAAGCCAACGCGGCGACGCGATGCGCCTTTTTCAAAATGGGCCAGAATAATTTCGGCACCGGGAAAACCGCCGGCGCGCGCGCCGCCGGTGCGGCGGCTTTTCTGCACCGACCATTCCAGCGCGCCCTCGACCGGGCTGGTCGTGGTGTCGATGTCGTGGCCGTACAAACAAAGCCCGGCCTCGAGCCGCAGGCTGTCGCGGGCGCCCAATCCGATCGGCAGCACGTCGCTGTTCTCCAGCAGCGCGGTTACCAGCGCTTCGGTGTGTTGAGCCGGAACCGAAATTTCAAAACCGTCTTCGCCGGTATAGCCGGAGCGCGAGACGAAGCAGTCGAAGCCCGCGACCTTGCGCGGACCGGTGTCCATGAATTTCATCCCGCCGACATCTGCACAAAACTTCGCCAGCGCCGATTCGGCCTTCGGCCCCTGCAGCGCGATCAGCGCCCGGTCGGCCAGCGAATCGATCACGCAGGCATCCGAAAGGTGCGCGCGCAGATGCGCCTCGTCCTCGGCCTTGCAGGCGGCGTTGACCACCAGAAACAGGTGGTCGCCGAAATTCGCCACCATCAAATCGTCGAGAATGCCGCCATCGGGATTGGTGAACTGCGCATAGCGCTGCCGTCCGGGCGCCACCGCAACGATGTCCTGCGGCACCAGCCGTTCCAGCGCCAAAGCTGCGTCCTCGACCTTGCCGGACTTCGGCCGCAACGCGAGCTGGCCCATATGCGAGACGTCGAACAGGCCGGCGGCGCTTCTTGTGTGCTGGTGTTCCCGGAGCACGCCGGCGGCGTACTGCACCGGCATTTCATAGCCGGCAAACGGAACCATCTTGCCGCCGCGTGCCACATGGAGCGCGTGCAAGGGTGTGTGATGTAAAGGAGATTTGTCGCGTGCCAGCATTCAGGGACCCTCCAGGGTTCGGGGACCAGTCCCCAAAAACCCAAAGAAAGCCCCATCTGTCGCTGTGCCTGAGAGTATTATCCCGTCGGCGGACACGTCAGGGCCAAAGCCCTTCGGCGTCTCTTTCCAGATGCTAGTCGGTCACGGGGTCCGTTTGCCTGAGAGTTTCCGGGGCGGTTGCTCCTTCGGCGCCGGCGCTTAAGCCGATCTCTCCCGACGTGACGTCTTGAACAGATAGGAGGGAAACACAGCCATGCCAAGTCTGTCAACGCGTGGAAGCGCCTATCAACCAGTCTTGTGTGCTGCGGCAAGCCTATGATCCGCCTGCACAGTTTCTGGACACCGCCTTTCGCCTTGTCTAAAAGCGTTGCGCCGGCAGAAAAGGCTATTTGCGGCCTGACCCGGGTCCTATTTCCGATTGGATGAACATGAGCGGCGTCAACGAAATCAGGTCGACATTTCTGAATTACTTCAAGGCGAACGGCCACGAGATCGTGGCCTCGTCGCCGCTCGTGCCGCGCAATGACCCGACCCTGATGTTCACCAATGCCGGCATGGTGCAGTTCAAGAACGTCTTTACCGGCGTCGAGAAGCGCCCGTACCAGCGCGCCACCACCTCGCAGAAATGCGTCCGCGCCGGCGGCAAGCATAACGACCTCGACAATGTCGGCTACACCGCGCGCCATCTCACCTTTTTCGAGATGCTCGGCAATTTCTCGTTCGGCGACTACTTCAAGGAGCGTGCGATCGAGCTCGCCTGGAACCTGATCACCAGGGATTTCGGGCTCAAGAAGGACAAGCTGCTCGTCACCGTCTATCACACCGACGACGAGGCGGCCGCCCTTTGGAAGAAGATCGCGGGCTTTTCCGACGATCGCATCATCCGCATCCCGACGTCAGACAATTTCTGGGCCATGGGTGACACCGGACCCTGCGGTCCCTGCTCGGAGATCTTCATCGACCGCGGCGAGCACATCTGGGGCGGTCCGCCAGGCACCCCGGAGGAGGATGGCGACCGCTTCCTCGAATTCTGGAATCTCGTCTTCATGCAGTTCGAGCAGGTGACGAAGGAAGAGCGGCAGCCGCTGCCGCGTCCCTCGATCGACACCGGTCTCGGGCTGGAGCGCATGGCCTGCATCCTGCAGGGCGTCGAGAGCGTGTTTGAAACCGATCTGTTCCGTCACCTGATCGATGCTACCGCATCCGCGCTCGGGGATGGACCGCAGGACCAGAACGTAGCGTCGTTCCGCGTCATCGCGGACCATCTGCGCTCTTCCGCTTTCCTGATCACCGACGGCGTGCTGCCCTCGAACGAGGGCCGCGGCTATGTGCTGCGCCGGATCATGCGCCGCGCGATGCGCCACGCGCAGTTGCTCGGCGCGCGCGATCCCTTGATGCATCGTCTGGTTTCCGCGCTGGTGCGCGAGATGGGCCAGGCCTACCCGGATCTGGTGCGTGCCGAAAAGCTGATCGAGGAAACGCTGCGGCTGGAGGAAACCCGCTTCCGCAAGACGCTGGCCCGCGGCCTTTCCATTCTCGACGAGAAGAGCAGTTCGCTGAAGAAGGGCGACATGTTCGACGGCGATACCGCGTTCACGCTGTACGACACCTACGGCTTCCCGCTCGATCTGACGCAGGACGCGCTGAAATCGCGCGGCATCAGCGTCGATCTCGCCTCGTTCACCGATGCGATGGAGAAGCAGAAAGAGAAGGCGCGCGCGTCATGGTCGGGAAGCGGCGATACCGCGAGCGAGAACATCTGGTTCCCGCTGCGCGAGAAACTCGGCGCGACGGAGTTCCTCGGTTATGAAACCGAAAGCGCCGAGGGCGTGGTTTCCGCACTGGTGAAGGACGGCAAGGACGTCGACAGCCTCAAGGCGGGCGAGACCGGTTCGATCGTCCTGAACCAGACGCCGTTCTATGCGGAGTCCGGTGGCCAGGTCGGCGACACCGGCGTGATGATCGGCGAGGGCGTCAGGTTCCGTGTCACCGATACGCAGAAGCGGGCCGGCGATCTTTTCGTGCATCAGGGCACGGTGGAGCAGGGCACGCTGAACGTTGGCACCGCCTTGCAACTCGAGGTCGATCATATCAGGCGTTCCTCGATCCGCTCGCATCACTCGGCGACGCATCTGCTGCATGAGGCGCTGCGCCAGGTGCTCGGCGATCACATCGCCCAGCGCGGCTCGCTGGTGGCGCCGGATCGCTTGCGCTTCGATTTCGTGCATCAGAAGCCGATCACGGCGGAAGAATTGGCGCGCATCGAGGATATCGCCAACGAGGTGGTGCTGGAGAATGACGAAGTCACCACGCGCTTGATGGCGGTGGACGACGCCCGCGAAGCCGGGGCGCGCGCGCTGTTCGGCGAGAAATATGGCGACGAGGTGCGGGTGGTGTCGATAGGCAAGCAGGCCCGCGAGCAGGGCCAGAACGCGCTTGGCTGGTCGGTGGAATTGTGCGGCGGTACGCATGTTCGCCGTACCGGCGACATCGGCCTCATTTCAGTGACCGGCGAAAGCGCGGTTGCCTCCGGCGTCCGCCGCATCGAGGCGCTGACCGGACGTCACGCGCGCAAATACGCCAACGACACCATGCAGCTTGCGAGGAACGCGGCCGGCGAACTGCGCACTTCGGTCGAGGAAATGCCGGCGCGCATTGCCGCGCTGGTGGAAGAGCGCAAGAAGCTCGAGCGCGACCTGTCGGATGCGCGCAAGAAGCTCGCGATGGGCGGCAGCGGAGGCAATGGCGCGGCAGCAGCCGGCGGCGTGCGCGAAGCGGGCGGCGTCAAGCTCCTGGCGCGTGCGGTCGAAGGCGTCGAGACCAAGGATCTGAAGAGCCTGGTCGACGACGGCAAGAAGCAGATCGGCTCCGGCGTCGTTGCGATCGTCGGCGTTACCGAGGATGGCAAGGCCGGCGTGGTGGTCGGCGTCACGGCCGACCTGACCTCGCGCTTCAGCGCGGTCGATCTCGTCAAGATCGCCTCGGCAACGCTCGGCGGCAAGGGCGGCGGCGGGCGGCCCGATATGGCGCAGGCCGGCGGGCCCGACGGCGCCAAGGCCGATGCCGCGTTGACGGCGATCGAACAGGCGATGGCCGGCGCGTAGCGACGCGCTACGTGATAGCCGGGGACGCGCCCGAAGACTAGGCGCGTCGATCAGGGTTTGCGCAGGAACACATAGTCCGCCGAGTAGGGCACGTTCAGGAAGCTGCCGACGGTCTCGCAGGCGCCGTCGCGCTTGCCGCCTTTGGTGTTGATCCGCTGTACAATGGTGGCATCTGCGAGGACGCCGCCGCCGCGCCGGGAGGTTACTTCGAGCTTCAGCCAGGGAATGTCATTCGCGGTCGCGCCGGGGGCGTTGCCGGCGACCTTGGCGGCCACCGCGCTGCCGTCGCTGTGTTCCCAATTCGGTCCGGCGTAGTGGCGGCCGACGGTCTTGCCGTCGGCGAGCAGCGTCGCGATCGGTTCGCGGAACGACCAGATCGCCTTGCCATCGGCGCCGGCCTTGCATTCATAGACCTGCGCGCCTTCGGCATGCAGGGTCACGACGACGCTCTGGCCGGGCGCCGCGATGGCGTCGGGAAGCGGGTCGGCGGCGCGTGTGGTCGCCGAACTCGCTGACAGCAGGAGGACAATCGCGGCAATCCGATGTGGAAGCATGGCGATACTCCAAACTCGTCATGGCGAGGAGCGAAAGCTTTGCTCGCCATGACGTCGATGGGTCTTGCCGAGGCGGCTTACTTCGCCGCCATCGCCTTGGTGAGGTTCTCCGCGACTTTGTCGAGGAAGCCTGTCGTGGAGAGCCAGCGCTGGTCGGCGCCGACCAGGAGCGCAAGGTCCTTGGTCATGTAGCCGGCCTCGACGGTGTCGACGCAAACCTTCTCCAGCGTGTCGGCGAACTTCGCCAGTTCCTCGTTATTGTCGAGCTTGGCGCGGTGCGACAGGCCGCGAGTCCAGGCGAAGATCGAGGCGATCGAGTTGGTCGAGGTTTCCTTGCCCTTCTGGTGCTCGCGGTAATGCCGCGTCACCGTGCCATGCGCGGCCTCGGCTTCCACGGTGTCGCCGTCCGGCGTCATCAGCACCGAGGTCATCAGGCCGAGCGAGCCATAGCCCTGCGCCACCGTGTCGGACTGCACGTCGCCGTCGTAGTTCTTGCAGGCCCAGACATAGCCGCCGGACCACTTCATCGCCGCCGCCACCATGTCGTCGATCAGGCGGTGTTCATAGGTGATCTTCTTCGCCTCGAACTTGGCCTTGAATTCCTTGTCGTAGATGTCCTGGAAGATGTCCTTGAAGCGCCCGTCATAGGTTTTCAGGATGGTGTTCTTGGTCGAGAGATAGACCGAGTAGCTCTTGGCGAGGCCCTGGTTGAACGAGGCGCGGGCGAAATCGGCGATCGAGTCGTCGAGATTGTACATCGCAAGCGCAATACCGGCGCCCGGCGACTTGTAGACTTCGCGCTCGATCACCTGGCCGTCTTCGCCGACGAATTTCATCGTCAGCGTGCCCTTGCCGGGGAACTTGAAATCGGTGGCGCGGTACTGGTCGCCGAAGGCGTGACGGCCGATGATGATCGGCTTGGTCCAGCCGGGCACCAGGCGCGGCACGTTCTTGCAGATGATGGGTTCGCGGAACACCACGCCGCCGAGGATGTTGCGGATGGTGCCGTTGGGCGACTTCCACATTTCCTTGAGGCCGAATTCCTTCACCCGGGCCTCGTCCGGGGTGATGGTGGCGCATTTGACGCCGACGCCGACCTTCTTGATGGCGTTAGCGGCGTCGATGGTGACCTGGTCATTGGTCTTGTCGCGGTATTCCATCCCGAGGTCGAAATACATCAGGTTCACGTCAAGGAACGGGTTGATCAGCTTGTCCTTGATGTACTGCCAGATGATCCGGGTCATCTCGTCGCCATCGAGTTCGACGACGGGGTTGGTCACCTTGATTTTTGCCATGACGGAGGGGGCCTTTTTTGGAAAACCGCGCGTTTAGCGGCGGATGGGATGGTGGTGCCGTCGCTATAGCACCCGAAAACGCGGGCTGGAAGGCGATTGGCGGTGCAGATATGGCTGGTTTTCAGGCGAGCCCGAAACGCCGTTCCAGCCAGCTTCGCGCCTTGCCCGGCGGCATGGCGCGGATCACCGCGGCGGCGTTGCGATTCTGCCGGTGCTGGATCTCGGCGATGTGCAAATAGAGCCGGGCGGCACGCCAGCTGCGGTCCGGATCGCACAGCTCCAGAATTCTGCGCCACACCGCATTGGCATGGCTGGGATGCTCCGCGAAGCAGGGGCGCCAGAGAATCTCAAGCACATAGGCCTGCGATGCGTGAGGCTCAATTCGAGAGGCCAAATCGAGGCATTTTTTGAGCTCGCGCTCGGCGTAGACAAGCCGCCCTTGCTTGAGTGCCACGCCGATCGGCCATGCCATCACGGCCACCGTGCCATAGGCGTCATGGCATGATAGCGCCTCACGCGCGGCTTCTTCCAGGATCGACAAGGCGGCGCCCGGGTCCGCGTATTCTGCAACCGATGCTAGCGCCTGGACGCGATACCACGCATCGGGGCAGCCGCGCGCCGCGGCCAGCGCCTTGGCGGTGTCGGTCGGCGCCAGTTGTCCCGCCCGTTGACGGCCGATCAGGGATGCATGTGAAGGCCTTGGGGTATGCGGAAAGCGTTGCCGCTGGGAAGACATGAGGCTTGGTCGCGGCGCGAGCCGGCGCGGTTCGCTCCAAGGCCTGCCACAGGCTCGATCAGGATCAGAACGCTGCCTGTGTCGCCGTTCCCGCCACCACGTACCAGGTCACGAACAGGCCGCAGATCAGGGCGCCCGGCAGGCTGGAGCCGGTTCGCCGCCATGTGAAGGTCGCGACCACGGCGCAGATCGCCAATAGCGGCACGAACTGGATGGCGACGATGGTCGAGAGCGGTACGAAGCCGGGATCGGGCAGCGGGTTGAACAGTTTTCCGGTCAGCCACAGCGTGCCGTATTGCAGCACCAGCAGCACGATGAAGCCCAGCGTCAGCGCCAGGATGTTGGTGAGGTAGAGGGTGGCGCGCCCCGCCGCCATGGTCGAGAAATTCCGGTGCAGCACATGCAACGCCACCACGAAGAACGCGGTGAACGGCACCAGATAGATCAGGAAAATCAGCGCCTGCTTGGCGCTCATCAGCTTCAGCGCCACGATCCAGAACCGGAAGTCGATCTTGAAGGCGAGGTCGGCCAGCCACAGCGCCGCATAGCCGATCGCGATCGTGGCGACCGCGATGATGACCGACTGGCCTACGACCCCGGCCCGGCTGGCCCGCTTCGGCGCGAACGGCATCAGGGCCAGCGTGATCAGGGCATTGATGATCGCCCAGACCATGATCTGGTTGGTAATCCCCTGCGGCAGCCAGGCCGACGGCTTTACAAAAGTGCCGGCCAGCGCGAAGGCAGGATAATAGGTCAGCGCCGGGATGAACGCCGACAGGATGAAGGCCGCGGTCCAGCGCCGGCCGCTCGCCGCCGAATGGGCCGGCATGGTGCCATCGGCGATCTTGGGCAACCGCAGGCGGGAATACATCCTGGCTTCCAGCAGGGCATCAAAGGCCCCGATCAGGAGCGCGACAAAGCCGAGCAGGGCGATCAGCGTGCCGACTTCCTTGCGGAACCAGATCTGGTCGTCGGCCGGCAACGGCGTGCCGCCCTTCAGGGTTTTGGCGAACCAGTCGAGGCTGTAGCCGATCGCTTCATGGGAGATGTGCTCGGCCGGGTGGGTGATGGCGGGGGTGTAGAGCACCCGCGCGGTTCCCTGGGCGATGTCGCCATAGACCTTGCCCGGCTCGACCGGCCCCTGGGTGCCGAACATCGCCCACAGTTTTGGGCTCTGGGTGACGTCACGGGCCCGATCGACGCCCCACATCAGGGTGGAAAACTCCTCGTATTGGGCGAACACGAGCGCCGTGTTCCGCGGCCAGGTCGGGGTGCCGTCGGCGGCGAACGGCTTGCCGGTGGACGAGCCCTCCAGCACGATCGACTTGTAGTCGTTGGGCATGGCGGTCGCGGCGGCCAGCACGGTCCAGCCACCCATGGAGTGACCCTCGAGGCCGATATTGGTCTTGTCGACGAAGTCGAGGCTGCGGAGGTAAGCCAGCCCGTCCGGACCACCAAAGCCGTTGGCGAAAGCGGGCGGGTCGCTATAGCCGTGACCGGTCTGGTCGAGGGCGAGGACGACATAGCCGCGGCGGGCGAATTCGATGGCAAAGCCGTCCTGGGTCTCGCGCGAATTGATGTAGCCATGGACCGCCAGAATCCCCGGCGCCGGAATCTGCGGCGTGGCATTCGCCGGGATATAGAGCAGGGCACTCATGGTGTTGCCCTTGGCGCCCTTGAACCTGACGTCCTGGATCCGGATGCCGCCGGAGGTCTGGGTCAAATGGGCCAGCAGTCCGCCGGCCAAGATGAGGAGGATGCCGACAATCGCCAACGACCATCTGCCGCGCATGGACGTCTCCTCTTGAGGCCTCAGCCGTTGAACCGGCCGCCTGTTTGTTTGCAGCTTCGCTTTGGGTGTGATTGTTAGCCTATCCGAAAGCCGTGCGCGTACAAGCCGCGAGCGATCAAGCCCAATTCAGGCTTTGACCGAACTTTCGGAAACGCTACTAAGCCCGTTGTCCGGCTTGGGAATTCTGGCCGCTGTTGCGGTCGATCATCAGACATGGAATGAGGTTTTGAATCAGGTGCTTCGCATGCTGATTCAAACCTTCAGAAGTTGAATCAGCTTCCGAACTAGAATCAGAAAGTGACGCAGGATATGTCCGGGTCTGGGACCGATAAAACCAAGTCTGGTTTGGACTTAGCTGGACCTGTTGTGATCCTTGTCGAACCACAGCTCGGCGAGAATATCGGCATGGCCGCGCGAGCGATGGGCAACTTCGCTCTTTCCCGTTTAAGAATCGTGAATCCGCGCGACGGCTGGCCGAACGTCGCCGCGCAACGCGCGGCGGCCGGCGCCGACCAGATTCTGGAACGCGCTGAATTGTTCGACACGGTCGAGCAGGCGGTCGCGGATTTGACCCTGCTGTTTGCGACCACCGCCCGCGCGCACGACCAGGCCAAGCCGGTGGTCGCGCCATCAGATGCCGCGGTCGAAATCGCAGGCCATGTCGCCAACCGAGGCGGGGCCGGCATCATGTTCGGCCGGGAGCGATACGGCCTCCAGAACGAGGAGGTCGCGCTCGCCAACCGGATCATCACCTTCCCGGTCAACCCCGGTTTCGCCTCCCTCAATCTGGCGCAGGCGGTGCTTTTGATCGGCTATGAGTGGTTCAAGCTATCGACCGGCGGAGCGCTGCCGTTCGCGATGCCCGAACGGTCCGAGCCGGCCTCCCAGCACCAGATGCAGGCCTTCTTCGACAACCTCGTCCGGGAACTCGACAAGGTCGAGTTCCTGCGCCCGGCCGAGAAGCGGGACACCATGCTGGTCAACCTGCGCAACATCTTTACCCGGATGGACCCGACCAAGCAGGACATGCACACCCTCCATGGGGTTGTCATGGCGATCGCCGAGGGGCGCAAGGGTCCAGCCAAGGGCGGTGTGCTGGACGGCGAACAGGCGACCCGATTGCGGGCGCTGCTGGCTGAACATAGCCAGGCCGCCGCTCCCTCCGAGAACGGAACCGTCCGCGGGCTGGCCCGATTGCTGCGCCGGAACCCGACCGACGCCGAGCGGATGCTGTGGCAGTCCCTGACCCGGGACCGCCGCTTCGCCGGCCAGTTCAAACGCCAGACCCCGGTCGGCCGCCACATCCCGGACTTCGTCTCCTTCGTGCACCGGATCGCGATCGAGCTGGTCAACCCGACCGAGTCGGAGGCGATCGTCGCCGACCGCGCCGCGCGGCGGAACTGGCTCGAGGCCCGCGACTACCGGGTGGTCGAGATGCGGGTGGCGGATGTGGAGAGGGATCTCGAGGCCGAGCTGGGGCGGCTGGAGGCGAGCCTTCGGCAGGCCGGTTAAGACAAGTCAGTTCCGATCAGGCACTGGCCTGCCGCGAACGGGCGGCCGAAATCCCCAGTGCCTTCATGCGCGACGCCAGCGTGGTTGGCTTCAGGTCCAGCATCGCGGCGGCGCCGCCGGCGCCGAACACCTTGCCGTTGCAGGCGGCAAGGGCGGCCAGGATGTTGGCGCGCTCGTGATCGCGCATCTCGGCTGACGTCATCACGGCCGGCCGCACATCGCTCTTCTGGCGGCTGGCGCCGGCCGGCGAATGCGCGCCTGCATTATCCGGCAGGTCGATCCGCAACCGGCCGTTCTGCGACAAGATCGCGGCGCGCTCGATCACGTTTTGCAGTTCGCGGACATTGCCGGGCCAGTCGTAACGCTGCAGCCGCCGCGCATCGCCTTCCGACAGACGCAAATCGGACTTCAGCTCGTTGCTCTCGCTCATCAGAAAATGCTGGGCCAGCAGCGGGATGTCCTCGCGGCGGTCGCGCAGCGGCACCGACTCCACCGGAAACACGTTGAGCCGGAAATACAAATCCTCGCGAAACCGGCCGCGCTGCACTTCCTGCTTCAGGTTCCGGTTGGTGGCGGCGATCACGCGGACGTCGACGGTTCGGGTGGGCTCCTCGCCGACGCGCTCGAAATTGCCTTCCTGCAGCACGCGCAGCAGCTTGCCCTGTAGTTCCAGCGGGATTTCGCCGACCTCGTCGAGAAACAGCGTGCCGCCATCGGCGAGTTCAAACCTTCCGATGCGGTCGCGCACCGCACCGGTGAAGGCGCCTTTGACGTGCCCAAAGAATTCACTCTCGAACAGTTCGCGCGGGATCGCCGCGCAGTTGACGCGGATCAGCGGCCGGTCACGGCGGTTGCTCGCTTCATGGATGGCGCGCGCGATGAGTTCCTTGCCAGTGCCGGATTCGCCCGTGATCATCACCGCCGCCGTGGTCGGTGCGACCAGTTTGACCTGGCGCAGGGTCTTCTGGATCGCCTCGCTCTGGCCGATGATGCCGCGCGGGTTGGTCTCGATCCGGATTTCTTCCTGCAGATAGGCGTTTTCAAGTTCCAGCCGCTCGCGCAACCGGTCGACTTCGGCGAGCGCGGCGTGCAGTTTTTCGTCGGCCTCGCGGCGGTGGCTGACGTCGCGAAACACGATCACGGCGCCCACCACCGTGCCGCGGTCGCGGATCGGCGTCGATGTGTACTCGACCCAGACCGGCGAGCCGTTCTTGCGCCAGAACACCTCGCCATCGACGTTGTGGATCGCGCCATCGCGGAACGCCGCATAGATCGGACAGTCCTCATCGGGGTAGTGACTGCCGTCATGGTGGCTGTGGTGAACGATCGGATGAATGGCCTTGCCGACCAGTTCCTCGGCGGTCCAGCCCAGCATCCTTTCTGCGGCCGGATTGACGAAGGTGGTCTTGCCCTCTGCGTTGACGCCGTAGATGCCTTCGCCGGCGGCGCGCAGGATCAACTGGTTCTCGCGCTCGATGTCCTGGAACACCCGCTCGACGCGCTGCCAGGCGGCGAGCCCGCCGCGCATGTGGTCCTCGGCGGTGGCATCGACATTGCGGCGGCGGCGCTGTTCGAGGTCGCTCATCGTGAGCAGAATCAGCGCGCGTCCATCATGCGGCAGCATCGATCCCATATATTCCAGCCGCAGCTTCTGGCTGGTGGCGTGGCGCGGCGTCAGCGCGTTGGTCCAGTAGGCGCCCTTGTCGAGCACGGCCTGGCTGAACACGATCAGCGCAGGCACTTGCCCGGCATGCAGCGCGCTGAATTTGGTTTCCCGCAGCAGCGTGCGGTCATAGCCGAGCAGGGTGCAGGCGGCGGGATTGGCATCGATAATCTCGTCGCTGTCGGGATCGAGCAGCAGCGTCGGCTCGACCAGATAGTCGAAGGTGAGGGTACGCAGATCAGAATCGCGCGGCGTCGCGGCATGCAAATGCGGCGTCGGGTCCATTCCTAAAACTCCGAGAATTCGTAATTTGACTACGATTTTTCGTGTATCACGAATTCTCGTAATCACCAACAATCCAGCTAAATAGCTGCAACAATTCGGCAAACGCGGCCGGATCGGGCTGGCACACTCCTTGCGTAATTGACCTCAGCGTCACGCAGGAGGTTTCATGTCCACGTTCGACAATCCGTTCGACCCCGCCCGCCGACTCCATGCCCAGGGTTGCAGCTGCGGCAGGCACGTTAGCGATGCCGAACATGATGCCGCCGCGCAGCTTGCGCTGCAGCAGGCGGTGGCGGCTTCCGAAGAGGCCCGCTTTGAGAACGTGGTCGCATCCGCCGTGATGCGCGCGATGTTTCCGCAGGATGTGGCGCGCCGCGCCTTTCTGAAATCGGTAGGTGCGGCGACCGCCGCTGCCGCGCTGTCGCAATTCTTCCCGCTGAAGACCGCGACCGAGGCCTTCGCCCAAGGCGGGCCGCTGGAAAAGAAGGACCTCAAGGTCGGCTTCATTCCGATCACCTGCGCGACGCCGATCATTATGGCGGCGCCGATGGGGTTTTACTCCAAGAACGGCCTCAACGTCGAAGTCATCAAGACCGCCGGCTGGGCCGTCATTCGCGACAAGACCATCAACAAGGAATACGACGCAGCCCACATGCTGTCGCCGATGCCGCTCGCGATCACCATGGGCGTCGGCTCCAACCCGCTGCCCTACACCATGCCGGCGGTCGAGAACATCAACGGCCAGGCGATCACGCTCGCGGTCAAGCACAAGGACAAGCGCGACCCGAAGACCTGGAAGGGCTTCAAGTTCGCCGTCCCGTTCGACTACTCTATGCACAATTACCTGCTGCGCTATTATCTCGCCGAGCACGGCATCGACCCGGATGCCGACGTGCAGATCCGCGCCGTGCCGCCGCCGGAAATGGTCGCCAACCTGCGTGCGGACAATATCGACGGCTTCCTCGGCCCCGATCCGATGAACCAGCGCGCGGTCTATGACGGCGTCGGCTTCATCCACATCCTGACCAAGGATATCTGGGAGGGGCATCCCTGCTGCGCCTTTGCCGCATCGAAGGAATTCATCACCTCGATGCCGAACACCTATAGCGCGCTGCTCAAATCGATCATCCAGGCCACCGCGTTTGCGCACAAGGCCGAGAACCGCAAGCAGATTGCGGAGGCCATCGCGCCCGTGAATTATTTGAACCAGCCGCAGATCGTGCTCGAGCAGATTCTCACCGGCACCTTCGCCGATGGCCTTGGCAATGTCGTGAACCAGCCGAACCGCGTCGATTTCGATCCGTTCCCGTGGCAGTCCTTTGCGATCTGGATCATGACGCAGATGAAGCGTTGGGGGCAGCTCAAGGGCGACGTCGACTATGCCGGCATCGCGGCGCAGGTCTATCTCGCCACCGACGCCACAAGGCTGATGAAAGAGGCGGGGCTGACGCCGCCGACCACCACCACCAAGAGCTTTTCGGTGATGGGCAAGACCTTCGATCCGGCCAAGCCAGAGGATTACCTCGCCAGCTTCAAGATCAGGAAGGCTTCGTGATGTCGGGGGCGCAACTACATTTGCCGCTGTCGTCCCGGCGAACGCCGGGACCCATACGCCGTGTCGCCTCCATGAGGCATGATGTTAGAGACCTTCCTTCCTTACTAGAGCCGCGGAATATGGGTCCCGGCGTTCGCCGGGACGACGTGTCGGGAGATCTCGCCCGATGACCTCCTCCTTGCGTTTCCGCGCGGCGATTGTGTCGATTGCGCTGTTCGCCGCGTTCCTCGGCATCTGGCACATTTCGACGCGTGGCACCGGCACCGTCGCCAACATGACGCCGGAATACGCCAAGCTGATGGGCCTGACCGCGACCGCCGGCAAATCGGCGATGCCGGGACCGCTCGATGTCGGCGCCAAGCTGTGGGAGCATCTGAAGAGCCCGTTCTACGATAACGGGCCGAACGACAAGGGGCTCGGAATCCAGCTCGGCTATTCCATCGCCCGCGTCGCCCTTGGATATTTCCTGGCTGTGATCGTCGCGATACCGCTCGGCTTCCTGATCGGGATGTCGCCGCTGTTCAGCAAGGCGCTCGACCCGTTCATCCAGGTGCTGAAGCCGATCTCGCCGCTCGCCTGGATGCCGCTCGCGCTCTACACCATCAAGGATTCCAGCATTTCCGCGATCTTCGTGATCTTCATTTGTTCGGTGTGGCCGATGCTGCTGAACACCAGCTTTGGCGTCGCGGCCGTACGCAAGGAATGGATCAACGTCGCGCGCACGCTCGAAGTCGGGACTGTGCGCCGCGCCTTCACTGTGATCTTGCCGGCGGCGGCGCCGACCATTCTCACGGGCATGAGGATTTCGATCGGTATCGCCTGGCTCGTGATCGTCGCGGCCGAGATGCTGGTTGGCGGCACCGGCATCGGCTACTTCGTCTGGAACGAGTGGAACAACCTTTCGATCACCAACGTCATCATCGCGATCCTGCTGATCGGCATCGTCGGCATGCTGCTCGACCAGATCCTTGCGCGGTTCACGCGCATGGTCACGTTCCCGGAGTAGAGCGATGACCGACAAATTCATCTCGATCGAAGGTATCGCGCGGCGTTATCCCGGCGCCGACGGTGGCCAGATCAGCGTGTTCGAGGATCTCTGGCTGTCGATGTCGCGCGGCGAATTCGGCTGCGTGATCGGACATTCCGGCTGCGGCAAGACCACGGTGCTCAACATCCTCGCCGGCCTCGACGAGCCCAGCGAAGGCGCCGTCATCGTCGACGGGCAGGCGATCGAAGGCACCAGCCTCGACCGCGCCGTGATCTTCCAGAGCCACGCGCTGCTGCCGTGGCGCACGGTGCTCGGCAATGTCTCCTATGCCGTCGCCTCGAAATGGCGCGACTGGGACCGCGCCAAGGTGAAGGCGCATGCGCAGAAATTCATCGACCTGGTCGGGCTGACCGGCTCCGAGCACAAGCGCCCGTCGGAATTGTCTGGCGGCATGAAGCAGCGTGTCGGCATCGCGCGGGCGCTTTCGATCACGCCAAAAATCATGCTGATGGACGAGCCGTTCTCCGCGCTCGACGCGCTGACGCGCGGCACGCTGCAGGACGAGGTGCGCCGCATCTGCCTGGAGACCGGACAGACCGCCTTCATGATCACCCATGACGTGGATGAGGCGATCTACCTCGCCGACAAGATTTTCCTGATGACCAACGGCCCCGGCGCGGTGCTGGCGGAGATCGTGGAAAATCCGCTGCCAAAGGATCGCGGCCGCATCGATCTGCACCGCCATCCCTATTACTACGCGCTGCGCAACCACATCGTCGATTTCCTGGTCAGCCGCAGCAAGACCTTTGCGGCCACTGTAGCCAATCACGATCCGCGCAACGTGCCGATCGTGCGGCCGGGCCTGAGCGAGCCGACCATCGTCGCGTCGCCGAAAATGATCGAGGCCAGCCCGGCTCAGACGATCGCCCGTTAACATTCACCAGGAGACCTGACATGAAACGCGAAGACCTCACGGAAAAGCTGCTCGACATCAAGCGCGAAAAGGGCTGGAGCTGGAAGCATATCTGCGAACAGATCGGCGGCTATTCCGAAGTGCTGATCGTCGGCGCCATCCTCGGCCAGATGAAATTGACAAAACCGCAGGCTGCGAATGCGGCTGAACTGTTCGGCCTGTCGAAGGCCGAGACCGCGATGCTGAACGAAGTGCCGATGCGCGGCACCGGCACACCGATGCCGCCCACCGATCCTTTGATCTATCGCTTCTACGAGATGGTGCTGGTCAACGGCCCGGCGTGGAAGGCGCTGATCGAGGAAGAGTTCGGCGACGGTATCATGTCGGCGATCGATTTCGACATGGCGATGGAGCGCGTCGCCAACCCGAAGGGCGACCGCGTCAAGATCACGATGTCCGGAAAATTCCTGCCGTATAAATATTACGGCGCCAGCGGCAATGTGCCGGAGTACGGGTTCAAGGAGGGATGAGGGGGCGAATGGCGAGTAGTGAGTAGCGAATGGCGCCGTCCCATTCGCTATTCGCCACTCCCTATTCGCTCCTTAAGAACGCCGCCCTCACTTCCTTGATCGGCGCCATCTCGCGCACATAGGTGAATGCGCCCTGATCCTTCATTTCGCGGGCGCATTTCAAGAACGCGGCGAGCGCCACGCGCGCCATCGCGCCGCCGACGCTGATGCGCTTGACGCCGGCGGCGGCAATCTGCGGCACGGTCAATGTCGGATCGGCAAACCCCATCACCAGGTTGAAGGGTTTTCCGATCGACGACACCACGGTGCGGATGGTGTCGATGTCGTGCACGCCAGGCGAATAAAGCACGTCGGCGCCGGCGGCCTCGAACGCCTGCAAGCGCTTGATGGTGTCGTCGAGATCGTTGCGGCCGTGCAGCAGGTTCTCGGCCCGCGCCGTCAGCGTGAACGGGAAGGGCAGCGCGCGGGCGGCCTCGACCGCCGCATGCACCCGCTCGACGGCGAGGGCGAAATCGTAAATCGGCCGCCGGGGATCGCCGGTTGAATCCTCGATCGAGCCACCGACCACGCCGGCATCGGCCGCGCGCGCGATGGCCTTGGCGGCAGTCTTCGGGTCATCGGCGCCGCAATTCTCCAGATCGGCATTAACGGGCAGGTCGGTCGCGTCAGCAATGGCACGGCAATTCTCGATGATGGCATCGAGGCTGACAGTGGCGCTGCCGAGCGTGTTGGCAAGCCCGAGGCTCGTGGTCGCAAGCGCCTCAAAACCCATCGCGGCGAGTAGTTTGGCGGTGCCGGAGTCCCACGGGTTGGGGATGATGAAGGCGCCGGGCCGCGCGTGCAGGGCGCGGAACAGTTCGGCTTTTTCCATCTGGCTGCGCATGGTCTTTCCCTCAATTGGTTGCTTCGCGGCCAAACGTAGGAGGCTTCCTTCCATCAGTCTAATTTGTTATTTCTCTTCCCATCATCAGCTTTTTGCATGGACCGGAAAATGGACAGCGACGCGCTCAGCACCTTCCTGACGGTTCACCGCCGCGGTGGAATCTCGAGCGCCGCCAAAGCGCTGCACCGCTCGCAGCCGGCGATATCCCGGCGTATCGCGCTGCTCGAACAGGAGCTCGGCGTGCCCTTGTTCGAGCGGATCGCAGGTCGGACGATGCTGAGCGATGCGGGGCGGGTGATGGTGCCGTATGCCGAGCGCGCGGTCGCCGCCGCGCAGGACGCCGAAAATGCGGTGCGTGCCTTGGCGCGGCCGGATTCCGGACCGGTCGCACTCGCCGTGGTCGGCACGCTGGCGGGCGGCCGTCTCTCCGAAATCCTCAAGCGGTTTGCCGCCGAATATCCTGGTGTCGAATTGACGTTGCGCACGGCGACCAGCGCAGAGGTCAGCGATCTGATCCGGCGCGGCGAGGCCACCATCGGCCTGCGCTACGACCGCGACGGCTCGCGCGATCTCGATTGCGAATTGGTGCAAGCCGAACGGCTTCAGGTCGTGTGCGCGGCCGATCATCCGCGCGCCGGCCGGCGGGTCGCCAAACTGGCCGATTTGCGCGGCGAACGCTGGATCGCGTTTCCGATACTGCCGCGGCGGCGCGAGATCACGGCGTCACATGTGTTTGCGCTGTTTCAAACCCATGGATTGGGGGAGATCAGCTGGACGCCGGTCGACAGCCTCACCGCCCAGAAGCGTCTGGTCGAAGCCGGCCTTGGCATCGCATTGCTCTCGGAAAGCAACGCTGCAGAAGAACTGAAATACGGCTCGATCTCGACCATCCGTGTCGGCGATCTCAAGGCAAGCCAAGACGTCGTGACGGTGACCCGCCGCGGCGGCTTTCTCAGCGCGGCGTCGCGGCGGTTCCTGGAGATTTTGAAGGCGCGAATGGCGAATGGCGAGTAGCGAAGTTTCTATTCGCTATTCGCCACTCCCTATTCGCAGGCTTACGTCCCCGCCTTCACCTGGGCGACGGCGGTCGCCATCAGCTCGTCCATCTTGGCGCGGAGTTCCTGCTCGGTGAGGGCGACGCCCTTGGCCTTGATATCGCCCATCACCTTGCGAATGACGTCGGAATCGCCGGCTTCCTCGAAATCGGCGGCGACCACTTCCTTGGCGTAGGCAGTGGCGGCGTCGCCGGTAATTCCGAGCTTTTCTGCGATCCAGGTTCCGAGGAGCCGGTTGCGGCGCGCCTCGGCCTTGAACTTCTGATCCGCATCGAGAGCGAATTTCTTCTCGAAACCTTCTTCGCGCTTGTCGAAAGTGCTCATATTTGAGTTCCAATCCCTGCCAGATGCACGCGGGGGCCGCGTTGTGGCGGCCCCGTCGCCTACCTAGATAGAGGGGGCGAATCGGCAAAACAACGGGCCGTTAAGCCGCAGTCTACAGGTATAAGTTGGGCCCAATTGGGTCGTGTCGATTGTGCTGGATAGCCCAATCGGATAGGTTGCCAACAGGCTTGGTTCTTGTTCTGTTTCCAGTTGGTTAAGATCAGGTTCCTGGCCTTCACGGCAGCTCCGTCGTGGTCGTAAACCCTTGTCATCCGGAGCACACCAAATTCATGGATTTCAACAAAACACGGTACATCCCTATGAGCCGTCGACGCCGCATTTATGAAGGCAAGGCCAAGGTCCTGTATGAAGGCCCGGAGCCGGGAACCCTGATCCAGCACTTCAAGGACGATGCGACCGCGTTCAATGCCAAGAAACACCAGGTGATCGAGGGCAAGGGTGTCCTCAACAACCGGATTTCGGAGTACCTGTTTCAGCACCTCAACGACATCGGGGTGCCGACCCATTTCATCCGCCGCCTTAACATGCGCGAGCAGCTGATTCGCGAGGTCGAGATCGTGCCGCTGGAGGTGGTGGTGCGAAACGTGGCGGCGGGATCGCTGTCGCAGCGCCTCGGCATCGAGGAAGGCACCCAGCTGCCGCGCTCGATCATCGAGTTTTATTACAAGAACGACCAGCTCAACGACCCGATGGTGTCCGAGGAGCACATCACCGCATTCGGCTGGGCGACGCCGCAGGAAATCGACGACATCATGGCGCTCGCCATCCGCGTCAACGACTTCCTGACCGGGTTGTTTCTGGGCATCGGCATCCGTCTGGTCGATTTCAAGATGGAATGTGGCCGCCTGTTCGAGAACGAAATGATGCGGATCATCGTCGCCGACGAGATCTCGCCCGACTCATGCCGGCTGTGGGACATCAAGTCGAACGAGAAGCTCGACAAGGATCGTTTCCGCAGGGATCTCGGTGGTCTCCTGGAGGCCTATACCGAGGTGGCAAAGCGTCTGGGTATCCTGATGGAGAACGAGCGGCCGGCGGGTACGGGTCCGGTGCTGGTGAAGAGCTGAGGCAGGTCCTGTGAAAGCACGTGTTACCGTTACCTTGAAGTCCGGCATTCTCGATCCGCAGGGCAAGGCCATCGAAGGCGCGCTGAAATCGCTCGGCGTTGACGGCGTCGCCAGCGTCCGTCAGGGCAAGGTGTTCGACATCGAACTGTCAGGCTCGGACAAGGCCAAGGCCGAGGCGGCGTTGAAAGACGCCGCCGACAAGCTCTTGGCGAACACCGTGATCGAGAATTATGCTATCGAGTTGAAAGCCTAGGGATTAGGTGCGATGGCCGACGCGACGGCAGATCTGATGCTAGAGGTGTTGAAATCGGTCCAAGCGCGACTGGCGCAAGTCGATGGCAAGCTCGACGAGCAAAAGCAAGAGATGCAGGCGTTGCGCACGTCCCAGAACGGCATTCGTCAAGAGATTACGAGTGTGTTCCAAGAGATTTCGGGGATACACGCGACGTTGGTCCGATACGAAGGTCGTCTGGACCGTATTGAGCGACGACTTGAACTTAGTGATGTTCCGAATCTGACATGAAATCCGCAATTCTCGTCTTCCCTGGCATCAATCGCGAACGCGACATGGCGCGGGCGCTTAAACTCGCATCGGGCAACGAGGCCGCGATGGTCTGGCATGCCGAGACTGCGCTGCCCAAGGGTACCGATCTCGTGGTGGTGCCTGGCGGGTTTTCCTATGGTGACTATCTGCGCTGCGGCGCCATTGCGGCGCGGGCGCCCGTGATGGACGCGGTGCGGGATTTTGCCGCCAGTGGCGGCCTCGTGCTCGGGGTCTGCAACGGCTTTCAGATCCTATGCGAATCCGGCCTGCTGCCCGGCATCCTGATGCGCAACTCAAAACTGAAATTCATTTGCCGGGACGTGCATTTGCGGGTCGAGCGCTCGGACACTCCGTTCACGCGCGGCTACAATGCCGGCCAGGTGATCCGCGTGCCGGTGGCGCATGGCGAAGGCAATTACGCGGCCGATGAAGAGACCGTGAAACGCCTCCAGGGCGAGGGGCGGGTGCTCTACCGCTATTGCTCCGCCGACGGCGTTGTCGACGATACCTCCAACATCAATGGCGCGGCGCAATCGATCGCCGGTATCGTCAACGAGCGCGGCAACGTGCTCGGCATGATGCCGCATCCGGAAAACCACGTTGAAGACATCATGGGCTGCACCGACGGCCGCGGTCTGTTCGCTGGCCTCGTCGCGCATCTGGAAAAAGCGGCGTGATTGCCGCCGTGGGACGGCGGCTTTCGCTTCTCGCGGCGGCCCTGCTCGTTTCCACCGCCGCCCACGCGCAGGATTACCCAAAACGTCCCGTCACCATGATCGTGCCGTTCGCGGCCGGCGGCACCTCTGACGTGATCGCGCGCGTGGTCGCCGAGGAGATGGCGAAATCACTCGGACAGCCGATCGTGATCGAGAATATCGTGGGCGCCGGCGGCTCGATCGCGCTGGCGCGGGCGGCCCGCGCCGAGGCAGATGGTTACGCCATTGCCATCGGCAATGCCGGCACCAGCGCGGCGACCTATACGATCTATCCGAAACTGTCATTCACGCCGGACTCCTTCGTGCCGATCGCGATGGTGGCGAAGACCTTCGGCATCGTCGCGTTGCGCAAGGATTTTCCGGCCAGGAATCTTCAGGAATTCATCGCCTTTGCTAAGAAAAATCCCGGCAAGATCAATCTCGGACATGCCGGCGTCGGCTCGTCGAATTTCCTGATCTGCAAGAGCTTTGTGCAGGCCGCCGGCATCGATGTCACACTGGTCGGCTATCGTGGCGCGGCTCCCGCGCTGACGGACGCGATCGGCGGCCAGATCGATGGCGTCTGCGATGCCGCGGCTTCCGTGTCGCAGGCGATCGACGACAAGCTCGTCAAGGCAATGGTGGTCGGCTCGACGGTGCGGCTCGCGACCTTGCCGGAACTGCCGACGTCGGTGGAAGCGGGGCTTCCCGAATTCGAGGCGCAAGGCTGGAACGGCCTGTTCGCCCCAAAAGGCACGCCGCCGGCGATCATCGCGAAATTGAATGCCGCAGCGAAGAGCGCGGTGGAGAGCGATGCCGTCAAAAAGCGCTTTCACGATCTGTCGACCGTCGCCCCCGACGCCAATGAGCATACCCCGGAAGTGCTGCAGCAGCTCGTGACGCGCGACGTCGAGAAATACCGCAAGCTGTTGGAAGAGAAGAAATAGGCGGCCATCCCCTTCGATGTTCGGTCAAGGTTGCCGGGCCTTCGATCTGCCGCGCAGCCGGTCGATCCACTTGCCATAGCGATCGCCGGGAATGGTCATCGCGGCGACGCCGGCCATGACCAGTAACAGTCCGAGCGCGAGATTCGCCGGCACGGATTCACCGAGCAGCAGCACCGAAAGACCGACACCGATCGGTATGCGCAGATAGCCTTGCGCGTTGGTGGTGAGCGTGCCGAGCCGGCTCAGGCACATATAGAACAGCATCAGTCCGAACGCGCTCGAGAAGATGCCCATTGCGACGGTCGCCGCCAGGGCTTCCGCCGTCGGCCGCAACGTCCAGGGATGATCGACGATCAGCGATGCCGGCAGCAGCACGAAGCCGCCGAACAGCAGCGAGCCGGCCGCCACCACCACCATCGGATCGTAATCGGTCAGCCGCAGCCCGAAGATGGTGGCGCAGGCAAAGGAGAGGGTGGCGACAAGGATGACGATTTCGGCGAACACGTCCTTGCTGAGACCGCCGAGCGCATCGAGCCCGATGATCGCCGCCGTTCCGGCGAGGCCGAGGATGGCCCCAACCAGCTTCAACAGCGTCGCCGGCTCGTGCCGGGTGATGCCCCAGGTGATCAGGAAGGCGAAAATAGGCGTCGTCGAGGCCAGCACCACGGCGCTCGACGCCGGCACATATTGCTGCGCCCAGGTGATCATCAAAAACGGGATGGTCGAGTTGATGCTCTGCTGGAAGGCGAACAGCTTCCAGGCCCTGGCATCGATCGGGAGCCGTAATCCGCGCGCGTACAGGATGACGAGGAGGAATGCGGCCGCGATCAGCGAACGGGCCGAGATGAAGGTGATCGGCGGGATCGAGCCGAGGCCGATCTTGGTCAGCGGATAGGTCGAACTCCAGCAGCACGCCAGCGCCAGCAGCAGCGCATAATCTCGCCAGCTGTGCTTCCCCGGGGGAATGCTAGGTGGCAACGGCACCTGCGTCCATCGGCGGCTTCCGCTTCACCCGCTTGATGGTGCCGGAAAAGGTGAACAGCGACCGCTCGCCCGATTTCAGCACCCCGCGCAGGAAGATCAGGGAGCCGCCGGCGCGGGTGATCTCACCCTCGCATTCGACCAGTTCGCCTTCGTGTGCCGCATCGAGGAATTCGCAGCCAAATGCCACCGTCACGCCCGACCCCTGCAGCACCGGCGAGGCCAGCGCGAACAGGCAGTAATCCGCAAAGGTCATGAAGCAGCCGCCATGGACGTTGCGCTGGCCGTTGAGGTGTTTTTTCTCGACGCGGAAGGCGCAGCGGACCCGGCCGTCTTCCTCCACCCGGTGCCAGAACGGCCCGCTATGGGTTTCGAAATTGTCACGGGTCCAGGTGCGCCAGCCGGCGAATTCGCCCTCGGTTTCAACGTGCAGGTCGGGACGTTTGACGAATGCAGTATTGGAGAGGTCATTCACGAAATTGGGCCTTCCTTTGCAGGTTTAAGTCCTTAAATCCGATCCAGGCGTGATGTGCAAACGCCGATCCCGGCCGGCCCGCCGTAAAGCTCTGGACAGGCCGGAAATGCGTCCTAAAAGGCCTTTTCCCAGCCCCCCGATCTTCCTATTAAGGGACCCATGAACGAGCCCCAGATCACCCCCGAACTCGTCGCCAGCCATGGTCTCAAGCCGGACGAGTATGAGCGCATCCTCAAGCTGATCGGTCGGGTGCCGAGTTTCACCGAACTCGGGATTTTTTCCGCGATGTGGAACGAGCACTGCTCGTACAAATCCTCGCGCATCCATCTGCGCGGGCTGCCGACCAAGGCGCCCTGGGTGATCCAGGGTCCGGGCGAGAACGCCGGGGTGATCGACATCGGCGACGGCCTGGCGGTCGTGTTCAAGATGGAGAGCCACAACCACCCGAGCTATATCGAGCCCTATCAGGGCGCGACCACCGGGGTCGGCGGCATTTTGCGCGACGTGTTCACGATGGGCGCGCGGCCGATCGCGTGCCTCAATGCGCTCTCCTTTGGCGCGCCGGAGCATCCCAAAACCCGTCATCTGGTGTCGGGTGTGGTCGCGGGCGTCGGCGGTTACGGCAATTCGTTCGGCGTGCCGACGGTTGGCGGGCAGGTGCGTTTCCACACCCGCTATGACGGCAACATCCTGGTCAATGCGATGGCCGTCGGCCTCGCCGACACCGACAAGATCTTCTACGCCGCGGCCTCCGGCGTGAACATGCCGATCGTCTATTTGGGATCCAAGACCGGCCGTGACGGCATTCACGGCGCGTCGATGGCGTCGGCCGAATTCGACGATGACAGCGCCGAGAAGCGCCCCACAGTGCAGGTCGGCGATCCCTTTGCGGAAAAGCTGCTGCTGGAAGCCTGCCTCGAAATCATGGAAGCCGATTGCGTGATCGCGATCCAGGACATGGGCGCGGCCGGGCTGACCTGTTCGGCGGTCGAGATGGGCGCCAAGGGCGATCTCGGCGTCGACCTCGATCTCGACGCGGTGCCGACGCGTGAAACCGGCATGAGCGCCTATGAGATGATGCTCTCGGAAAGCCAGGAGCGCATGCTCATGGTGCTGAAGCCCGAGAAGGAACAAGAGGCCGAGGCGATCTTCCGCAAATGGGGGCTCGATTTCGCCGTCGTCGGCTACACCACGCCGAGCAAGCGCTTTGTGGTGAAGCATGGCGGCGACGTCATGGCCGATTTGCCGATCAAGGAATTGGGCGACGAGGCGCCGTTGTACGACCGGCCGCATGTCGCATCCGCATTGTTGCCGGTGGTGCGCGCGCAGGACGTCAAGCCGCCGATCGGCATTTCGGAAGCACTGGAAAAGCTGATAGCGACGCCCGAGCTCTGCTCGCGGCGCTGGGTCTGGGAGCAGTACGACCACGTCATCCTCGGCAATACGGTGCAGCGCCCGGGTGGCGATGCCGCCGTCGTGCGGGTGCAGGACGGACCGAAGGGGCTTGCGCTCACTGTCGACGTGACGCCGCGTTATTGCGAAGCGGATCCGTTCGAAGGCGGCAAGCAGGCGGTAGCCGAGGCCTGGCGCAACATCACCGCGGTCGGCGGACGGCCGCTCGCGATCACCGACAATCTGAATTTCGGCAATCCGGAACGGCCCGAGATCATGGGCCAGTTCGTCGGCTGCCTGAAGGGTATTGCGGAAGCCTGTCGTTCGCTCGACTTCCCCGTCGTGTCCGGCAATGTCTCGCTCTACAACGAGACCAACGGCCGCGGCATCCTGCCGACGCCCTCGATCGGCGGCGTCGGGCTGCTCGACGATTTCACCAAGTCCGCGACGCTCGCCTTCAAGGCGGCAGGCGAGGCGATCCTGTTGATCGGTGACACGCAGGGCTGGCTCGGACAGTCCGTCTATCTGCGCGATGTCTGCGGTCGCGAAGAGGGCGCGCCGCCGCCGGTGGACCTCGCCGCCGAAAAGCGCAATGGCGACGTGGTGCGCGGCATGATCCACGCCGGCACCGCAACCGCGGTGCATGACGTTTCCGACGGCGGACTTCTGATCGCGCTCGCCGAGATGGCAATTGCGAGCGGCATCGGTGCGCAGCTGTTGGCGGCGCCGGCCTCGATCGTGCCGCACGGCTACTGGTTCGGCGAAGACCAGGCACGCTACATCGTGACGGTGCCGGCGGCCGATGTCGGACTGGTGCTGGCGAAGATGAAGGGCGCCGGGGTGCCCTGCGCGCGGATCGGCACCACTGGCGGCGATGCGATCGCGGTGGCCGGTGAAGCACCGGTCGCGGTGGCCTCGCTCAACACGGCGTTCGAAAGCTGGCTGCCGGCTTACATGAGCGGCAAGGCGTCTTAACCCTACAGTCATGCCGGGATGGTCCGTAGGACCAGACCTCAGATGTGTAATTGCACATCGGGGAATCTCGAGATTTCGGGTTCGATGCTCCGCATCGCCCCGGAATGACGGCTCAAGTTCAAAGCACCCGCTTCGCACCCGGAATCTGCCGCAGCGCGCGCGTCAACGCCCAGCTGAACGCGACCGTTAATACGAATCCGATGGGGGCTTTCACGGTCGCAGGCATATTGAAATCGAACAGCCAATACTGCAGCCACAGCGCGATCGGATAGTGCACCAGGAACATGCCGTAGGCATCGCCCTGCATCGGATCGAGTACGCTCCTGCCGGAGTTGGCGAACCTCAGGAAATAGGCCAGGATCAGGAACAGGATGGCCACGCTGAAGACAGTGAAGCAGACAGCATAGGCCCCTTCATACCAGTCGGGCAGGTCTGCTGGATTCCCCAGGTTTTCGCGCTTGATGGAGATCAGCACCCACATGAGGTAATACGGAACGATCGCCAGGATCATCCAATCCCAGCTGACCTTCGCCATCCGGCCGTCAGCCGCGAGCAGCCCGCGATCCATCATCGCAACGCCGATGCCGGCGCCGAAAAAGAAGTAGGTTGCGTAGAGCATCACGCGGCCGTGCTGGACCGAGAACGGCCCGAACTCGAACCAATCGCTGGCACCGTAGTGAACCCGCCCGGGAATGTAGAACGCCGCGGTGACGGCAACCATGACCGCGAAGAACACCGCGGGCCGGCGGCGACCGTGCAGCGAGAGGCGATTGATCGGATCGAGAAGGTTGGGTGACAGCCGATACAACAGGCAAGCAACCAGATCGAAGCCGAGCAAGACCCAAAGGAACCAGATCGGTCCGCTCGGCCAGGGTCCGACGGTGACGGTTTTCCACCAGAATGAAGCGAAGCTGACCTCGGGATGCTGCCGCAGGGAAATGGCGTAATAGGCGATCGGAATGACGGTCAGCGCGCAGATCGCGAATGGCAGGGCAAGCCGAAACAGGCGATCCTGCAAATAATTCAGCGGTCCCTTTCGGGCAATGCCGGACCATGCGAACAGGCCAGACAGGAAAAAGAACATCGCCATGAAGAAACTGTCGGTGGCGAGCACGATCATGTCGAAGCCGAAGAATGACTTCGAGTCGGTGTGACCGTAGTAGGTGTACGGGATGACGGCGTGGTGCAGCAGCACCACCAGCGTCAGGAAGGTGCGGGCGCGATCGAGCGAAAGGTTTCGCGATTTGGCTTTTGGCACCGCGTGGGCGTCGGCATGCCCCACGGTGGAAATCGAAGTCATGCGCGCCTCCCCAGCCGCTGTTTGTCCGGAATGTTGCAGCCGGGAACCCGATCAGCAAGGCGAATCATCAAGCCCCGCGGCGCGGCATCGTCGTTCATTCGATAAAAATGTCGCGACATGCGACTGAACACGATTCGGAATTTCGCCGCATGGCAAAAAGCGCGAAGCGCGACTTCGCGCCTGACGATCCAGCCGTCAGCGCCTTGGCCGTCGGATCAGGCCCTCAGGCCACTTCCTCGATCTTGACCTTGTCCGGATAGAACGCCAGATGGCCGGCGATCTCTGCCATCGCCGGGAACGGCGTCTCATAGGTCCAGATCGAATTCTCCAATGTCTTGCCGTCGGCGTTGATGCTGAAATAGTTCGCGTCCCCCTTGTAGGGACAATGCGTGGTCCGCTCGGTGCGGGCCAACAGCGCCATATTGACGTCGCTGCGCGGCACATATTGCACCGCCGGATAGCGCGCCTCCTTGAGAGTGAGGGCCTGGGTAGTGTCGGCGATGACCACGCCGCCGGCCGAAACCCGGACGCGCTTGGGATTGGCCGCAATCGTGATCGGATGGTCGGGACCGGGAAGTTTCATGGTTCTTGGCCTCTTTTTGGGTCAGCCGGATGTGACCGGACGCCTCAGCCTGAATGGTTTAAAAGGTTTGAACCCGGGATATAGTGCCGGGCAGGATGACCTAGAAGGGCGTACGCGCTAGGTTTGGTCGTCACGGTCGCGAGAGCTGGCCGTGATTCGCAACATCTGACGGAGACATGCTGGAATGCCGATGGACGCCCACGATATCGAATCGATGATCAAGGCAGCCATACCCGATGCCGAGGTGACGATCCGCGATCTGGCCGGCGACGGCGATCACTACGCCGCGACCGTGATTTCTGAGTCCTTCCGCGGCAAGTCGAGGGTCCAGCAACACCAGATCGTCTACCAGTCGCTCAAGGGGCAGATGGGCGGCGTGCTGCACGCACTGGCGCTGCAAACCGGGGTACCTGGCGGACCTGGGGTGCCCGAAGGCTGACCGAACCTCGGAGGCGCGCCAATGGCGGCGGATGCACACGGCGCGCTGTTCCGACCGATCGTGCCGCACCAGCACAGCCGGGTGACTTACGCCGAGCTGTTCTTCGACCTCGTCTTCGTCTTTGCGGTCACACAGATCTCGCACAGCCTGCTCGGCCATTTCACGCCGTTGGGCGCGCTGCAGGTCACGATGCTGTTCCTCGCGGTCTGGTGGGTGTGGGTCTACACCTCCTGGATCACCAACTGGCTCAATCCCGAAAAGACCCCCGTCCGGCTGCTGCTGTTTGCGCTGACGCTCGGCGGGCTCGTGCTCTCAACCTCGATTCCGAAGGCGTTTGACGACCGCGGGCTGTGGTTCGCGGTGGCCTATGCCGCGATGCAGGTCGGCAAGACCGTGTTTCTGTGGGTCGCGACGCCACCGTCGCGTCCTCTGGCGCGGATGAATGCGATCCGGATCACGTCGTGGCTGGCGTTGTCGGCGGTGTTCTGGATCGCGGGTGGATTTGCGAAGGGCGAAACCCGGCTGGTGCTGTGGGGGATCGCGCTCGTCATCGAATATCTGTCGCCGGCGGTGCGGTTCTGGATACCCCGGTACGGCGCGTCTTCGGTTGCCGATTGGGTGATCGAGGGCGGCCACATGGCCGAACGCTGCGCGGGGTTCATCATCATCGCGCTCGGCGAATCCATCATTGTGACGGGTGCTACTTTTGCCGAGCTGACCTGGACGATCGAAAATGTCACGGCCTTCGTGTCAGCCTTTGTCGGCACCCTGGCGATGTGGTGGATCTACTTCAACAAGGGCGCCGAAGCGGGATCCGAACAGATTTCAAAATCGAGCGAACCGGGGCGGCTGGCGCGGCTCGCCTATACTTACCTGCACATGCCGATCGTGGCGGGGATTATCGTCACGGCAGTGGCCGACGAACTGGTGCTGAAGCACCCGGGCGGTCATTCCGATCTCAGGACGGTGCTGAGCGCGACCGGCGGACCGCTGCTGTTCCTGATCGGGACGATCCTGTTCAAGCACAGTTTTCGCGGATTTCTGCAGCTCTCGCATGGTGTCGGTATCATCGTGCTGTGCGGACTGGCCTGGTTCGCGCACGACCTGTCGCCGCTATGGCTCTCGCTGCTCACGACCGCGATCATGGTGGTGGTCGCGGTGTGGGAATCGATCTCGCTCAGGTCCGACACGCCCGAGTAGTGTGGGCCGGTCGCGTGACCGGCGCGCCGTCGCGAACGGCACTACTTCTGAGCGACGAGGTTCTTCAGGACGAGGTCGGACAATTGGACCACAAGGGCACGAAGCCTGACGTTTTCCTCGATCAGCGACGCCAGCGCGGCGCTCGCCTCGGAATCAGCTCCCTCGTCTTCATCGACTTGCGCCGATAAAGGTCCGAAGCGGTGCTTCTGGCTCCTGGACGTCGGATACGCATTCCCCATAACTAGATCCCCTGGCACGAACTCAACCCCAGCCAAGTCGTCGGAGCAGGATTGGCTGAGTCGGCGTCAAAATTTGGACATTTCGAAGGGGAAACGACAGCGCTGCTGCAGCGAATTGCTGGCGCAGAATGACGAAATTGCAAATTTGTTAAGCATTTGCTTTCATACGAGACGACGAAGGGGCTGATGCGCGGCGGCGCTGCCACCTTGTTCGCAAGTACAATCTGACCAGCGCGGTCAACTCAGTCCCCACGGCATGCCCGTGGCCGAGAACGCGCGCCGATGAAACAAAGCGAAGCACGTGCCCTGATACTCCAGCAGTGGGATGACTGGATACTGACGCAGGCGATCGATCCTGGCGGCCCCACCGGCAAGGACTCGCTGCGATTCTTCTACGAGCTGCAGGACGACGGGTCGCCGCTATTGGATTTCCAATCTCGCGGGCAGGACAAATGGCGGATCATTCACGGCTGGCTTCTCGGCGCCGAGCGATTGTCCGATCATTGGATGATGCCTTCGCCACGGATCATACCCACGCGCAAGCCGCGGTCGGCGCGCGGCAAGTCCGGGGCGAAAACGTGAGGGCTCAGTCCAAGGCCGCCAGCGCGTGCACCGAGAACATCCTGTTCTTGTCGGTCCAGGACTCCCGCACCTTCCAGCCCGCGCCACGCGCCAGCGCGGTGAAGCGCTCGAAGCTGTATTTGTAGCTGTTCTCCGTGTGGATGCTCTCGCCAGGGCGGAACGAGAAATTGTGCCCGAGCACGCGCACGTTCTGCGCTTTGCGGCTGATCAGATGCATCTCGATGCGATGGCGGTCGCGATTGTAGATCGAGCGGTGGGTGAAGGCGGAGAGATCGAAATTGCCGCCGAGCTCGCGGTTGATGCGCACTAGCACATTGAGATTGAAGCGCGCGGTAACGCCGGCTGAATCATTGTAGGCGTCATACAGCACGCGCTCATCCTTCTCGAGATCGACGCCGACGATCATCTGCGCGCCGTCGCCGAGGATCTCGCGGGCGGTGCGCAGGAAGGCGCTGGCTTCATTCGGCTCGAAATTGCCGAGCGTCGATCCCGGAAAGAAGCCGAGCTTCGGCATATTGGCGATCTCGGCCGGCAGCGCGAACGGTGCCGTGAAATCCGCGGCCACCGGATAGACGTTGAGACCGGGGAAATCCTTGCGCAGCGCGTCGGCCTGCGCCTTGAGGAAGTCACCGGATATATCGACCGGGACGTAGGCGCCGAAGTCGCTGCGTTCCAGCAGCAGGCGCACCTTCGTGGTGGCGCCGGCGCCGAATTCCACCAGCGCCGCCCCCTTCGCGATGATCGCGGCGATCGCATCGCCGCGGTCGCGCAGAATGCCAAGTTCGGTACGGGTCGGATAATATTCCGGCAGCACCGTGATCTGTTCGAACAGCTCCGACCCCGTGACGTCGTAGAAATATTTCGGCGACAGCCGCTTGGGATGCTGCGCGAGGTTGCCGATCACGTCTTCCGCAAACGCCGTAGTCTGTTCATCGAACTCGTGCGTGAGGGCCAAAGCGGGGGCATGCACATTCATGATACTCTCCTGAACGCGCTTCCCGGCGCGCTTTTGATCATCGGTTGGGCGTGATCTGGTTCGGAAAGGCGTCGTCGCCGTTCCGGATCATGCTTGAGAAAGGTCAGGCGTAGTCTGCAAGGCGCAATCCCGTGAATTGCCAGCGGTGGTGCGGATAAAAGAAGTTGCGATAGGTGATACGGCTGTGACCGGCCGGAGTTGCAAGCGACGACCCGCGCAGCACCAGTTGGTTGACCATGAACTTGCCGTTATATTCGCCGAGCGCGCCTTCGATGGCGCGATAGCCGGGATAGGGTGAGTAGGAACTGCGGGTCCACTGCCAGACGATACCGAAGGCGTCGTTCAACAGGCCGGCCCGTGCCGCGACTTCCCATTCCATCTCGGTCGGCAGATGCTTTCCGCTCCAGCGCGCGAATGCATCCGCCTCGTAATAACTGACATGGCTGACCGGAGCGGACGGATCGATCGGCTGCAATCCGCCGAGCGTCATGATCTTCCATTCGCCGCCAACCTGGCGCCAGTGGCCGGGCGCCTGCCATTGCTCGTTGTTCACGGTGGCAAAACCGTCCATCAGCCACAGCGTCGCCGTCGCGTAGCCGTCGTCCTTCATGAAGGCGAGCCATTCGGCGTTGGTGACGAGGTTGCGGGCGAGTTTCACCGGGCCGACCAGCGCGCGGTGGGCGGGCTTCTCATTGTCGAAATGAAAACTGTCGTCGGTATGCCCGACGGTATGGATGCCTTCGTTGAGGGCGATCCATTCGTCACCGCCCCGTGTCGGGGCAGGGAAGCGCCACGCCGCATCATAGGCCGGCGGGATCGGGTTCTGGGCGAAGGCGTGCAGGATGTCGGTGAGCATCAATTCCTGATGCTGCTGCTCGTGGTTGAGACCGACTTCGACCAGCGGCACCAGTCCGGAAAGCACGTCCTCGCGCGCGGTCTGGAAGAATTTGACGACGGCGGCATCGACATGGCGCCGATAGGCGGTGACTTCGTCGGCTGTCGGGCGCGTCAGGTGACCGCGCTGGTGGCGGGCATGGCGGGGGCCGGCACTGACATAATAGGAGTTGAACAGGAAGGCGTAGTCGGGGTGAAAAACCCGATAGCCCTCGCAATGCTCGCCGAGCAGGAATTGCTCGAAAAACCAGGTGGTATGAGCGCGGTGCCACTTTGCCGGGCTGGCGTCCGGCATCGACTGGATCAGCTGATCCTCGGGGGACAGGGGCGCGGCCCGGCGCTCGGTCTCGTCCCGGACTGCGAGATAGGCGTCGACCAGTCGCTGGGCTAGGGTGCCGGAATCGGAAAAGAGTGACGGGGTGGGGGTGGCTAACGCGGCCGCGGCTACTGATTTCGTCACTGGTGGCTCCGGTTCGGGAGAGAACGTTTCTCTGGCAGACAGGTTCCTGACGGACAGTCCGTCCTAGATAGGGGTTCCCATCCGGGAAAAAAGCCTCCCGGCGCCGTGATATTGATGCCATCAAACTATGAGCCGCCCGGCCTTTTGGGCGCCGCGGCAAGGCCGCGCATGCCAGCTCCTCGCCATTTTACTTTGGATGCACAACGGTTTGGGCTACATATATGACCAGTATCGGGGTTGAATCGGACGAGCCGGCCCGTAAGTAAGGCTTAGCCGCAGGGGGCTGTGCCCCAAAAGGAAGCGAATATGAGCATCGAGCAATTCATCGACAACGAAGTGAAGTCGAACGACGTCGTGCTGTTCATGAAGGGAACGCCGCAGTTTCCGCAGTGCGGTTTCTCGGGGCAGGTGGTCCAGATCCTCGATCACGTGGGCGTCGGCTACAAGGGCCTGAACGTTCTGGAATCCGCCGATCTGCGCGACGGCATCAAGACCTACTCCAACTGGCCGACGATTCCGCAGCTCTACGTCAAGGGCGAGTTCATCGGCGGTTGCGACATCATCCGCGAGATGTTCCAGGCCGGTGAATTGCAGCAGCTGTTCGCCGACAAGGGCGTCGCCGTCAACACGGCGGCTTCAGCCTGAGTTCGACCGCGCGCCAGATCGGCAAGGCGCGGCTGGAAGTCATCGTTGCCGACATCACCAGCTTGCGCGTTGACGCCATCGTCAACGCCGCGAATTCGTCCCTGCTCGGCGGGGGCGGCGTCGATGGGGCGATCCATCGGGCGGCCGGACCTGAACTGTTGGCCGAGTGTCGCACGCTGAATGGTTGTGCGACCGGCGATGCCAAAATCACCCGGGGCTACCGGCTCAAGGCCCAACATGTGATCCACACAGTTGGACCGGTTTGGAACGGCGGTAACCTTGGCGAAGACGATTTGCTCGCCTCGTGCTATCGCCGCTCGATCGAACTTTGCCGAAAGCACGATCTTGCCTCCGTGGCCTTTCCGGCGATTTCAACCGGGATCTATCGCTTCCCCGCCGAACGCGCGGCCGGGATCGCGGTCGCAACCGTGGTCGATGCGCTGGCCACGGCACCCGAAATGACCAGCGTGATTTTTTGCTGCTTCTCCGAGGATAGCGCCCGTCTGCATGAATCGGCGCTGGCTGCCTTCGGGAGCCCTTGTGCCTGATGACACGCGACCGCTACACTCCCCGGGCGAATTCCGGGGAGGGGTCCAATGAATTCACGTCAAGTGCTGCGCGCGCTCGTTTGTGGCGCGCTGACGTTAAGCGTGCCGCCGCTGGCCCGCGCCGGGGGCACCTTCGATATGCCGGCGGGTGCGCGCTTCAATGAAGCAAAACTCGCCAAGATCAGCGAATTCTTCGCAAACGAGGTCGCAACCGGCAAGATCGCCGGTGCGAACGTCCTGATCCAGCAGCGCGGCAAGCCGGTCTATCACCAGACCTTCGGCGTGCAGGATGTGGTCTCCAAGACGCCGATCACGGACAAGACCATCTTCCGCCTGTCTTCGCTGACCAAGGCGATCACCTCAGTCGTGGCGATGCAGCTGATCCAGGACGGCAAGATCAAGCTCGACGATCCCGTCTCGAAATACATTCCGTCCTTCGCTAACATGAAGGTCGGCGTGGAGAAAAAGGCCGAGGACGGCAACAGGATGCTCGAACTGGTGCCGATGACCCGGCCCATTACCATCCTCGACCTGTTGCGCCACACCTCCGGCATCACCTATGGCTTCTATGGCGACAGTCTGGTGCGCAAGGCCTACAAGGAAGCCAACCTCTACGCAGGCGAATTCGATCTCGCCGAGTTCGCCGAACGGATCGCCAAGCTGCCGCTGCACAACCAGCCGGGCGCGCTCTGGCAGTACGGCCATTCCACCGACATCCTGGGACGGATCATGGAGATCGTGTCCGGAAAATCCTTGCTCGAGATCGAGAAGGAAAAGCTGCTCGATCCGCTCGGCATGACCGACACCGGCTTCTTCGTCACCGAACCGGAGCGGTTGCAACGGCTCGCCCAGCCGGTGCCGAACGACAGTGATTTCCGTGTCGGCCGCCAGTACCGGACCGAGGTTCGCCAGAAATGGGAATCCGCCAGCGGCGGCATGGTCTCGACCATGCCGGACTTTTCGCGCTTTGCGCAAATGCTGCTCAATGGCGGGACGTTCGAGGGCAAGACCTATCTGAGCCCGAAGACGTTCGAGTTGATGGCATCGGACCATACCGGCAAGAATTCCGGCGTCGAGCGGGATTATTTCTATTTTCCCGGTGACGGCTTCGGCATGGGGCTTGGATTTGCCGTGCGCACCGATCCCGGTAACGCCAAGCCGCCGCCGCCGGGATCGCTGGGCGAGCTGAAATGGGACGGCGCCTCGGGTTGCTACATGGTGATCGACCGCAAGCAGGAAATGTTCTTCGTGGTTCTTGAGCAGACGCCAACCGAGCGGCAACGCGTCCAGCGCACCCTCAAGCAGCTGGTCTATGAGGCGCTGGAGAATTGACGGCGTGAAGCTCCGCGGTTTGTTCGCAGCGGCGCTGGCCGCATTCGTCGTCCTCGTCTCGTCGCATGTCGTGGGTGCCAGCGAGCCTGCGCCGGGCGCGGGAAGCTTTTCGCGCGAAGGCCTGACGCGCGTCGGCGACTATATCCGCAACGAAATCGCGGCCGGCACAATCCCCGGTGCGATCCTGCTGATCCAGCAGCACGGCAAGCCGGTGTATTTCGAGAGCTTCGGCGTCCGCGACGTCGCGACCAAACTGCCGATGAGCGCGGATACCATCTTCCGCCTCTATTCGATGTCGAAGCCGATCACCTCGGTGGCGGCGATGATGCTGGTCGAGGACGGAAAATTAAGACTCGACGATCCGGTCTCGAAATACATCCCGGCCTTTGCGGCGACAAAAGTCGGCGTCGAGAAGCGCGCCGACGACGGCACGCTGACGCTGGTCGAGGAACCGCTCGAACGGCCCATTACGATCACCGATTTGCTGCGCCATACCTCCGGCCTGCCTTACGGTTACATGGGAGGAGGTCTTGTACGCGCCCGCTACGCCGAGGCCGGTCTGATCCGCCGCAACCTGACCAATGCCGAATTTGCCGAGCAAGTCGCAAAACTGCCGTTGGTCGAGCAGCCAGGCACGCGATGGGACTACGGCTTTTCCACCGACGTGCTCGGGCGCGTGATCGAGGTGGCGTCGGGAAAATCCCTGCTTGAGTTCGAAAAGGAACGGTTGCTCGGCCCACTCGGGATGAGCGAGACGGCGTTCATCGTCAGCGATCCGGCAATGCGGCCACGCATTGCCGAGCCGATGCCGACCGATCGCGCGATCAGCCCGGTCACCAACGTCCGAGATCCGATGGAGCCGAGGCGGATGGAGTCCGGCGGCGGCGGCATGGTGGGCACCATCGGCGACTATGCTCGCTTCGCCCAGATGCTGCTGAATGGCGGCACTTTCGAAGGCCGTCGCTACCTCAGGCCCGAGACGATCGCGCTCATGACGTCCGACCACATCGGCGCGAAAACGAAAATCGCGCGCGACCATGCCTACTATCCCGGCGAAACGAGCGGCTTCGGCCTCGGTTTTGCGGTGCGCACGTCGGTGCCGCCGAACACGTCGTGGCCGCTGGGCGAGTACCGTTGGGATGGCGTCGCGGGCACGTTCTTCTTCATCGACCCCAAGGACGACATGTTCGCGATTTTCATGGTGCAGACACCGTCGCAGCGCGGACGCATTCAGCTTGCATTGAAGACGCTGATCTATCAGGCGTTGGGAAGGTAAGCGTCAAGCCCCGCGCACGATCTCGCGCACGAAACCGACCGTCTCCTCGATCATCGCGGCCGTCACATCGAGATGGGTGCAGGCACGGATCCTGCCGTCCATCATCGCCAGCAGCACGCCGCGCTTGCGCAGAGCCTCGATCATCTTGTCGCCCGGGATGCCGGCACCGTCAGGCTTGAAGAACACGAGGTTGGTTTCCGGCTGCTGCACCTCGATGCCATTGATCTGCGAGAGGCCGCGCGCCAGCGCCCGCGCGTTGGCGTGATCGTCGGCGAGGCGGTCGACGTGATGGTCGAGCGCGTAGACGCAGGCTGCTGCACAAATGCCGGCCTGCCGCATCGAGCCGCCGAGCCGCTGCTTCCAGCGCCAGACATTGTCGATGAAATCGCGCGAGCCGGCGATGGCGCCGCCGACAGGCGCACCGAGGCCCTTGGAGAAATCGATCCACGTCGAATCCCAGCCCGCAGCCATGTCGCGCGCGGAAATGCCCGACGCGACGCAGGCGTTCAGCAGTCGCGCACCGTCCATATGGGTGACGAGCCCGTTGGCCTTGGCGATTTCGACGATCTCATCCAGCGCGGCCTTCTTCCAGATCGTGCCGCCGCCGATATTGGCTGTTTGTTCGACGCTGACGACGGTTTGCGGCGGCTGGTAGCGCGAGCGCGGATGAAGCGCGGCACGAAACGTCTCCGGCGAGAATTGCCCGTCGTCGCCCGGCAGCGGGGTGATCTGGAAGCCGCCGAGGGCGGCATGCGCACCACCTTCGCGGGCGATGATATGTGCGCTGACATGCGCCAGGATCTCGTCGCCCGGCCGGCACCAGGACAAGGTCGCCGCGACGTTGCACATGGTGCCCGACGGCATGAATACGGCCGCTTCCTTGCCGAGCAGGTCGGCGACGCGTTCGCACAGCAGGTTCACGGTCGGATCATCGCCGATCTGTTCGTCGCCGACTTCGGCCCGCGCCATTGCCTCGCGCATCGCCGGCGTGGGGCGGGTCTGGGTATCCGACAGCAGGTTGATACGGACCGGCGCTGCCTTGGGATCGCGCGGAGGAGGGGTGTAGTGGGTCATGACTGACTCTCGTGATTTGCAAGATGACGGGGAGAGGGAGGAATTATCTGAAGCGCAGATTTTCGCGTGACAACTGGTCGATCGATCTGCACCCCATCAGCTTCATGTCGCGCTCGATCTCCGCTCGCATCAGGCCGAGTGCGCGCTCAACGCCGGCCTGGCCGGCTGCGGCGAGAGGATAGAGATAGAAGCGCCCGACGCCAACCGCTTTGGCTCCCAGCGACAATGCTTTCAGGACATGGGTGCCACGCTGGATTCCGCCGTCCATGATGACATCGATCCGGTCGCCGACGGCATCGACGATTTCAGCCAGCTGATCGAACGCCGCCCGCGAACCGTCGAGCTGCCGGCCGCCATGGTTGGACAGGATGATGCCGGTGCAGCCGATCTCGACGGCGCGTTTGGCATCGGCCACCGACATGATGCCCTTCAGGCAGAATTGTCCGTTCCATAGCTTCACCATTTCAGCGACGTCGTCCCAGGTCATGGACGGGTCGAGCATTTCGGTGAAGTAGCGCCCGATCGACATGGCGCCGCCGCTCATATCGACGTGCTCGTCGAGCTGAGGCAGTTTGAAGCCCTCATGAGTGAGATAGTTGATGCCCCACATCGGCTTGATCGCGAACTGGGCCATGCCGGCAAGCGTCAGGCGGAAGGGAATCGAGAATCCGGTTCGCAAATCGCGTTCGCGATTTCCCCCGGTGATGCTGTCCACCGTCAGCATCATGACGTTGACGCCGGCTTGCTTCGCCCGCTGCATCATGGCGCGGTTGAGACCGCGGTCGCGGTGAAAATAGAACTGATAGACCTGCGGCGTAGCGTGCGCCTTGCGCAGTTCCTCGAGGCTGACGGTGCCGAGCGAGGAGACGCCGAACATCGTGCCGTACTTCGCGGCTGCTGCAGCCACCGCGCGCTCGCCGGTATGGTGGAACAGGCGCTGCAGCGCAGTCGGGGAGCAATAGACCGGCATCGCCAGCTTCTGGCCCATCACGGTCACCGACATGTCGATGGCCTCCACGCCGCGCAGGACGTTGGGCACCAGATCGCAGCGCTCGAAGCTTTGGGTATTCTGGCGCAGCGTCGCCTCGTCGTCGGCGGCGCCGTCGATGTAATTGAAGATCGGGCCGGGCAAGCGCCGTTGCGCCAGCTTTCGGAAGTCATGGAAGTTGTGGCAGTCGCTCAAGCGCATGGCGTTTCCCCGCGGGGCAGAAAAAAGGCCCCGGTTTTCCCGGGGCCTTTGTAGCTCGAAAATCCGCGCCGATCAGCGCGAATAGAATTCGACGATCAGATGCGGCTCCATCTGCACCGCGAACGGCACGTCCGACAGCGCCGGGATGCGGGTGAACTTCGCCGTCATCTTGGAGTGATCGGCTTCGATGAAGTCGGGCACGTCGCGCTCGCCGAGCTGGCTTGCTTCCAGCACCGGGGTGAGCTGCTTGGAGGATTCCTTGATCTCGATGACGTCGCCGGGCTTGACCTTGTAGCTCGAAATGTTGACGCGGCGGCCGTTCACCTTGATGTGGCCGTGGTTGATGAACTGGCGCGCGGCGAACATGGTGGCGACGAACTTGGCGCGGTAGACCACGGTGTCGAGGCGGCGCTCGAGCAGGCCGATCAGGTTTTCACCGGTGTCGCCCTTCATCCGGCCGGCTTCGACATAGATGCCGTGGAACTGGCGCTCGGAAATGTTGGCGTAATAGCCCTTGAGCTTCTGCTTGGCGCGGAGCTGCACGCCGAAGTCGGACAGCTTGCCCTTGCGGCGCTGGCCGTGCTGGCCGGGGCCGTATTCACGGCGGTTCACGGGGCTCTTGGGGCGGCCCCAGATATTCTGGCCCATACGGCGATCGATCTTGTACTTCGCCTCACTGCGCTTAGTCATCGCGTCCTCTTGATAAGTTTGAGTTTTGAGGAGACGCGCCCTCCTGTGCGCCGGGAACTTCCCGGTGCCGACAGGTCCGCCTCGAAAGCTCGGGGAGGACCACGGGTCGCGAAACGCAACGCGGGCCGAAAACGGCCCGCGAGCAAGCGGGTTATTAGGGGGGAAGTGCCGTTGTGTCAACGATTTGGGCACGTCATTCCGGGGCAATGCGCAGCATTGAACTATGGTGCGCAATTGCGCACCTGAGAATCTCGAGATCCCGAGAGGTGCAATTGCACCCCTGAGGTTCGCTTCGCCCCGGGATGACGGCCGTGAGGCCGTCAAGTCGCGACCGCCCGGACCGCTTTTGGCTCGGTTTGCTGCCGATTCGCCCGCAATTCCCCCGCGATTTCGGCGTTCAGCACCTGTTCCAGCCGATTCAGCACCTTGGCGATCAGGGCGGCATCGGTAATCCGGTGGTCCCAGCGTAACACGACGTCGATCGTCTGGTCCGGTTTCTCGACCCCGTAGCTCAGCACGAAGGGGCCCGGGCTCATGGCGTGGAGCTGCCCGGCGCCATAGGCGGCCACCGACGTGACCCCGAAACTGCCGAAATAATTGGCGCGCTGGCGGCCGAAATTCAGCCCGATCGCCCAGAACAGCCGGCGCAGCGGCAGCGGCAGCCGCGTCGTGCGCAGGATTTTGCGGAACGCCGGCACCTGTTCGATCGGCGCCTGCTTGGCATGCCGGATCATCGCGTCGACCTCCGCCAGCGACATTTCATCGGGTGCGGTGACCTTTTGCGGCAGCACGCAATCCTGGCCGTCCTCGACGCGCGCGATCGCCACCATCGCGACGCTGCGCGGCAGTTCGTAGAACGCAGGCATTGGCCATTTGACGTACAGCGTGCGCAGCACCGGTTGCTCCTTGGCGACCAGCGCGAACGCCTTGACGAAGATCGCCGCCCAGCCCGGCCGCACCGCGGCCTGCGCGCGCGCCTCCAGCAGGCCACGGATATTGAGCGGCCGCGCCAGCGAGACGAACGGCACGCGCTTCGACGCATGCATGAGGTCAGCGACGAGACGGCGCGGCAATGTTATTTTTCGAACCGTTCCGCGCATGACTCCGCTCAAGTTCCTGCAATCAACAAATCAGAAAAACAAGCGGGCCCAACGACCCGCCAGTGCCCTGATGTAGCACGAACCGGCCGGTTTGACGCCAGAGCCTTTCCGTTTCGATTGCATCGAAATGGAGCTCTGGGCCTTATTTTGAACCGTTTTCTTGACGCGAACCGAGTCTACCCACGGACCAAGTCCGAGGGCATGCTTCGCTTGAAAACGCTCCAGCCTTATGGCGCTGGTTTGGCCAAGGGTTCGCCCGCCTTGACGACGTAAACCCCAAGCACTTTGAAGGGCTTGTCGCCGGCCTTGGCGTCGTGAACGACGCCTTCCGGGATCTGGTAGGATTCCCCGGCCTTGATCTTCACGGGCGGCTTGCCGTCGATGATGAGCTCAAGCTCGCCCTCGAGCACATAGCCGGTCTCGGCACCGGGATGGGTATGGCGGCCGGCCGCGCCGCCTGCAGGCACTTCCGCAATCGCGGTGACGGTGTTGTAGCCGGGTGGGAAGTCGAGTTTTTGCAGCGGGGTGCGCTTGATGCCGCTTTGCTGGGCAATCGCGACCCCGGCGCCGGCGAAGGCTATGACGGTCAATCCGAGCAGAATTTTCCTGATCATGATGTTTGTTCTCCCTGTGGGTAAAGACTAGCACGACACCACCGCCGGCAAAGCTGGGCGTGCAGCTAACGCTTGATCCCTTCAAAACTCGCCGCGATGCCGCGCTGAAACAGCGACCAGTCGAAGCCGAGCGCGAGCGCCACATACCCGCGCTCGATCATTTTATTGGCCTGTTCGGCCGATCGCGCGACGCCGCCGATCGGTACGCCGCTCTTGAAGATGCCTTCCTCGGCGCGCTGCATCAGCGCGACCACTTCGGGGTCGTCGGGCAGGCCACGCTTGTTGATGGATGTCGCAAGGTCGCCGGGGCCGATCACCGCAAGGTCGATGCCTGGCGTTGCCATGATCTCGTCGATGCGGTTGACCGCCTCGACATGTTCAATGGTGATCATGCAGATCATGTCATCGTCGGCGGTCGCCATGTAGTCCGGCATCGACACGCCCCAACGGAACGGCGCGTGAAACGGCCCCCACAGCCGGTCGCCCTTCGGCGGATAGCGCACGCTGCGTACCGCCTTTTCGGCATCGGCCGCGTTGCAGATCATCGGAAAATTGATGCCGAGCGCACCGATGTCCATCGGCGCCTTCGCCAGATGCGGCTCGTTGGCCGCGATCCGCACCATCGGCACGCAGGGCGTGCCTGAGGTGGCCGTGATCATCGCATGCGCTGAGCCGAGATCGATCGGGCCGTGTTCGAGATCGACGATGATCCAGTCAATCCCGGTGCGGGCCATGATCTGCACCGTCTGGATCGAGGGGATGGTCGCGATGGCGCCGAAGGTCGGACGCTTCTCGCGCCATTGCTGACGGAGACGGTTGAGGGGCGTGGAGGGAGCGGAGGTCAAATGGAAATTCCGTTTGGCGGGGAGGGCGGATGCGCGCAGGATAGCATATGATGCGCGGGTGCTAATGGCTCTCTCCGCGTCATTGCGAGCCACCGGGTCGCGCGAATGCGCGCCCGATGACAGGCTCCGCGAAGCAATCCACCTATCCGCGCGCCGAGGCATGGATTGCTTCGCTTCGCTCGCAATGACGGCGATGGTGTAGCGCCACACCATGCTGTCATCCCCGCGCACGCGGGGATCCAGTACGCCGCGGCTTCTCAGTTCAATCTGGGATACTGGATCACCCGCATGCGCGGGTGATGACAGCTGAATATGTGTTCGCGATCTCGCGACGCATTGCGCCCGAGCTTTGCCAGAAATTCCTTGCCCTCGAAAATGAGGGCGCAGGGAAGACCGGGTGCGCGCTGCACCCGCGGTCCCGTGTGCGGTTAGCACAAGAAATGCTGCACACGAGCATACAGGGCAGCGGAGAACACCCGGCCTTCCCTGCGCAATGGCTTTACGGCTTATGCCGTGATC